>NZ_JAGPXQ010000008.1:0-223138 GCF_018070435.1 Micromonospora sp. C51 | reverse complement strand
TACAACGCGACCGCGTCGGCCTTGAACTCGGCGGGGTAGTGCTTCATCACCATCTGTCAGGGACTCCTGATCTCCCCGGACCATCACGATCCAAGGCTCAAGTGTCCAGGACCAGGGGGCAACTCCCAGCCGCTGACGGGCGTGATGACAGTGGTGTCGGCGTACAGGGCCGGGTGTACAGGCAGGTACGCCAGAGCGTACAGAGATCCACGTCCCTGAAGAGCCGACGACGCCTTGTCGAGCAACCTCCACGCCACAACGGCCGACCCACTGGCCGATTACACTCTGTCACTGCCGGGGTTAGTCGCGCTCGTACCGGATGGCGGCAGATCCGTGCATTTGATCTTGGTGGACCTGCGGCGGCGATCAAGGCAAACCACGCTGTCAACGGCGGCCTCAGCGCGTTCGCTGCCCGGCGAGCAGGAGTAGTGGATGAAGTTGAGAACAGCGACGGTGGGAAGCTGAAAGCGGGGAATGCGCGACCGCCTGCGTCTGGAAAGCCGCTGGAGCGAGAAGGTGTGTCCGCCTAACGTGGTCAGTTATGGATGTAATCGCCGAGGGTGACCTGCCGACGTTGCAGCGCTGGCTCGATGGCGTCGAAAACCACCCGCTGCGCTGGTTCTTCAAGTCCCGTCGCCGGGATCCGCTACCGCCGGGCACGGTCTACGCCTGGTGGCGCAACCCGATCCTCACCCCGATCGAGGAGACGCTGGTGCTCCTCGAGGCCGCCGCGCCGGCTGGACTCGGCGCGAAACGGCGCGAGTTTCGGGCCGCCCGCGGCATGGGTCAGCCGGCGATGGAGAGGTTCATGCCGCTACGGGCGGAGCTTATCGTCGCGTCGCTGCTGGCCGAGGCGACGGTGCCGTTTCGGTTCAACACCGGCGCCGGTCCTGACCTGCTCGTCGGCGGCGACCCGCCCGCCTTCGGCATCGAGATCGGCTCCCGCAGTCCGAGCAGCCTGTCGCACCTGAGCCGGGCGTTGAGCGCCGCACTGCGCGAGCGCGGCCTTCCGGACGGAGTGGAAATTCGCACCGACCCGATCCCGCCGGTCGCGATCCGTAGCAGCGTTCAGCGGTCGATCATCGAACAGTTCGTCCCGCCGGACGGCAGTCCCGGTGTCACCGCGCTGCGGGTGATGGCCGCCCCAGCCCGGCCGGCCGACGGCATCCCGGCGTCGTGGTTGACAATCCGTCGCGGCGGGAGCACCACGTCGTCGATGGCACCGTTCAACAGCCCTCATATGCTTGCCCTGGCCCAGTCCGTCGCCATGGAGGTGCTACGTTACAAACGCAAGATCCGCCAGTCGCAAAAGCTGCCGACGTTGCTGATCGTCGATCTAAGCGGCGGCGACCTGCCCGACGTTCGCTACTGGGAGACCACCTTTGGTCCGCTGTGGCAGCCCACCGACACCTATCTCGCTCTCGGCGCCATGCACGTGCTCACCACCCGCCGCGTGCCCGAGATCCGCTTCTCGATCAACCCGTACGCCGACAAGGCCGCCGTCGGCATCGTCTCCGAGCCACTGCGCGGCGTTGCCGCCCTTGCCGATCTCGCGAACCGGGCCAACCGTCAGCCCCGCTGACGACAGTCGAGCCAAACGACAAATGCCGGGTTAAGAGCTCCTAACGAAATGAAGGTTGGCGTGTCCTCGGGACGTGAGGGTCGTTCTGTCTGAACGTGAGGAGGGGTGAGCAGCCGCCGTGGATTGTCTCGGACGAGCTGTGGGCCGAGATCGTGCCGCTGCTGCCACCCCGACCACCGCGGCGGCACAGGTTTCCCGGCCGTGAGCCCTTGGATGATCGCAAGGTGTTGTGCGGGATCCTGTTTGTGCTCTACACCGCGATCCCGTGGGAGTACCTGCCCCAAGAGCTCGGGTTCGGTTCGGGGATGACCTGCTGGCGCAGGTTGCGGGACTGGAACGACGCCGGCGTGTGGCAGCAACTGCACGAAGTCCTGCTGGGCAAACTCCGGGCGACCGGGCAACTGGATCTGTCGCGGGCGGTGATCGACGGCTCCCATGTCCGGGCGCTCAAGGGTGGCCCAAAACCGGTCCGAGCCCGGTCGACCGCCGCAAGCCAGGCTCGAAACACCACGTCATCACCGACGCGGGCGGCATCCCCCTCGCCGCTAGTCTGACCGGCGGCAACCGCCACGACGTCACCCAGCTCATGCCCCTGGTCGACAAGGTCCCCCGGATCAAGGGCATCCGCGGCCGGCCCCGGCAACGACCCGACCAGCTCTACGCCGACCGCGGCTACGACTACGACTGCTACCGCCGCGACCTACGGACCAAAGGCATCACCCCGGTCATCGCCCGACGCGGAACCGGTCACAGCTCCGAACTCGGCACCCGACGGTGGGTCGTCGAGCAGACCATCGCCCTGCTGCACTGGTTCCGCCGCCTGCGGATCCGCTGGGAGATCCGCGACGACATCCACGAAGCCTTCCTCACCCTCGCCTGCGCCATCATCTGCTGGCGCCGACTCCAACACTCAAAGAGTTAGGAGCTCTAAGTAAGGTACGTAGCGCACACCTCGGCACTACTGGACATCCAGACCGAAGCGTCGGGCCGAGGTGCACAGCACGGAGTGTGGCGAGCGCTTCGCGGCATCAGAGTATGCCGCGGCGAGCGCGCGAAGAGCCTAGGTGTACTGGAGCACTTTCATCATTCTTTTGGCGGCCAACTCGGCCCGAAGTGTTTGATCGAGACTTAATAGGTACCTAACGGGCGAGCTGGATTTCAGTCCGTCCAGGGTTACCTTGCGTTGCCACCAAGCTTGGCCTAGAACGAGGCTAATTCCCGCAACTGTTGCAATCTTGGGGAAGCTTTGAAACCCAGGAGCAACAACTGCTGGAAGCGCTAAGCTTTGGACTGTGATGAGCCCCTTTATCGTCTCGACGTTGAGTAGTCGATAGCCCTTTTTTAGCCGCCCCAAAGGCTGCTTCACTTTTACCTCAAGATGTGCTGCGAACTTCTCAGCAAGAATGTCGGGCTCGCGCGTTATCGCGAGCTCTTCGAGGTCCTGACGCTGCTCCGAGACAAAGATTCGGAACCCGCTTAGTTCTTCTGACAACTTTTCACGAATTTCAAGTAGACGTTCGATCTTAATGTTCTTGAGATCGCGCGGCACTACGGAGTCTATCGCCAACATCGCAAACATTGCGCAGTCTGGCGAAGAGGGTTTCGGTGGACTCTCCGCCTGAACACCGATCAGCATGTACATTGCAGCTTCTACGCCCTTGACAGGCCCTAGATGCTCCGCTTGATCCGTGATTGGCTCGAGTCGATTCGCGCTCGCACACGCACTGGCGAGAGCCATCATGTAAGCTTTTGCAACAGTTTCGTGAACCCCCACCCACTGCCAATCGTTCCCGCGGCCGATTCGGGCCATCCCTTCCTCGTGAACGAACTGAGCGAATCCCTGGCTCATCTTGCTAGCGTGAATCCAGGCAAGTCCTCCGCTGGGTCCTTCCGGACCGTCGCTGCCCCAGTTCGGCCCGTCGGCATCATTGATAGCATTCCGAATTGAGAATCGCTCCCTCAGCAATGATCGGTGTTCACTCATAAAGTGGAGAAGTTCTGCGGCCGTCTCCATAGTGTATTTTTCTGGCTTGAGTGGTCTCACGAGACCTTCATTAACTAGGGTCTGGGTTTCTGCATCGTCGTTAATTTGATAAATCGCGGGCTGGAGTCGCCAGACCTTATCCCAATAAAGCATGCTGACCTTGAGCCATTCCAGATCGCGGACTCGCATGAACGGGTAATATAGTCCGTGCGCCTGCATATTGACCAGCCCCCAGGTCGCTCTAACGACGGAATTAGAGACGCAAGAAGGACCTAGCGTATCGCCTCCGCGCTACATATGCCTAGGTTTTTCCCGAGCGCAAATGCAGGAAACTGCTGTTGCCGCGTCCGTGCACTCATCTCGGCACGACCGGATGCCAGTGCCTCCGATGTCCGCTACGCGATGTGACGCTCGGCCTGCGGCCAGATCAGTGCGTCCGGATGACTGCACGGCCACGTGCCCTGGCAAACTCAGCAGCGTGTTGACCACCATCACCCTCCGGAACGTCGGTACCGCCGCTATCGTGGTCGGACTGCTCATCGCCCTGTTGACCCTCGGCACAACCACCGACCGTCCATTTACGCTGGCCTGGCTGCTCGTACTCGTCGGGACGGGCCTGCGGTTGGAGGCCGCCATCCGTGCGCCGAAACGCCAGGCACGATAGCCTCGACCGCTAACCTTCCCGGCAGTACAGCAGCCCAGCTGTCGGTGCGGCAGGCATGGAGGCTGGCGCAGTCCCATCGGTACGAGCGTGCTCCGACAGGTTGCCCGACAACGTGCGGTGCGTGACGGACTGCCGTCGCCGTCACGCACCCGGTTCGCGGCGCGTCTGGCTCTCTCGTGCGAGAGACGTCGTGGACATCCACCGGTTTGCCAGCCGCGGGCACTTCGCCGTCCTGGAACGGCACCGCACCCCTGGACGCGTCCTCCGGCGACCAGCATCGCGATCGCCTGTCCCGAGCCGGGAACCGGCGCATCAACCGGGCGCTGCACATCATGGCCGTCGTTGAACTGTGCCACGACACCGAAGGACGCGCGCCGATGGCATCGCTGACCCGAACGCCGCGCCAATCTTCGACGCGCAGGTCGCCAACTGGCTCCGCGCGCCGGCGCAGGTGGAAGCCGGGATCTTTCACCTCGCTACGGGGCGTTGAGGAACGACGGGCCTTGCAGCACGCGCGGAGAGGTCGCCTACATACCGCTCTGCGGAAGTTCCGGATGCACGCGACGTCTGGCTGGCGTCACACGGTGGCCGTCACAGCCAGTAGCAACCCGGGGTCGAGGTTCAAGGGGTTGCTGGTGCGTAGGCTGGCTTCCAAAGCAGCCGCCGCGTCACGTTCGGGCGAATCGGCATGGCACTCACAGTCCAGCCATTCGGATGCGTAGTAGGCGTCGCCGATCACGCCGAGGGGGTAGCCGAGGGATGGGCTCAGCCGCGCCAGTTCCCGGACCGCCGCGAACTCGTCAGAGTCTGTTCGCGCAGCTACCGCCTGCCCAACCACACGTCCGACCAACTCAATGGCCTCGTCTGCGGGCAGCTCGGTGATCGAAAGTTCAGCCAGCAACTCGGGCACCAACTGGTCCACGACCCAAGGCGACGCCATCCGAGACAGGCCGGCAAGCTCCGCGACCGCTTTCCCCTCCGCCCCTTGTGCGAGCAAGTGAGCGGCTACATCTGGCCAGTGACTGGTCAGTATGAGCCCAAGTTGGTGAGCGCAACCAACGGCGCGACGTTCATCGGTGGTGAGCACTCCGTCCACTCCACTGCCTCCGGTTTCGTCACCATCCGCACCCAACATCATGCCCCGACGTCCGGGACGTCCGACGTTGCTATTCGGCTACGACCGGCCGCCAGCACCTGCCCTGATCCCAGCTTCGATCACTAGCGCCACGCGGCAGAAGAGTGAACCGGCTGAGCCACCGTGGATTGAAATCAGCGCGAGGTCGGCTCGCATCACTGGCATGCTCTGCCTCGTGCTCCGGCAGTTGGATGATGGCATCGAGCTCACGGCCGAACCGGGCCGAGGGTCCGTACGCCTTCGTAGTCCCCACAGACCTTGGGATGACTTGGTGCTCGACCTTCGATGTGAGGTGGACGATGCCGGCGTCAACGCTGCGACCTTGGTCCGCACGCTCGACGGTGACGGGATCGTGGCCTGGACGGACTCTCTGGCTGAGTCGTTTTACGGCTGGGATGGCGTGCGTAGCTGGCAGTCACTCGAACATGAGCTCCGCATCGACGCGACGCACGACGGACGCGGTCTTGTCAGCCTCCGTTTCGTCATCCGAGGTCCGCAGGGCTACGAAGCGGAAGCGTGGGAGGCCTCTGTCGTGGTGACCCTTGACAGTGGCGAGGACATGCGACGTCTCGTCGCCGAACTCACCTCGTTGATCTCGTAGCACGCCTGGCCGGAAGCACGGCCGGCTGCTACTTTCGAACATTGACCGCACGGCCGATCACGACGCGTGAAGGCCCCGACTGAGCGCCGCGCACGATCGGCGGCAGATCAAGGCATCCGGGCGATGCGGTGTTGGCCGGCCGGCGTTGCGCTCAGAAGCCTCGAAAAATGCCGTCCGGGCCTGCCAAGCGCGCGAACTCAACAAGGTCCATGTTCGCGATCGATAGGTTGTTCTCGATCGCCTGGACCTGCCGTGGCAGTGTCCTGAACGGGTCAGTCTCGTCCCTTTCGTTCAGATTAACGACGAGCAAGGGACGTTCCGGCAGCGCGATGGTGACGGCGTCGACGACGAACACCACCGGGTGTCTGTACTGACGTGGGTAGGCGCGAGGATAGCCGGCGGCGATTGCCGCACCGCTGAGGCCGTTCAGCGCTCGGTCCTCGGCGAACTCGACACCGGCCACGAAGCCCTCTTCCGTGGGGCTCACGATCTCGCCCTTGAGTTGCTCCCACACGCCGTCGTCGCGGAAGTCCGCACGTACGACCGGAACACACCACGTCTCTGGCAGATCGGCCACAGTTAAAGCGTAGCGAGACGGACGTTCCTCCGGTGGCGGCAGGGGGCGCATTGTTCTCGCCACGACCGGTGCCGGGTTGATCCGGTTGCGGTGACGCCGCGTAGCGCGCGGCCTGCGGCAGATCCGGACGGTCCTCGCGCACTGAGAGACTGAGCTGATGCAGGCGACGACCAAACTCCTCGACGAGATCTACGCGCTCATCGACAAGCTGCAACCCTACGACGACCTTGAGGCTCGTCATCGTCAGGAGTCCCTCGCCTGGCTCCGCGAGACCGACGACGTGTTCCGCCGTGTAAAGCCGCGGACCCCCTCGCCGCACCTGGTCGCTTACTTTCTCCTGCACGACGACCTGGATGGAAGTGTCCTCCTGGTAGACCACATCAAAGCCGGCCTGTGGCTACCCGCCGGCGGTCACGTCGAACCCGGGGAGCACCCGGCAGACACCGTGCGGCGCGAAACGGCGGAGGAACTCGGTGTCCCTGCCGTGTTCCTCCCCCAACTTGGTGAACGTCCCCTCTTCCTCACCGTCACGGAGACCGTTGGCACGTTGGAACAATGGCACACCGATGTCAGCCTGTGGTTTGTCCTAGCCAGCAGCCGCGATCAGGTGTTCACCCCCGACCCCGGCGAATTCCGAGGTATCCGATGGTGGACTCCCCAGGAGATCAGTGACGCTGATCCTCAAACCCTTGACCCCCATATGGAACGCCTGATCTCCAAGCTCGCCACACTCTGACCGAAGCCATGCCAACGGAGCACCGGCTGTCGCAGGCAGCCCCGAGCTTCCTCTCGGCGGCTTACTTATCAGCTCCTGGAATTGGCCGTGCGCCACGTCATGATCACTCGAAGCTATCGACCGCTACTTCGAAAGCTCAGCGTGAGCCTTGTCGCAGAAGTTCAAAAACGGTCTTGACGTACTGGGGAATAACGCCCTTGCGGGCATAGTCGGCCTCACGCAAGAAGAACTGTTTTTGGCCCGCTGTAACCTCACGCTCCATCATTGAACGGATCATTGATTCGGATAATCCAGTCTCGTCATGCGCGGCGCCGCTAGAAATTTCTTCGAGGGCCTTCAGCAATGCCTGCTCCGCACCTGGGACGTAGAGGTAATCAGAACTGTCAGGAAGTCTCTGTCGAGACAGGTCGACACCGCGACGAAACGCAACGTCAGAGAAACTGGCGCCGGAAAAGTCATTTCGATCAATTACGTTAATTGGCCGCAAGGCGAGGTCTCGATATCCAGGTGGCTCGGCCTTACCTTCGCGCTCCAACCACCGTACGTTCGAGGCATACGAATTGGCCGAACCTGGCGGGGGCGCACCCCAGAATGTGATCGATTTGATGAATCCAGTGAAACGGCAGCCGATGAGCTCCCAGTAGTCGGTGACGAGGTTCGAGATACGCGTGCCCCGGAAATCGCAGTTGACGAAGCGTGAAAAACCTGCGCTGCCGGAAATTTGCGCATTGTCGAATGTGCAGTCAACGTAGGTTGTCTGCTCCATACCAGCTCCGAATGAGGCGCCTTTCAGACGCAGGCCGTCGAAGCTGCACCTGGTGAAGGTGGAACCAATCGCCGTAAAACCTTTCAGGCCTTGTTCAGCGTAGTCGACCCCCACGATGTGGGCGTGGTCAAATACTTGCCGATCTTGCCCGTCCGAAGTCACGCCGCCACTCCCGTTGCGCACCACGGTTCGTCGCTCCCTACTTCCACCGATAGAGTGCATATTCTATCCCACGATAGTGGGGCCCTCTCCGCTTATGGGCAGAGACCTCACCTGGTGTGGTCAACTCGATCACCCGGCCCGTAGCCGTGTCAAGGAAGTCCGGCCCTGTTGTTCGGTAGGTAAAGCGGCCCGGATAGCGCTGGTCGAGTCGCTGTGCCGTTATCTTGTGAACCTCTGAACCCCGGAACATGGTGAGCAACCATGGCTTATCGCGGACTCTGTTCCACTGGCGATCGCTGAGGCGCGCGTCAAGCTGAGCCAGCCCTTCACCAACAACCTCCTCCGCAATTTCCTCTACCAGCTCCTTGCCGCTTTTCTTGACCACCTTCTGTTTTGCGTTTTTGGTGGACGACTTGGATGATTTTTCTGCCTTCTTCCGTGAAGGGGTTGCCTTGGAAGCGGATTTCTTGGTCTTTTTCGGGGTTACGTTGACCTTTGTCGAAGACCTTCGCTTCGCCGCCTCCTTGGCTTTTGCTGCGGCCTTGCGCGCTGCCCGTTGCGCCACGGATCGGGCTTGGCTTGTGACTCGTGAGATGCTCACGCCACGGCTAGTTTTGGCGGCAGTGTTGGCGCGCGCTCGGTTGCTGCCTTTGCTGCGGCTGCCCCTCGGGAAGGACGACCGGAAGGGTGCCCATCCTCCGGTGTTGATGGAGCCGGTTGCCCCGCGTGGTCCGGATCCTCCGATGCTGCCTCCGGCGCCGGCTTCGCGCGTGTGGTGTAGGCCGTCGGGGTCGGAGTAGAGGTTGGGGTTGTTGGCGGCGTAGGTATAGGCGTTGAGGGTTTGGGGGTCGGTGTAGTTGATGAGGGGGTCGGCGGTGAGGAAGCGGCCGGTGGTGGGGTCGTATTCGCGGGCGCCGAGGTGGGTGTAACCGGTGGGGTCGGTGGTGCCGCCGACGAAGCCCTTGTCGTCCGGCCATGTGCCGGGTGGAGTGCTGCGGTTTTCGCCGAAGGGGGTGAGGCGCCGACTAGTGGTGGTTTGGGTGGTGGCGTCGATGGCGAGTTGGGTGGTGCCGTGGTGGTTGGTGGCTGTCCAGGTGAGGCCGCCGGTGGTAGTGCGGACCGCGTTGGGGTAATAGCGGGTGGCAGTGACCTGGCCGGTGGTGTGGCTGAGCCGATACTCGTTGCCGCCGACGTAGAGGATTCTGTCGGTGCCGGGATTGTCGGCGATGAGGCGGTTGCCTTCAGCGTCGTAGATGTAGGTGTGGGTGTTGGTGCCGTTCGCGAGGTCGGTGAGGTGGCCTTCGGCGTCGAAGGTGAGGGTTTGGTTGGGGTTGCCTGTGCTGTTGCGGGTTTTCTGGTAGCCGCCGTTGTCGTAGGTGTAGGCGGTGGTGGGTCCGCCGCCATCGGTGGTGATGCCGGTGACGGCGTGGGGTCGCGGCGCGCCTGGGGTGGGGTAGGTGTAGGTGCGGGTGGTGTCGCCGTCGGTGGTGTGCCGGGTGTCGGTGAGCCGGTTGCCGGTCTTGTCGTAGGTGTAGGAGTACCAGTAGGCGTCGGCGCCGCCGACGATGGATTGGCTGGGTGTGCTTTGGCAGGTGGCGGCGGTGGTGGTCCAGGCTTCGGTGAGTTGTTGCAGGTAGTCGTAGCCGAAGCACTGATTGGCGATCGTGGTGCCGCCGTTGGTTTCGGTGATGCTGGTGATGTTGCCGTCGGCGTTGTAGCTGTACTGCTCGGTGAGCTTCTCCACCCAGGTATCGGAGGCGGCGGGGTTCTCGGTGTGGACCTCGGCTGTGACGAGGCGGCCGGTGGCGTCGTCGATGGTGGTGGTGAGGCGGACGCGTTTGCCGCCGGAGCCGAGGATTTGTTGCTTGGGTGCGCCGTGCCATGAGTACTGGGCGCTGGCGAGGTAGGTGTCCAGTCCGGTGACACCGGCAAGGTATCCCTGGTCGGTGTAGGTGGAGGTGATTGTTTCAGCGGCCAAGCCGCCCTTGGCGGGCAAATCAACAGTCGCCAGGGTTCCGTCGGGGTGGTAGCCGTATTCCGTCATGTAGGTACCGGCGAGGGCGCCTTGGCTGGCGGGGATCGTGTGGGTGGTGCTGGTGGGCTGGTACAGGTCGGTGTAGCCGTCGGCCTGCTGGGTGTAGGAGCCGCTGCTGTGGTGACGGGTTGATGAGGTGAGTTGACCCTTGGCGAGGGTGTCGTAGGTCCAGGAGGCGCGCAAGGTGCCGGTGGCGTTGTCGTCGCGCAGTGCGGTGATGCGACCGAGGGCGTCGTAGGTGCGATGCAGCACCTCGCCGCGGCCGTCGGTGGTGCTGGTGAGTTGGTTGTTGTTGTCGTAGCCGTAGATGCGTTCGCCGACGTCGGGGTCTGTGGTGCCGGTGACGCGGTCGAGGCGATCGTAGGTGTGGGTCCAGGTGTTGCCGACCGGGTCGGTGACGGTGGTGAGTCGATCGAGCGGGTCGTAGGCGTAGGTGGTCTCGTCGTAGCCGCCGGTGGGACCGGTGCCCTGGTATTGACGCAGGGCGATGGTGCGGCCGTTGGCGTCCTCAATAGTGGTGGTGGGGATACCGTCGGCGGGTGGGTCGATGTTGGTGCGATCGCCGTCGTAGGTGAGGGTGGTGTGCCACTTCTCGGTGTTGTGGGACCACAGGGCGTCACGGGTGAGGTCTTCGTTGCCGTCGTAGGTGTAGCGGCGTTGGGTGGGCACGTCGGCATCGGCGAAGCTCACCAGGGTGGCGGTGGGGCCGCTGGCGTTGTTGTAGAACGCGGACGCCTTGACGGTCAGACCGCGTGAGTCGTAGCGGACATCGCCGATGACGCGTTTGCCGTCGGGTGCGGTGCTTTGGGTTTGCCGCAGGCGCAGGAGACCGTCGTAGATCTCGAAAGAGCTGATCTGGTTGCCGTTCGGGCCCAGCGTCTTGGTTTGTACGGTGGTGGGTGCGGTCTTGGTGACGCTGTAGACGTACTCGGTGTTCGGGGTGACGCTGGTGGGACGGCCGGGTAGCCAGGTTTTGGTCAGTCGGCCCAGCGGGTCGTACTGGGCGTGACTGACCTTGTCGTTGGCGTCGATCGAGGTGGTCGTCTGTCCACGCAGGTTGAGGGTGTCGGTGGTGTCGTGGCCGGCGGCGTTGATTTCGGTTACTGCCGTGACCGGGCTGCCCAGCTCAGGTGTGTAGGTGGTGGTGGTGGTGGTGTGGTTGAGGGCGTCGGTGCTGGTCTTGATCCGGCCGTGGGCGTCGTAGGTGCTGGTGTCGGTGGTGATCCAGTTCGCGGTGGTGCCGGTGTAGGTGGCTAGGTCGTCTACCCGGGTGGGTAGGCCCTTGGTCGGCGCGGCGCCGAGCGTGGCGGAGCCGTCGTAGTACACGCGGCTGCCCGAGAGGACGTTGGCGGGGCCCGGTGAGGCGGTGCAGTCGGTGACGATTTCCTCGGCTTGGTAGTCGATGAGCCAGGCGGTGGTGTTGCGGGCGTAGCTGTAGCTGGTGCAGGTCTCGTCGCCGGTGACGGCGTTGTCGCCGTTGTCGGTCGTGGTGGTCGGGGCGCCGTAGGTGGTGTCGAACTGGTGGAACACCTCTGCGCGGCGCCATGTGTTGGTCGCGGCGATCCAGGTGTAGGTGTGGAAGACCCGCGGCTGGGCGTACCACGCTTCGAAGGTGGTGGGCTGTGCGTGGGTGGCTGATTCGACGCGCAGGGCGGTGCGGTGTCGCCACGGGCCATAAATGGTGCGTTCGACGGGCTGGCCGCCGGCGGCGTCGTAGAGGATCTCCTCGCGCAGCATGCCGGTGTAGCTATTGAAGTCGGACAGGACGAAGGCGTCCGAGGCGGTGATGGTGACCGAGCGGGTGTTCTCACCGGCGTCGGTTCGGTCGCCGTGCATGCCGGTGAAGTAGACGTACCGGGACTGCGAGCGGGTGCCAGTGGTCGCTCCCTCGGTGACTGTCACCACGGCCCAGCCGCGGAAGTCTGACCAGCTGCGCTGCTCCAGCGGTGAGCCCCAGGCGTTGTCGTTGTGATGCCACAGCACCGGCGTGGAGGACCCGACGGTGGTTGCGCCCACCGGGGCGGAGGTGGCGTAGGCGTAAGCGGTGACCATGTCGGGGGAGGAGCCGACCAGGTCCCTCTCGAGGACTTGGGTCACCCGGTACTTGTTCCACCATCCCCAGCCACCGACGTTGTCCGGTGGCGTGTAGTACTGCGGAAAGCACCGCTTGGTGTTCGTGGCGGGGTCCGCGGGCAGGGATGTCACGGTGCAGTCTGATGCCTCGTAGGTGATCTGGAGCTGGCTGCCGGTCTCGTTGGCGACACTGGTGATCCGGTATTTGTTCGTCAGTGGCACCCCGGCGGTCACGTTGTGATCGGTACGGTTGGCCATCCGCGTGCCCCCGAATGTCACCGTTGGCAGCGCCTGGGTGGAGGTGCCGTGCCCACCGGTGCGGGTGATCGAGGCCAGCCACAAGGCGGGTGAGGTCAGCGCGGCGTCCTCGCCTGTTGCCGGGAACTGGTGGGTGAATGACCAGGTGTCGACCGTCACGTAGGAGGAGCCGCTGTAGACCTGCGCAGTGATCGACTGCAAGCGTCGTGCGGTCCAGAACGTCGGAGCGCCGATGCTGCACGTGGTGCCGGAGCATCTCAGGTCCCACGGGGTGTCGGGCCAGTTCGCAGTGGTCGGGGTGGTTGCGGTTCCACAGGAGGACAGACACCGGTCGGCCGTGGTGAACAGGACCTGCATGGCCGGAGTGGTCGGTTGCGGGTAGCCGCGCGACCCGTACTCGATACGCGACAGGTACGCCGCCCGGTCATAGGTCGACACCGTGTTGGCGTTCCCTGCGCGCGCCGTGCGGTTGTACTCCTTGGTGTAGAAGAACGACATCACGTTGCCGGCGGGGTCCTCGACGCGGTCGAGGTTCCACCGGTAGGCCATCGCACAGTAGGAGCCAGCGAACCCGCCAGCCTTGTAGCACGGCTCACCGGTGTGGTTGGAGAAAACAGGGGCGCCGAGCGTGGAGAATGTCTCGCGGTTGTCGACCCAGTTCCAACCGAAGTGGTACTTGGTGCCGTCGGGGGCGGTCAACCTCCAGCGCTCGTTGTTCCAGTTGTGAGTGGTCTGCGTCCCACCGGTCACATACTCGATCTTGGTGCCGTCGTCGTTGGCCTTACGCCAGGCGCCGGTGGCGTCGTTGCGGATCAGCTCGGTGGACTGACCGTCCAGCACGAGAGTTAGATTGTGGTCCCGCCAGCACAGATCTGCGGTGGCGTTGGTGTAGGCAGGCGCGTTAGCCAGGTCGTCCTTGCACGGACGGTAGGACCGCTCGATGTAGCCCGGGTTGTAGTCCCAGCCCTCCCCTACCCAGGATGTCTGGGTGTTTTCCCCGTTTGTCTGCCCGTCCACTCGACCCGACGAGTAGTCCAACGCGATCTCAGGATCCAGCCCGCCCGCAGACTCCGGCACCGGCATGTCGTAAGACCACGAAAAGTTACCGGACTGGGCTCCCGCCGCCCACCTCGCCGACGACGCCAGCTGCGTCTTGGCGAAGGTGCCAGTTTGACTCGATGTCCCCGCTACCAGAGCTACGACAGCGCTAGGGATTGTCTCCTGAGTGGCTCCGAAGGAGACATCCGCAGGGGCCGTCAGAGCGAGGGACACATCGGCCGTGACGACCTCGCGGACGCTGTCGTTCTTGCTCGGGATGACATGCAATTCGCAGGCATCAGTGTCAGACGGCTGCGCGCAATCAGTGAACTGCACAAGTTGCAGACGGGAGGCCCATGCGGCGCCGAACATGCCCCGCATGGTCGAGTAGTCGAACTCCACCCCCACCCTCGCCTCGGCGGACTGCTCGTCTGCGCGAGAGACACGCGCAAGGACCGGCACGTCTGCGGTCTCCGCCTCGTCCTTGTCCAGCACCTCCACTCGCACCCGCGACGGTGCCGCACCGTTGGCCCTCATCACCCGCACCGGCAAGCCACCCACCGAGGTCGTGGGCGCCTTCCTTGCCACGGCAGGCTCCCGCACCTCCAGGACCGCGCTGCCAGCCGCCGGCGACGCACCCGACCCTGCCTTCCACTGCTCTCCCGCCGACTGCGACATAGACGCCGAACGGCTGCCCATCTTGGACACCGGCACCGACCGGTCCTTCGACACCCCCGGAGCCGACGGCGCAGCAGACGCCGACGGTACGTACGGCAACAGCGTCACCGCCAATACCATCACCGCGACCAATGCGCCCCGATGCAACAGCTTCTCGAGAAACACGAAGACAGTCGATGCCTCGACCGTGTCGTCCACCACAGCTCCACCTCCGCGAGCAAAGTGATCGAAACGTAGAGGCCCACAACGGAGAGAGCAAGAGCGACTACAAACTGCTACCACAAAGCGGCCAAACATGAATCAAACCTGCTGCGGCAGCACCTTCGGTGACCGAGGTCCACGGGTTCGCAGGCGTAGATCGGGATGCGATTTGAGTCGGGTAGCGAGAGGTGAAGCCCGTCGGCCCGATGCGATGCCGAGCGGCACGGTGGATGGGACCAACAGTGCAAGCCCGTACGCTCGCGGTCATCTTCGCCGGCCTCAAGCGCGACTGGCCGCCAGCCCTTCGATCGAGCATCCGCACATCGGCAGATCCGCACGCCGAGAGAACGGACGGCTCAGCAACATCCCGTAACGCAACGTCACCGACTTGGACCGTCGTCAGAGTAGGCAGCGACTCGCCGGACGCATACCGAACTAAGGGACGTCTCGTAACTCCGTCGCCTGTCCATGGTGGATCATGTCGGGGTGCAGGTGATCTCGGCAGCCCGCCCGGAGTGGATCTTCCCGTTCACCGGGCTGCAGCCCGTCCAGTTCCGCCGGCTGGTCAAGTTGGTCGCTGAGCGGGGCGGTGACGCGATCGCTGATGGTCGGCCGGGGCGGCAGTGGTCGCTCGATCTGGCTGATCGGGTGCTGCT
Organism: Micromonospora sp. C51; assembly: GCF_018070435.1. NCBI lineage: Bacteria > Bacillati > Actinomycetota > Actinomycetes > Micromonosporales > Micromonosporaceae > Micromonospora > Micromonospora sp. C51. The sequence continues at coordinate 207,992 of NZ_JAGPXQ010000008.1, read as the reverse complement.
GGTCGCGGCGTACTGGCGGACGAACCTGACGATGCGGCAGATCGGTCCCCTGTTCGGGGTGTCGCACTCCGCCGCGCACAGGGTCATCGACACCCTCGGCCCGCTCCTCGCCTTGGCTCCGGTACGCCGACGTCGGGTAGACCAGATCGCCATCGTCGACGGCACCCTCGTCCCGACCCGCGACCACCGCCTCGCCGCACCGAGCAAGAACTACCGCTACTCCACGAACCTGCAGGTCGCCATCGACGCCCACACCCGTCTCGTCGTCGCCCTCGGTGACCCGCAGCCCGGCAACCGCAACGACACCATCGTCTACCGCACCTCCGGCATCGACGCCAAGCTCGCAGGTAGGCCGGTCATGGCCGACGGCGCCTACCGCGGCAACCCCGACGTGATCATTCCCTACCGCAAACCCACCGACGGCAGCGAGCTACCCGTCTGGAAGAAGGACCTGAACAAGCAGCACCGCACCGTCCGAGCGCAGGTCGAACACGCCCTGGCCCGCATGAAGTGCTTCAAGATCCTGCGCGACTACCGCCGCGCCGCCCACACATTGACCGACACCGCTTCCGGCATCGCCCACCTCCACAACATCATCCTGCTCGGCTGACACCAGCACCGTTACCAGGCAACGCCTTCACCGAGTTACGAGACGTCCTTTAGGCATCAGGTTGCACTTGCAGCCGTACGTACCTCTGCACTCGGATCTATACACCGACAGGTGGCGGGACGGCGCGGTTCTCGCCTCCCTTCACAGGATCGGTCGGACTGTTCCCGTCACCCCTGGCTCAGCAGGGCGGCGAGATGATCGTCGAACGACTGCGCGAGGCTTGCCAGCAGGGCTTTGCCCTTGGCTGCGGTGCCTGCTGAGGGGCGGCCGATGACGCCCGTCTTCGTGTACGCGCTCATCCCGTGGAGTAGCAGCATCGGTCGGTCGTCTGCGGCGTGGTCTCCAGCGCTGAAGTCCTCGCCGACCGCGTGGGGCTGTACGTGTAGCAGGATGGAAACTTCCAGCTCACCGGCGTGCATATCGTGGTGGGCGTCGCTGTCCAAGCGCGCTTCTTGCCGGGCTTTTGCCCAGTCGGTGCGGGTTGGGAACAGCGTCATCGAGCCGGGCGTCACGGTATTGGCGGTCTGCACGATGTTGGACAGCACGTAGTTGCCGCCGTGGCCGTTGACGATGGCCAGCCGGGTGATTCCGCTCGCGGCGAGCGAGGACCGGATGTCCTCGATGACCGCTGAGAGGGTTTGGTGGCTGATGCTGACGGTACCGGCCCAGCCGGCGTGCTCGTGCGAGCACGACAGCGTGATCGGCGGCAGGACCAGGACGTTGTGCTGTCGCGCGATGGCCGCAGCGATTGCGGTGGCGACGATCGTGTCGGTGGTCAGCGGTAGAAACGAACCGTGCTGCTCGAAGCTGCCGACGGGTAGAACGGCTACCTCAGGTGCGCTCGCGGCGACGTCGGTGCTGGTGATAAGCGGCAGCAGGTCCATAGGGTCATCTTGTCACTGGGTTGTCACTGCGGTGCGGTGCCTGTCGATGAAGGTCCGGGCTGAGGGCAGTGCGCTGTGCCGGCGCAGCGCTATCGCGAGAGGCTGGGTAGCGCGTATGACACGGTAGGAGGCGGCCTCGTCCGCCAGCCGCAGCGCGCTCATTCCGTGGTCGGCAGCGCGTTCCGGGTCGTAGTGCAGGTAGCACTCGGCGAGGTGTGCGTGCCAGAGTCCGGCGTCGATCGGTGCGATGGCGGCTAGGTCGCTGAGGAGCTCCTCGAAGATCGTGGTGGCGGATGCCGGATCACCGAGCAAGTGCCGGCAGCGGGCGTCAACTGCGGCAACGTAGCGCGGGTCGCAGTGTCGGGCGAAGTCGTCCTCATCGACCGCGTTGGCATCCACGCCGGGCAGCTCATGTTGGGCCGCCATGATTGCGGTACGTGCCTCGTCGTCGCCGCTGGCAGCTAATGCCTCGGCCATGCGGGTAAGGCACAGCGCGCGGGTTCGGGCTGGTACCGAACGGGGTGCCAGGGAGCGGCGTGAGAAGACAATCGCCGCCCGAACGTCGCCGTTGTCGAGGGCACGTTGACTCTGCCGCATGAGCGTGTAGGCGGCAAGCGATGCGTCATCAGCCTCAATCGCGCGACGGTGCGGCCGGTCAAGCCACGCCCAACCTTCGGGCGCGGCGGTGTTGTCGGCGATCCAACTCATGAACTCCGACCAGCGGGCATCGACCCGTGCAAGGTGCGGACGACCGTGGCCGCCCTGGAGATCATCGAGAACTTCGAGGTACTCCTGCACACGGCCTCTGAGTTGAGGCCAGGTTCGCATGGGTTGGTTCGTGAACTCGTCGAGTGCATGTAGCCATGCCTCTGGATCGCCGTCGAGAAGTTTGCCACCGACGCGGACGTGGAGTGGCCGGCGCGTAGCCGGTTGGTCCGGGACATGGCCGGATCGGATGGCGTCCGGGGTACGCCGCGGACTGTAGAGGCCGAGTTCGGTGTCGGTGGTGGCGCCGAGCACGTGGCGGAGGGCAGTGCGGCGTTCGCGGCTGGGCCAGCGATGTTCTCCGCGTTCGAGTTTGCCGACCCATCTGTGGTCGACGTAGTGGGCGGTGAGGCTTCGCCCGGGGTAGAGGAGGTCGAGGGCGGTGTTGATGGCGTCGGCCAGCTCGGCTCGGGACATGCGCTGGCCGGGCCGGTGCGGTGACGTCAGGCGTTGGCGGGCCTGGACGAGCAGCCTGTTGGGCGTGATGACGGTGTCGGGGTGGCGCGGCATCTACACCTCCCTCGTGGGGCAGGCAAGTGCCGATCGAGCCGCATGGGTAGTCGACACCCCCGATGGAAAGTAAACACCCTGCCGGTGCCGCACCGGATGGCTCTCCCATAGATGGGAGTGCCGCCCGGAGGCAGCCCTTTAGAGTAGAACGCTGGCCCTTCCCGGAGGTGTCGTACGTGATCAGGTCTGTTGTGTTCGATGTCGGTGAGACGCTGCTGGATGACACTCGGGAGTTCCAGGCGTGGGCTGACTGGCTGCGCGTGCCAAGGCATACCTTGTCGGCTTTGGTGGGGATCGTTGTGGCGCAGGGCCGCAACAACGCCGAAGCGTTTCAGTACCTGCGTCCCGGCATCGATCTCTCGGTCGAACGTGAGCGCCGTGAGCGTGCTGGTCACGGTGAGATGATCAGCGAGGATGATCTGTATCCGGACGTTCGTCCCGCCCTCGCTGAGTTGCGGAGAGTCGGGTTGTGGGTTGGTGTGGCTGGCAACCAGACCAGCCGGGCCGCGGAGCTGCTGCGGCAATTGGCGCTGCCGGTCGATGCTGTCGCGACGTCCGGCGAGTGGGGGGTTGCCAAACCGGATCCACGGTTCTTCACACGGGTTGTCGAGTTCGCCTGCGGCAGCGCGGACGAGATCCTGTACGTCGGTGACCACCGTGACTATGACGTGAGAGCTGCTCAGGCTGCTGGGCTGCGGTCGGCGTTGATCAAGCGTGGCCCTTGGGGGCATCTGTGGGCTGGCGACCCTGTGATGGCCGAGCACGGTGTCTGGGTGCTGGAGTCGTTGGAGCAGTTGCCCGGTCTGGTTCGGCCGGGTTAGCCGACCGCTGCCGTTGCCCATCGCGCGTACTCGGAGAGGCGGTCGTCCGTCGATGCTCGTGAGCGCAGCAGGGCGAGGACCTGACGCACGTGAGGGTGGATGCGGGTGTGTTCGGGCGCTGCTGTCCTTGCGTGCAGCAGCGCATCGACGGCTTGCGCAGGAGTGCCCGTCTGAGCGTGGGCGCGGGCCAGGTCGATGTAGAAGTGGGAGCGACGTTCGCTGGGAACGGTTGTCGGTGGGGCCCAGCCCTCAGCCGCGCGCAGGGCGGCGTCAGGGTCGCCGGAGTCGAGGGCGAAGGTCATTCTGTGTATGCGGACCGAGGAGGGGCCGAAGGCGGTGCCGTGATATTCGCCCTCAGGCACCGCCCGTGCGTGAACCTCGGCCTCTTGTAGATGGTCCCAGGCTCGCGATGGTCGCTGGGCGAGGCCAGCGAGTACTGCGGCGCGCATGTGCAGGGCACCATATGCCGCCCGGCCGGTTTGGCTCGTGCAGGAGCTGATGTTGGCTGCGGCCCGCTCCAGCAGCGCCCGTCCCAGGTCCGGCCGGCCGTTGTGGAAAAACAGCTCCCCGCGTACGTACTGGGCCGTCGCCATGATTGCTGGGTCCGATGTGTCTTGAGCTGTACTGGTCATCATGGTGATGATGCGGGCTGACAGGTCGTGGTGACCGAACTTGTCCGCAAGAGCGTCCGCCGCCCGGTACGCCTGAGTCAACAGGGCGGCGATGCTCTCGTGTCGTGCGCCGGTGCAGGTGAGTCGCGCGCGGTGCAGCTCATCGAGTAGGGCGGGGACAACGGTCGCGAGCTGGTGGTAGTTCGAGGTAAGGCGCAGACGCACGACCTGGTTCACGGCGGCGCGAAGGTCATCCGCAGGCCGGACCGGGCCGTCGGGGGGAACGTCGAATGCGTCGAGGCAGGCACGGAGCCCGGTGAAATCGATGCGCGTCGGAGCAGGAACGAGGCGGCTCACGGCATCTGGACCGGGGTCACCGGGTGGCGTTCGTCGTGGGCTGTAGAGGCCGAGATCAGCGTCAGTGGTGGCGCCGAGAGCACGTCGGAGAGCGGCGCGGCGTTGCTCGCTGGGCCAGCGGTGCTCCCCGCGTTCCAGCTTGCCCACCCATCGGTGGTCGACGTAGTGAGCGACGAGGTCCCTGCCCGGGTAGAGCTGATCCAGAGCGGCGTTGACCACATCGGCAAGTTCGGCCCGGGACATGCGCTGCCCAGGCCGCCGCGGCGATGACAAACTGGCACGTCGCTCGGCCATGAGCCTGTTCGGCGTGATCATCGTCTCCGGATGACGAGGCACCAACACCTCCTTTCGAGAACCGACCGGACCGGTACAGATAGGCGAGCGGGCTCGCCGGACGCCGGGAGACGCTGCCGCGTGGCGTGCGGTTTCTGGCTGTCGCCATCGTGGTGGCGAGCACACTCAGAGTCAAGGAAGTCCCGGGCGGCGTCACCGAGACGGGAGCCCGTCTCGGTAACGCTACTTATGGACGCGGTATCGCGAGCCCCCTGAAGCCGGGCGCGTCTTGCCCGGGTCGTGACGCGAGAGGTGCTTGTGCCTCTCTGTCACGATGGGGATGCGAATCCACCATCACGAACGGCTTCGGTGAAGGCGTGCCATTGTTCCGGCTGGAACCGCAGCACCGGTCCGGCGATGTTCTTCGAGTCCCGTACCAGGACCGGTTTGGTGGTGTTGGCAACCTCGACGCAGTTGCCGTCGTCGCTGTAGCTGGACTTGCGCCAGATGTGCTGGTGTGTCATACCGAGACTCCTTCAGTGGGTGCCAGGCGCTCCGCCGCGGCGCGGAGGAGACGAATACTCGATTCAGGTGAGAGCGCGGCGGTCTTGAGCCGGCTGTGCAGGCTCAAATAGGGGTCCAGCTCATCTGGGTCGGTGTGGATCACGTCGTGGGTGAGGGTGTCGACCGCGATGGCCTGTGAGCTCTGCGGGTCGCGATAACGGTAGATCGAGTACGCGGACCGGGGAGCGCTGTGACCCCTGATCGATGCATCTACGGGCAGCACCTGGACGGTCACGGATGGATGGTGCGCGCACACATCGACGATGTGTCGAAGCTGCTCGGCGACGACGACGGGGTCGGCGGCGCAACGTCGGATCGCGATCTCGTCGATGACGGCTTCGTACCGCGGCCCGCCAGCGGCGAGCACCAGGCCCTGGCGGCGAGCGCGGGCGGTGACTGCGGCGGCGGGATCGAATTTGTTACCGTGACGGGCGGGTTCGCTGCGCAGCCGGGCGTCGGCGAACGCTGGTGTCTGGAGGAGGCCGGGGATTAGCGAAATGGCGTACTCGGTGATGGTTTTGGTGCCGCTTTCGAGGTCGGCGTAGATGGCCTGTCGGACGCCCATCCGTTGGGCCTCGGCCACCCACCATCCACGCGCCCATCCGTCGGCCGCCGCATCCATGATCGCGGTCCGCCGTTTCACGCCTACCGATAGGTAGTCACAAATTCCGCTGACGAGATCGATGTCAGGGCCGAGATGTCCGTTTTCCAAAGCACTAATCTGCTGTCGCGGAAATTGCAACGCACGGGCAATGGACTCGCCCGTCACATCATGCTACTCCCGCAGGCGACGGATTTCGCGTCCGAGCCATCGTCGGCGGACGTACGGACTGGGACGGTTCACCGGCAGCCTCCACGGACCACGCAAGCCCGGTCGACGGTGCAGTCGGCCGGGTGAGGTCACTGTAACCCCCCAATCCGTTGGGTGCCCTTGATGCCGCCTGACGGTCCGCCGTTGTTTCCCCAGGCCAGAGGCTGGTCGGACCGCAAGTGGGTACATGAGGTCGGACCCAAGGTCGGCATTCCCGGCGCAGGCCAGTCGTCGGCATGATCTCCGTGAATGGCAGGAACGCTCTGCTCGGGCAACGAACTGCCAATCCGTGTTCGTCCTCGAAGGTGGGCGGCGTCGGTGCGTTGCGATTGGCGATTGTGGTTTTGATCAGTCTGGCTATTGGTCGTCGGTCGGGATGGTCACCTATCGGAGTTCTTGAAACGTGGTGTGGCCGGTGCGGAAGTCCTGGTCGCTGCATTACCTGTGTGCAGGGCGGTAGCAGCGGTCGGCCGGTCCGCGAAGTCCAGCAGCAAGTTTGATCACCAGCAGAGCCGGGTTCAGGGGTGACGAGGTTGGAGAACGCTGCGAGATGGGGCGTCCGAGCGAGGACGCCGACGACATCGATCGCTACGACGTCAGCACAACCAGCTCCCAGGTGGCCCACCGGGTCCGCGGAGATGGCCCACGCGGGCGCCGCTGGTGGCGCTCGGCTTCGTGAATCTGTCTCGCTGTTGGCATAGGTCAATGGCGCTGCGATTTGAAGGGTTCTTATTGTGCGTGTTGCCCGGAGACTGGCGTTGTTGCTGGCCATTCCGCTGTCCGCGACCGTGCTCTTCGCCGCGTGGGGTGTGACCTCGACGGGGCACCAGGCGATGGCTGCTAATCGGCTGGAGTTGCTGGTGGCGACCTCGTCGGCTGTCGGTGACGTGCTCTATCAGCTTGATCGGGAGCGTCAGGTCGCGGCGGCGGTGGTCTCGGATGTCGGTGGCGGGTTGAATGCTTTTCTGGAGCAGGGCGCTGTGTCCGACAGCGCGATTGACGCCTACCGGCAGCGCCGGGCCGAGCTGGACCTGTCCCAGCCCGCAATGGCGCGGCTGGTCGGTCCATGGGATGAGCAGCTGCGGCTGCTGCCGGCGTTTCGGGAGCAGGTGAAGGCGCGGTCGGCGTCGTTGACGGCGGTGCTGGTGCGGTATCGGGCGGCGATCGGCCGCGGGTTGGCGGTGCGGGAAGCCGTGGGCCAGGTCGGCGGCGCCGATGGCACGTTGGCTGACCAGTTGCGCGTGGCGGCGGCGTTGTCGCAGGCGTCGGAGTACGCCGGTATCCAACAGGTCGCGGTGGCGGCAGGTAGTGGCCGGCTGGTGTCGCAGGCGGTGCAGCGGGATCTGGCGGCGACGCGGGCGGGATTCGATGAGGCGTTGCTGGTGGTGTCGCAGCGGTCGCCGGCGGTGTGGCGGGGTTGGCTGGATCAGGCGTTGACCGGCGAGCAGGTGCTGGCGGCCCAGCGGTTCGATGACGAGATCGCCCGGACTCAGGTTGGTCAGCGGCTGCGGGTGAACCCCGGACGGTGGCTTGCCGCGAGTGGTGAACGTCGGGACCGGCTGCACGAGGTGCAGACCCGTATCGACGGCGACATCCTGGCGGAGGTTGGGCGGGCGCGGAGCCGGCAGTGGGTGACCACAGGGGTGCTGTCCGGTGCGGCGATGGTGCTCGTGGTGGCAGCGACGCTGTTGGCGTCGTGGCAGGGACGGGCGTTGGCGCGGCGGCTGCGGCGGGTCCGCGACGCCGTCACCGGGATGGCCACAGACGAGCTGCCGTCGCTGGTGCGGCGGGTGGCTGCGGCGGATCCCGCCGACCCCGGATCGGTACCCCCTGCGCCACGCACCCTGGCACCGGATGCGACTCGGGACGAGGTCGACGAGGTTGCGGCCGCTTTCGACACGCTCGCGGCTACGACGTACCAGATCTCGACGGACCTGGCGCGGCAGCGGCTGGTGGCGGTGGGTGCGGTGGAGGCGGTGGGGCGGCGGTGCCAGGGGATCACGAACCGGCTGCTGGGTGAGCTGGACCGTGCGGAGCGGGACGAGAAGGACGCGGCGACGTTGGAGACGTTGTTCGCGGTGGACACCCTGGCGGCGCAGCTGCTCCACGGTACGCAGAGCTTGTTGGTGCTGTCGGGGCGGACGCTCGGGGTGGCCTATGAGGAGCCGGCTGAGCTGGTGACGGTGGTACAGGCGGCGCAGAGCCGGATCCAGGAGTACCGACGGGTCATCGTCGGCATGGTCGACAACCGGATCCTCGTGCCGCCAGCGCTGATCGACGATCTGGTCCATCTGCTGGCGTCGCTGGTGGACAACGCCACCCGCTACAACCCCGGCGACGTGGTCGTCACCGGCCATCTGATGGGCAACCGGGTGGTCCTGCAGGTCACCGACACAGGCAAAGGCATCAGGCCGGACCTTCTCGACCAGCTCAACGCGGAGTTGGCGGCGCCGTCGCCGATGATCGGGGTGGAGCACATCCGCCGCCAAGGCGTGGCCACGGTAGCCCTGCTGGCCGCCGCGCACGGGCTGCGGGTGCGGCTGCTGCCCGCGTCACCGCACGGCACCGTCGCCGAGGTCGAGATCCCCGCCGACAAACTCCTGATCCGGATCCCCGAGCGTGTCGCGCTGCCGACCGGACCGGTCGCTGGCAGACGCGCCCCGGGCGGCACCCCCGCCTCCGACCTGTCCCTTCCCGCCGCCCCGGCACCTCGCCCGGCTGCTCCTTCCGGCCGGTCAGCACTGGCGGCGGACACACCAACGCAGACCCTGCCGCAGATCCCCGCGCAACCGGTTCGCCCTGGCGGGCAGGAACCGCCCCCCATCTATCAACAGACTGCCGACAAGCACCGCCGATCCGAATGGTTCGAGGAGGGCGGCACCGTGCACATCGCCGTGGCCGCACCGCCCGGTGGCAGCGCGACGACCACGTCGAACGGACTGCCTAAACGGCAACCGTCCACGGCGTTCACGCCCTCGCCCCGGCCTTCCCCTGCCGAGAAGCGCCGCCATGCGACCACGGGCCTGGCCCAAACCGCAGGGGCCTACCAGCGCGGCCTCGGCCGCAGCTCCCTCCAGCCGAAAGAAGGACAACGATGAGTACCAGCAACCTGAGTTTCCTGCTGAACCACAACGTGCGCGTGGTGCACGGCGTCAGTCACGCCGTCGCGGTGTCCGTCGACGGACTCCTGCTGGCGTTCACCGACGGTCTCAACGTCGACGCCGCCGAACGCCTCGCCGCCGTCGCAGCCGGACTGAACAGCCTGCTCAAAGGCGCCGCCGACGAACTCAACGCGGGCGGGGTACGGGGCAACATCACCGACACCGACCGGGGCTACCTGATCCTGACCAGCCTGAGCCGCGGCGCGTCACTGCTCGTACTGGCACGTCGGGACGCGGATCTGGCATTCGTCACCGCAGAACTGGAACGATTCGCCGAGCAGGTGGGCGACTCCCACCTGAACCCGTCGTTCGCGGCAGCGGCGGCCGGCGCCCGATGACCGCGCCAGTCACGACGCTCCGTCCACCGACAGGTGGACCGCCGGGGTTGAAGATCGTGCTGACCGGGCCCTTGGGGGTGGGCAAGACCACGCTGGTCGGGGCGGTGTCGGACATCGTGCCGCTGACGACCGAGGCCCGGATGACGGCCGGTGGCGACGACACGTCGCACAGCCCGGGGAAGGTCACCACGACGGTGGCGATGGACTTCGGTCGTCTCGCCATCAGCAACGTCACCGTTTACGTGTTCGGGACGCCGGGCCAGGCACGGTTCTGGTTCATGTGGGACGCGATCGTGCGAGGCGCGGTCGGGGCGGTGGTGCTGGTCGACACCCGCCGGCTTGCGGACTCGTTCCGGCACCTGGACTACATCGAGCGTCACCGGCTGCCGTTCGTGGTGGCGGTCAACCAGTTCCCCGACACCCGCACGTACGCGGCGGATGACATTCGCAACGCGCTCACCCTCGCCGGTGATGTGCCCATCGTCGAGGTCGACGCCCGCGACCGCGACAGTGTCCGCCGACTGCTCATCGCCCTGGTTGAGCACGTCATCGCCACCACGCCGATGCCCGCCATCGTCGCTTCCTGACCGCCTGGCCTCCACCCCTCGAAGAGAAGGAGCACAGCTCATGCGACATGTCCGTTCACGACTGCGACGACCAATCGCCACCGTCACCGCCGCTACCCTGCTCGCTACCGGTGCGGCGTGCACCAGCGGCAGCGCCGACGACGACCGGGTGCGCATCGGGCTGTTGGTGTCGCTGTCGGGCATCTACAGCAGCGTCGGCGAGGACATGCAGCGCGGATTCCAGCTCTATCTGGACACCCACGACGGCCGTCTTGGTGGCCGTGAGATCGACTTGGTCGTCGCCGACGAGGGCGATGGCCCCGCCACCGCCGTGCCGGCCGCGCAGAAGCTCCTGGAACGTGACCGGGTGGTGGCGCTGACCGGGTTGGTTGGCGGCGCCACGGTGGACAAGGTCCAAACCCTCACCCACGAACGGCGCATCCCCCTGCTCGGCGCGAACGCCCGACCCGAATTCGCCCCCGTCGCCGGCAAGCCCCGCGACCTGTCCTACACGTGGCACACCTCTTACAACTCCGACGAGCCAGGGATCGCGATCGCCGAGTACATCAAGGCTCAGGTCGGTGACGGGACGGTGTACGCGGTCGGACCGGACTATCAGGGCGGCTGGGACGAGTTGCGCGGCTTCACCGACACGTTCACCCGGCTGGGCGGAAAACTCGCCAACCCGGACGGGAAAACGGTGTTCACACCGTTCCCGAGCACGGAGAACTTCCTGCCATACCTGAACAAGGCCGCCGAGACCCAACCCACCGCCGTGTACACCTTCTACGCCGGCGGGCCCGCCGTCGCGTTCGTCAAGCAGTACCAGCAGTCCGCACTCAAGGACGTACCGCTGTACGCGGCCGGATTCCTCACCGAAGGAGCCGTGCTCGACGCCCAGGGCGCGGCCGCCACCGGCATCCGCAACGTCCTCAACTACAGCCCGACCCTGCCGCACCCGACGAACCAGCAGTTCGTCGCCGCCTGGTCCGCCGCCGGCTATCCCGGACAGCCGACCACATTCGCGATGGCCTCCTACGACGCCGCCGCGGTCCTCGACCGCGCCCTCTCCGCCATCGACGGCACCGTCACCGGCGAGACGCTGAACGCGGCGATCGGGCAGGTGGGGCGCATCGACAGCCCGCGCGGGGACTGGCAGTTCCACCCGACCGAGCACCGGCCGGTGCAGCGCTGGTACCTGCGCGAGGTCAAACCCGACGGACCGGTGCTGTCCAACGTGTTGCTGCAGGACCTGACCACCCTGCCCACCACCTGACGTCCGTCGACACGACCAATTTGAGGGGTGCCGTACGTGTGAACACCGTCGTGATCACCGCTGTTGACGGGGTCGCCTACGGGCTGCTCCTGGCGATCGCCGCCGCCGGGCTGACCGTGGCGTTCGGTGCCGGTGGAGTGCTGAACCTCGCGCACGGCACCCTCGTCGCGGCCGGCGGCTACATCGCCGCGACCAACACCTCGGGCACCTGGGGCAGCCTCGCCGCCGCAATCATCTTGGCCACGCTCGTAGGGGCGGCCGGGGGAGGGATCCTCGCGGCGGCGACCGCCGGGCTGCGCGGTCGAGGGCACCTGGATCAGGCGCTGTTGACCTTCGGCGTCGCGTTGATCGGCGGGGACCTGCTGACAACGGTGTTCGGGTCGGACGTACTGCGGCCCCGGATGCCCGCGGCGCTGGAGGCGACCGTCGTGGTCGCGGGGTACCGGTACCCGGTCGACCGGCTCGCCGTGGTCGCCGTCGCCGTGCTGGTCGCCGTTGCCGGCTATGTGGTGTTGCAGCGAAGCCGTGCGGGTCGGCTGATCCGGGCCACCGTCGACGACCGGGCGATGGTGGCCGGCATCGGCGTCAACCCCCGCACCGTGGACGCCGGTGTGCTCGTGGCCGCCGGGGCGCTCGCCGGCCTGGCCGGAGCGCTGGCCACTCCCATCCTCGGCGTCGGACCGGGCACCGCCGACGCGACCTTGCTGCTGTCGCTGATCATCGTGGTCTGCGGTGGTCTCGGCTCCGTGCCCGGCGCCGTCGCCGCGGCGATCGGCGTCGGTGTCGTACAGACCGTCGGTGTGGTCACCATCCCGGCGCTGGCGCCGTACCTGCTCATCACCGCGATGGCCGTGGTACTGCTCGCCCGCCGCACCTCCCTGCCCGGTCAGGTGGCGTGATGAGCGCGTACGTCCCGACCGCCGCCATCTTTCGGATCCGGCCGCTGTCCATGGTGCCTGCGGCTCTGGCAGTTGTGGTGATCATCGCCGTGGCGGTGTCACCGGATCCGTACCTGCATGTCACCGTCGCCCGGATGCTGCCCCTGGCCTTGCTGGCGGTCAGCGTCGCGGTGGTCACCGGGCACGCCGGCCTGCCCACCCTCGCCCATGTCGCCCCCTACGCCGCCGGCGCCTACCTCACCGCCCGCCTTGCCCTCACGGGCATCGATGTGACCATCGTGCACCTGCTCTGTGCAGCCGCCCTTGGTGCGGTCGTCGCGGGTCTGGTCGGGGCGGTGCTGGTCCGCTACCGGGGCTCGGTTTTCTTGATGCTGAGCCTGGCGGCCGCTGAGTTGACGGCGATCACGGCGGGGCAGTGGCGGGCGGTCAGCGGCGGCACCGACGGCCTCGCCGGTATCCCGGCACCCCGCCTCCTGCCCGGGCAGGCACCATTGCTGGGCGACCGCACGGTGCTGCTCTACGCCTCGACCATCATGGTGGCGGCGACGGCTGTGGCGGTGTGGCTGCTCGGCGGGCAGCGGCGGCTGCTGCTCACCGCCGCCCGCAGCAATGAGCACCGCGCCCGTGCCAGCGGTCATCCCGTCCACGCCTACCTGTGGACGGTGCACACCGCCGCCGGGGGACTGGCCGGCATCGCCGGGGCGCTGCTGATCCACACCCACCGGTGGATCACCCCAGCCGACGTCGGCTTCAGCACCGCCGCTCTGGCGTTGCTCGCCGTCATCATCGGCGGCGCGCAATCGCTGCCGGGCGCTGCGGTCGGCGCGGTGATCGTGCTCACCGGCCGTGACATCGTCGCCGCCGATTTCCCCGGCCACGCCCCGCTGCTACTCGGCGGCCTGTTCGTCGCCGCTGTCTACCTGCTGCCCGGCGGTCTGACCGCGCTGCCCGGCCGCCTACGTCGGCCACGCCGCTCGCGCATCCGCCCGGCCAGCGAGGTGACCGAACCCGCTGTGGGGAGTGTGCCGTGAGGACCGTCCACCGCGTCGCCGCCGAGCCGCCGCCCTCGCCGCGCGGCACTCGTCGCATCGATCACGCGCACGGCACCGGGCTGGTCGCCACCGGCCTGCGCCACGCCTACGGCCCGCTCACCGTGTTGGACCTCGACACGATCGCCATCGCCCCAGGTGACCGGCACGCGGTCATCGGACCCAACGGCGCCGGCAAGTCGACCCTGCTGAACCTGCTCGCCGGCACCACCCGAACCCAGACCGGCCAGCTCACCTACAACGGTCAGCTCGTCACCCGACGCGGGCCGGAGTGGCGAGCGCGTGCCGGCCTCGGCCGCACCTTCCAACACCCCGCCACCTGGCCCATGAGCTGCCTCGACTGCGTGCGCATGGGGGGCTGGCAGCACCGCCGCAACCCCGACCGCACCCCGATGGAGGTGCTGGACCTGGTCGGCCTGGCCGACTACGCCAACCATCAGGCGGGCAGCTTGTCGCATGGGCATCGGCGGATGCTCGACCTGGCCGTGGCGCTGGCCGGGCAGCCCCGGATCCTGCTGCTCGACGAACCCGCCGCCGGGCTCACCGACACCGAAACCGCCCGACTGCTCGACATCCTCCACAAGCTGCCCAGCTGGATGGCCGTCGTACTCGTCGAGCACCACATGGATGTCGTCGCCGCGTTCGCCAACTGGATCACCGTGCTGCACCACGGACGCCGCCACACCGACGGCCCCGCCGACGCCGTGCGCGCCGACCCGGCCGTCGCCGCCCTCTACCTCGGCACCAACGGGGGTGACGATGCTGCACATCCGTGACCTGACCGTCGCCTACCCGGACGCGACGCCGGTCCTGCACGGCGTGACTCTCGACCTGCGCCACTCAGGGGTGCACGCGCTCGTGGGCCCCAACGGAGCCGGCAAGACCACCTTGCTGCACACCCTCGCCGGACACCTGCGGCCCGCCAGCGGCACCGTCTACCTCGACGGCCGGGAAGTGACCGGCTGGCATCCCACCGCCGCCGCGCGAGCTGGCGTCGCGCTCGCTCCCCAAGGCCGTCGACTGTGGCCGTCGCTGACCGTCGGCGAGCACTTCGCCGCCACAAGACCGGCCAGAGACCGCGACGAGACGTGGACCGTTGAGGAACTTCTCGACATGTTTCCGCCGCTGGCCGCCCGCATGGGACATCGCGCGCATCAGCTCTCCGGTGGAGAGCAGCAGATGCTCACCATAGCCCGCGCCCTGCGCACCGCCCCCCGCCTGCTGCTGGCCGACGAACCCACCGAAGGACTCGCCCCCATCGTCACCGACCAGATCATCACGGTGCTGCGGGACCTGCCCGCCCGAGGAGTGACGGTCCTCGCCGCGCTCCCGCACGCAGGTGTGGCCGCGAAGATCGCCGACACCATGCACGTCCTCGCCTCCGGGCAGCTACTCGGCTACACCCGAACCGCCGCCACGGTCAGCGATGTGCTGCGCCAGCACCTCACCCTCACCCACCCCGGCGACGAGTGTCCGGAGCCCGAACAATGACCTCCAACCCCGTCGCAAACTGCCCCATCACGAGGCCGCCACCACCAGAGCCGGACTGGCGCACCGCCATGCGGGGCCCAGCGGTCGTGGTCACCCTGTCGCTGGCCATCGCCACCAGCGTGGCGGTTGTGCCTGCTCGGCCGGCACCCGTCACCACCCCGACAGGCTGCTCGGTCTCTGCGGCACCGCAGCTTGACCTGGCCGCCTCCGCCGCACGCCATGACCGGTCAGCGGCCACCCGCGTGGCCTACCCTCGGCCCGCTCGCGACGTCTTGCGGGACCTCGCCGCCACCATCCGCGCCAGCCCGTGCGACACCGTGTCGGGCCGCTACGACCTCATCCGCTACGTCCAATGGCGAAAGGACCCGTCCTGGTGGGGAACGCTGCGGGAGGTCGTGCGGTGGCATGCCGACGATCGATCCGGCGCTCAGCTCACCACCCAACACCCGCCTGGCCCAGTGCCGGTGGGAGAGGACTGGTGGAATGCGGGCCACATCCCCCACCACATTCCCACCGACACGGTGGTCGACCCGCTGTTTCGGTTCCTCACCAGCGACCTCCTGCTCCCCGCCAACGGCCGCGACGTCAACGCCGCCGACACCGTGCGGGCCGTCGCCGAGATCGCGTCCTGGCACACCCTGCGCCGCGACGACCGCGCCGCCGTCCTGACCGTCCTGGCCCGACACGACCAACTCGTCTACTACCCACGAGTGTCCGACCGCGCCGGCCGCGTCGGCGTCGGGATCACCGCCACCGACAACGACGGTCACCGCAGCCTGCTCATCGTGCATCCCACCACCGGCAACATCCTCGCCTACGAAACCGCCCGCCCTGACCAGGCCGGCGGCTGGCGACCCACCAGCTACCTCCTTGTGCTCGGCCACAGCCGCGTCAACGTCCGCTGGTGGGAACCACCCAACCCGCCGTTCCCGACCCGGCACCATCCCGGACGCGCACGGATCGACCTGCACGTGCCCGCCACACCCTGCCTACCCGCGCCTGAAGGAGATGCCCGATGAGCACCACGGCCTACCAGTTTCGCAACGCTCCGCAGCAACTCGACCCCCTCCAGCGCGTGCTCGACCCGATCACTCGCCACGACCTCGCCAAAATTCCCATCCGGCCCGGCTGGACGGTCCTGGACGTTGGCGCCGGCGCCGGTTCCGTCACCCGAGACCTCGCCGACAAGGTCGGCCCCACGGGCACGGTCATCGCCGTCGACATCGACACCCGCCTGCTCGAACCCACGGCCGTCATCGACGTCTACCAGCGTGACCTGCGTGACGGTCTCGACCTGCCGATCGAGCCGGGCAGCCTGGACCTCGTCCACAGCCGCTGCGTCCTGGAACATCTCGACAACCGCGTCGACCTACTCGGGCAGATGATCACACTGCTGCGGCCCGGCGGCTGGCTGGTACTCGGCGAAATCGTCCACAGCCGCGCCCTGATCCACCACGCGCCCACCGACGACGACAGCCACCTGATCTACCGGGTCATCCACGCCATCCTCGACACCCTCGCCACCGGCGGCACCGACCTGGACTGGGGCAACCTCACCCACGCCCACCTGCTCGACGCCGCCATGACAAACATCTACAGCCACACCCGCGCCGACACGTGGACCGGCGGCGGGCCCGGCTGCCTCCTGCTCGCCGACAATGCCCGCCAACTGCACGACCGACTTCTGCAGGCCGACCTCACCGATGCCGACCTGATCCGGTTCGGGGAACTGATGGTCGACCCCGCGGTCTCGGTCCGCGGCTACCAGTTCACCTCCACGATCGCTCGCAAACCCCAGTAGACCTCAAGGACGCGGGTGGGAAGGGACTGACTCCTTCCCGGTTCCACCCGTGTCCTCGCCGGGTAGGCGCCGCCACGGCGCATACCCAACCGGCCATCACTCAGATGGTCGGTCTGTGGCCGGCGATAAACGGGTTCCCCCGTTGCCCTTTATCGCCGGCCACACCCCTCGGCGACCCGCAAGGATGACAATGCACCGCACTGATGCCTACCCGGCGCTGACGTGGCGTCGACGACCGGCCGACAGGCACCTCGTCGGTCCATCGACGAGCCGGGCCCTGCTCCATGCGGACCGCGACGTCGACGACGCGGTTTCGCAGGCGTATGCCGACCACGCCGCTGGCGCCTGCGACGACGCCCTCCGCGCCTTGGCAACCCTTCACATCCAGGTCGCAGACGCGTACGGCCGAGACAATCGGCACAGCCTGATCATCCTCGCTCACTTCGCCCAGCTCTACCGTAGGTGCGGATGGCACGACCTTGCCCGCCGCTGCATCGGCACCGCTCTTGCCGCCGCCACCCGCTACCTACCACCCGGCGACGACCTACCCGACCAGCTCGCCGCCGCCGCTCGATTCACCGCCGACGACACGCACACCAGCGTGTGCCGCCAACATCCAGTCCCTCGATCCGGCTCGGACGGAGATCTTGCGGGAAGGACCGTGCGGTGCCGCACTTCGTGATCGACCGTGCGGTGGACCTGTGGACCCGCCGCCGCCCCGTCCGAGACCCGGACCCGATCGCGTCCGCGGTTCGCGCGGTAGCCGACCTCACGCCGGTGCCCGCCGATCCCCGTTGGGCACACATGGTCGCCGCCGCACTCGACGACCTCAACGCCGCGCAGCAGCACCACGGTCCGCATCACCGACGCACCCTCACTGTGGCACTCACTGTCGCCGCCGGCTTGCGGCCGGCCAGCAGCGCCCTCGCCGCCATCTACTATCGCGCCGTTGCTGCCGACGGCAGCGCCCCCAGAGCCCTGACCCACTGGGACACCCTCGACCTGTTTACCGCCTGGCACGCCCTGGGCGCCGCGCACCGCATCGACCACACCGCGCCGCTGCTCGTGCGTGATCTGATCCGCATCCGGGGCTACCTCCACCCTTCGACTATTGCCACGTGCGTGACGTGGGCGCACCACGCTCCGACACACCCACGCGCCACCCGGCTGGCCACGTACGCCATCCGGCAGCTCCACCATGTCCCCACGCCCACCACCCGCGCCTCCCTGGCTGCACTCGCCCGCCTCGCTACGACGCGACCAGCCGGCTGCGGTACCGCCCGAACGACCATCAACCGAGGCCACCGCATCGACGACGTCGAGGTCGACCATCCGTGAGCACCAGTCTCCGGCTGAGTCATCCGAACGAACACCAGCACCGGTAGCGTCCTGCTGGCCCGCCTCGCGTGATTACCACTTGGGAGGGTGTATGGCCATTCTCGGGCGGAGATTTCTGCACCGCCGACGACGCCAATCCGCGCGATGTCTAACTAGGTCTAGCCGTATCAGTAGGTCCGGTCAGCGACGCCGTGATGCAGTGGTGAGGTGATTCGGCGGCCCTCAACGGGGGCAGGGCCGCAGACGATTCTGGCTGAGTCTTCCTAACATCCATCTGCCCCCGGATTGGCGTTTCCTCATGAACGTAACTGTCTCCGGGGTCAGCCTGCGACGGTGGTCGACCGTGGCCCTGAACATGATCGCTCAAGCCTTGGCCACCACCTTTCACCGCTGTGTCCAGAGCAACGGTCTTATTCTCGCCGGTGTGCTGGCGGTTGTTGCGCTCACGGCGGCTTGCTCGTCAACGGAGGAGTCCCAACCGGTGTCACCTGGAATCACTCCCAACGTGACCGAGCCAGGCTCCGGGCGTGCCGCGGACTCCGTGTACCGCAGGGCGGACGACCTGTGCACTCACGTGGATTTCGCGCCCCTGACCCAAGTGCTGGGAGCCGCCGCCGCTCAGCGAGGCCAGGCCCACGACATTGCGGGCGCCACGGACGCGACGTGTTCGACCACCTTGGGAGACCTTCCGGAGGGTGCGTTCGTCCGGGTACATGCCACCACCGGCGACCCTGGTTCGGGGCGCGTCATCTTCGACAGTCTGCGCCCCGCCCATCAAGCGGACGGCGCCCTGACCGACATCGCGGACCTCGGCAGCGCCGCCTATACCTACCAGGACGAACTCACCGGCAGGTACGTCATAACCCATGATGGCAATCTTTACCTCACAGTTGTCGTGGTCCCAGCCGTCGACGGTATGGACCTACCCGCAGATCTGGTCGATCGGATGACCGAGACGGCGCGGGCGACGATGTCCCGCTTGCGCGAGTAGTCGCCCATTCTCGGACGATACACAGAAGGCAGCTGGGCATCGGACACACGCGTGCCCACCCGAACCCCCGCGTTGCCAGTCCTGCCACTTGTGCAGATCCAGTGTTGCTGCCCGAGGAACCGCAATTTCATAGATGCCGAGTTGAGGGCGATGATGATTCTGTACAACACGAGCATGGGTGTCGCCGCCGGACTGGCCATGCTCGCCGTGGTCCGCTTCTGGACGAACATCCGGGCGCTCCAAGCAACCGGCGACACTGCGGTCGTCACGTCGGGTACGTCAGTTGACGGCAGCGCCGCGACGCTGGCAAGCGCGCTTCACGGGGGGCACGACACAACCTTCGACCCCGCGGACTTCGCGCCGACGTTCCTCGCCCTCGGCAGCATCCTCGCCGGACTCGCTGGCGCCATGACCGTCACACACCCTTTGACGGCCAACCCGCCGGTCAACATCGTTTTCGGTGAGCCGTGCCTGTGGTTGGGGGTGCTGCTCATCGCCGCTAGTTTTCACGTGTCGCGTCGTCGACACGTGACGATCGCAGCGATCAAGGTCGCCTCGCCGGTCGTCTTCGCGGTAGGGCTGGTCTTGGCCGCCTGCGCGGCAGCGATCCTGCGGTTCTCGCTGATCGGCGCTGCACCGGTCGAAGAGCCCATCACCGGCCTGTTGAACGGCTACCCTGCCATCGAGAACTCGTTCTTCGCTTTTCTCTACGCCTTGTCGGCCGCAGGGGCGCTGGCGTTTCCGTGGCTCGTCACGACACGAGCCGACGCCGCTTGGGTCGTTGTCCGGTGGAGTTGGTCCATCGCGGGGGTGGGATTCCTCGTGTTCAGTACGCTGAACTTCTACACCCACATCGGACTCATGGTCAATCTGACCCGCCCCGGCGCCGACTTCAGGTTCTAGGAACGCTCGACGCCGGATGCGACAACCCGCAGGAACCCATCCTCCTAGGAAGCCTGCGGATGGTGGCTGGTGCCTCATCCGGCGCAGGAGCGACCTCATCGTGGTGCAGCAGCCCTATCGATCTACTCGCGACTCCGATGGGTATTCCTGAAGGCTGCTCATCGTTACAATCTGACGCTTGATCTCGACAACGGCGCTAGCGTCAGGAGGTTGCATGCTGCTGGCTCGGGCACGCCTGACGCGGCGGTTGAGGCGGGCCAACCTTCCACCCCCGCCCGCCCCGTACAGGGTGGACGACTGGTGCGAGACGATCGGACGCGCACGAGGCCGCACCCTGCGGGTCCACGACCTGCACCTGGGCGTCGACCTGCCGCCGGGACTCCTGGTCCGACGCCACGACCAGGACACCATCGTCGTCGACGCCGCGCTGCCCGCGCTGACACGGACCCAGACCATCCTGCACGAGGTCGCGCATATCGTCCTCGACCACGACGGCGACGCACGACACGACGACATCGACCCCGCCGTCGAGGCCGAGGCCGAGCTGGCGGCCGACGTGCTGTACCAGTGGTTGACCTCGGCCGAACGCAATGCACGCGCCGCCGTGCACCGGCAAGCTGCCCCAGCGTTGTCCCGGATCGGGCTGACCTGGTGGGCCGACCGTCGTGCTGACTGGCACCTGCTGGAGCTGTGGATGACCCTGCGGGGGGCCGTCGCGGACGTGGCGATCATCAGCACCAGCACCGCCGCACCCGTGGCGGTGGAGATTCGCAGCAGACGCCACCGCCACCGCACCGTCATCGAGGTCCACGAGGCCCTGCGCGTCCTGCAACCATGGTTCAGCCCACGGGTGCACGACAGCGCCACCCGACGTGCCCGACGCCACCGGCTTCACCCCGACGCCGTGATGGCCGTCGCGGATGCCGCCACCGTCGCCGTCGCCCTGCGACACCGCCGTACCTCGCAGCCCTCTGCTGCCAGCGATACACGTCTGTTGAACGCGCAGCACGGCGAGTACGACGTACCGTCCGAGGCCCGGCGCCTTGCGTGCATGGCCCGTGCCCTCCACGACTCACCGCTGGTCATGGCGGAGATCGCCCGGTGGGTACCCACGCATACCCCTGCCAACACCGCGGTACCGGCGTGCAGCGGCCAGCCCGAGCGGCCCTCCGGCAGCCTCCTACGATCCTCGACCGGAGGCGGCGGCTGCGCGGCGAGCGCGGTGTAGCTGAACGACCTTCGCCCCGCCGCTGAGAGCTTTGGGCTGCCACAGCAGGGCGTGATCCCGGACCTGGCTGGGAAACATCTCGCCACCGACCAGCGGACCGCTACCCAAGGCGCAGCCCAAGCCGGCCAACTCACGCCGTTCCTTCTCGGTGCGGATACCCGGCGCGACGACGGAGAGATCCAGATCGGTGGCGAGGTCCACCGCGGCGCGGATCACCGACCGTGCCGGCTGCCATCCCGCGTCCAGGGCGTAGGCGGGGTCCAGCCGCAGCATGCTCCACTCGCCTGCTGCCAGCGCCTCCAGCCCCACGTGTCCGCTACCGAAGCGGTCCATCAGCAGCCGCACACCGAACTGGCCAATCCACTCGGCCGCCTCGCGTGCGCTTGGATCCGGCGGTGCGCCGACCGCCAGCACCAACGACCGTCCCGATGTGGCGCTGTGCTTGCCGAGCAGGTCGCGGACGGATTCGACGAATGACTGGGTCAGCGCGGCGGCGGGAATCGGCACCACCATCGCCACGTCGGGCAGCACATCACGCCACACCGCCGCAGCGGCAAGCGATCGGGCCACCACTCGTCGGGCCAGGATGTCGAGGCTGCCATCAGCGGCGTCGATGAGCTGAAAGACGTACTCGTCGCAGGCGAGCACCTCGTGCCGCGAATAGAGCCAGCGCGGTACGGCCTGCATCATCGTGATTCTGCCGCTGGCCAGGTCAACGATCGGCTCGAACGCGATCGACAGCCGGGAGCTGTTCAACTCCCGGGCCAGCGACCATTCCCGCACGGGACCCGCCTGATACGACACCAGCCGGTCGTCGCCGCGCTGGTTGGCCCGCCACAGCACCCGCTCGGCCGCGTCGAGCAGATCGGCGCCCGGCACGCCGGACGCCATCCCCGCGCTCGCCCGAACCACCAGACGGTGCCCGTCGAGTGGTATCTCGCGTCGCAGCGCCGCGACCGTCCAACAAGCCCGCTGATAGGCCACACCGACGGTGACATCCGACATCACCAGGGCGAACGTCACGTCACCGACCCGGGCCACCGAGTTCTCGTCCGGGAACGCTCGCCGCAGCCGGTCGGCGAGGACCCGCAGGAGATCCAGTGCGCAGTCTCTGCCTGCCGCATCGGCCAGGAACGCGTAGTTGTCCAACCGGATCACTACGGCATGAACGGTCCGACCGGGCTCGCCGCGTCCTTGATCGAGATGGTACAGCAGGCCGGTGCGGTTCAGCAGGCCGGTGTCGACGTCGTGGCTGGCAAGCGCCTGATGACGGCGTGCCTCCTGGCTTAGCCGATTGTAGGCGTGCGCCAGGTCCAAGCTGGACGACAGCGTCGCGGCGAACGCCCGCAGGGTGACGTCCTCACGTGCGGACAGCGTCCTGCCCGGCTCACCCAAGTAAAGCGTCAGGACTCCATGAATTCCGTCCGCGGCGCCGCTGACCCCGAACGGCATCGGGTACTGCGCGTCGCCTGCGTCAGGTGCGTCGTCTGCGGGCCCGTCGTACACGAGGCGGGCAACACCACCATGCTGACGGGCCCGTACCACACGCTCGCCGGCCGAGATCTCAATATCCGCCGCTGGGACATCGAACAGGTCGACCGCACCACCGGCTGCGGTGCGCAGCACCACATCGACTTCACGCGACGTCAGTGCCTCGCTCAGCGCAGCCAGACGCTCCCACGTTCGGCGCTCCTCCGACACCCTCAGCCGGTGTGCGAGCACGAGATGCACGACGAGCATCACCGCCGGCAGCCCCACGAGCACCCGCATGTCCAGCGCTGTGGCCATGGTGACCACACCCGCAAGGACGATCTCCGCCGCGGCGACGGACAGACGCGTCAACCACAGCCCGCGCAGCGCGACACCGAAGGGCCGCTTGGTGGACAGCGTGACCGCGACCGTCGTCACCAGTTCCCCGGACCCCACCACCACGACCGCCGCGATTGCCAGGGCGACCAGACTGTTCGCGACCGGCAGCGCGGTAGACGGCGGTTCGCTGAGGACTGGACGGACGCCAAGGGTGACCATCACGCCGGCTGCGAGCGCTGCGGCGATGATGTCCATGCTCGTGTTGTGCACGGCCTTGTGCAGCCAGGCCGAGCGTGGACGTCGGGACACCAGCCGCGCCACGCTCACGCCCGCAGCAGCAGTCACGATCACCCACGGTGCCGGCAACACCCAGGCGCACACCAGGCACGCCATCGGCGTCAGAGTGACCCGCATGGACACTCGGGGCAGGCGGACCGAGAACGCCGCGCCCATGGCCATCAGCGCAACGCCCAACCACAGATAGACCTGCTGGTCCGATGTCGGCGACCCGAGGTTCGGTATTGCCCAGGCGAGGCAGGCTACTGCGGCCGCAGCGCCTGACGTGGTGAAGAGAAGCATCGGCACGCTGTCACGCCGCAGCGGCATCGATTGATCCCCCCGTGGTTGTAGGTCCGCTCCCGCCTCAGGAGCGCCAACCGTAGCAGCCCCTACGTTGCCGAATCAGTCCCACTCGACACCTTTGCGCATAGCCGCGCCCCTTCCTCAAGAATGGCAGAGGAAACGGTATAGGTGGATGAAGATTCGACCAACACTGGACAGCAGATTGATCGGCACCTGCATGCTTCGACCAATGGTGCATCGGTGACACCCACCTGCGCGGCGTAGTGGCCTTGCCGAACGTGACCGCTGCCTGAGATTGTGTCAATCGCGGAGCTGCCCCGACCGGAAAAGCGTCGCGATGACGCCGAGCCGATCAACGTACTCCAGGGCTGACAGCTCGTCGGCGCGGGACAGAAACCCGGAGCGACGCCTCGCGGATATCGGAGATCGCCGACGAAATGCTCGGCGAACGCGAGGCGAGCCCGCGCCGGCCAGGGGGGGCCTTGGGCGGGGCTGAGTGGTGTCTCGACGAACAACGACGAGCCAACGACTTCCGCCGCCGTCGTACGGAGCCATGGTCTCGGCACCGCTGCCCGCGGCAGGGCGGGGGTGTGGGGCGGTGCCGAGGTAAGAGCCTGCCCTTCATGGCGCGCGCCGGGACCCGGCCACCGATCAGGGTGTGGCGGTGCTCCAGCAGCTACGCCACCTCGCAGGGGCGACCCTTGATGTTGAAAGTTTGCTGAAGATTTCTTTGCGTGAGGGTGGCCGCTGGCAGTCGCGGAGCTGGTGGGCTGTTATGTGGCTTATGGCGTCTGGTGGGCGGCTGTCATCAAGGACTGCAGCGGCAGATGATCCACTGATGGTGATCGTCCTTCATGGATGGTGCGGGCTCCTGGCCTTGTGTGGGATCGGGTGGGATGCCTAGCGTGTCGGTCACTTTCTTGATCGACAGGAGGGCTGCTGATGCCTGCTGGCCGCCGTGGGGGCACCGCGTTCGACCGTTCCGGGGCGCGGGGGAGGGCCAGGGCCGCTGTGGTGGCGGTGGCGGTGCTGCTGGGCTTGTTGCCGGTGGTGCAGTTGCGTGGGCCGGCGGTCGCGGCGGCTCCGGCGGTGGAGCCGGGTGATTCGCGGTCGGTGGCGGCGGTGGGGGTGCGGCAGGCGGAGCAGGACCCGGATCCGGATGACGAGAGCACGGTGACCGAGCCTCTTCCGGCGGGGACGTTCCCTGCCGGTGGGGAGGCGGTCCTGGATCTGCAGGCGGACGCTGAGCAGCGGGAGGCGTTCGGGCTGACGGTCGAGCCTGCCGAGGAGGCGCCTGCGGGTGAGGGTGTGGCGGCGCGCCTGGCTGGTGGGGTGGGGTCGGTGCGGGTGCGGTCGTTTGACCGGTCGGCGTCGGTGGCGTTGGGTAACGCGGGCCCGTTGTATTCCCTGGCGCGGGCGGACGGTTCCGCGTCGGCGGGTGCGGTTCAGGTGGTGGTGGATTATGCGGATTTCGCGCAGGCGTATGGGGGTTCGTTCGCTGACCGGTTGAGGTTGGTGCGGTTGCCGGGGTGCGCGGCGACGACGCCGGAGGTGCCGGAGTGTTCGGCGGATCCGGTGTGGGTGTCGGCGGCGAATGATCCGCATGCGAAGACGTTGACGGCGGTGGTGGACGTTGCCGGTGACGCGACGGCGGCTGGTAGCCGGACGGGTGTGTTCGAGGGCTTCACGGCGCAGACATCGGTCGAGTCGGTGGGCGTGTATGCGCTGGCGTCGTCGGCGTCGGGTGGGTCGACGGGTTCCTACACGGCGACGGATTTGCAGCCGTCGGGGTCGTGGCAGGTGGGGGAGAGCGCGGGGTCGTTCACCTATTCGTATCCGTTGCCGGAGCCGCCGCTGCCGTATGGGCAGACGTTGGGGTTGCAGTTGTCGTACAGCTCGTCGGTGGTGGATGGGATGACGCACGGCACGAACAACCAGTCGGGTCCGGCGGGGTTGGGGTGGTCGTATTCGCCGGGTTATGTGGAGCGGATGTACAAGCCGTGCCGGACGTATCCGACGGAGATGTGTTGGGAGTCCCCGGACGGTGAGGACGGGGAGGCGGCCACCAATGATGTGGCGGCGTCGCATATCACGATCTCGTTGCAGGGGCAGTCGACGCAGATCGTGAAGACCACGGCGGGGGTGTGGAAGCCGGTCGACGACTTCGGGTGGCGGGTGGAGTTCCTCGCCGGTGGGGCCGAGAGTGACGGCTATTGGAAGGTGTGGACGCAGGACGGCACGGAGTACCGGTTCGGGTATGAGCGGGACTCGGTGTGGAAGATGTCGATCCTCGGCGACGAGGACGGGGAGCCCTGCCACGACGGGTATCCGAAGTCGTGTCGGGATCCGTGGCGGTGGAACCTCGACCGGGTTCTGGACGCCAATGAGAACGAGACGTATCTGCACTGGACGCGGGAGACGAACCACTACAAGCGGGCCTCGAGTGGGTCGATCCTGGAGTACGACCGGGGCGGCTACCTGTCGGAGATCGAGTACGCGAAGAACGTGACCGAGGCGGGTGCGGTTCCGGTCGGCAAGGTGGTTCTCGGGTGGGCGCACCGGTGTGTGGAGCGCACCACCGAGGATGACCCGTTCAACAATGAGCCGCCGTCGTGTCCGTCGCTGTCGTCGAATCCGACGTCCTACCCCGACGTGCCCGGGGATCTGCTGTGCGGGTCGTCGTCGTGTGGGAACTACACCCAGTCGTTCTTCACCGCCAGAATCTTGGACCGGGTGACGTCGTACCAGTGGAACGCCGGCACGGCGGCGTGGAACAACATCGGCCGGGTGCAGCTGCGCTACAAGGTGTCCAACCCGCCCGGTCTGACCGAGCGGGTGTTCGTGCTGGACTACATCCGCCCGATCGGTCTGATCGGCGCGGACGCCAACAAGATCGACATGCCGCCGGTGAACCTCGACTACGTCGACGGTGTCCAGCCGAACTTCCGCGACGGCCGCGTCGACTACGACGAGACCGGCCTGGGTGTCTCGGCGATGCGGATGCCGCGGCTGCTGGTCGTCCGCAACGGACTCGGTGGCCGCACCGAGGTCACCTACGGCACCCAGAAGCCGTGCCCGCAGGGCGGGTCGGACCAGTCCGGGTTCACCAGCTGGCACAACGGCAAGCAGGGCAACTGGGACGTCAACACCGATGACTGCTACCCGATCTTCCACTCACCACCGGGCGCCGAACCCGGCTTCGGGATCTTCCACAAGTACCTGGTCAAGAAGGTCGTGGTGAAAGACCAGGTCGGTGGGTCACCGGACCAGGTCACCCAGTACGACTACTCCGTCGGCACCCCGGCGTGGAAGAACCCCAACAACCCGCTCGTCCCGGACGCCAACGAGTCGTGGAGCGTCTTCGCCGGCTACAACCGGGTCCGCGTCGTGCAGGGCTCCGGTACGGATCCGTCGAAGTACACGGTGTCGATGTCGAGGTTCTTCCGCGGCATGTACCACGACATCTACGACCCCGGCAGCGGCGGCGGCATCAAGGAAACCACCGTCACCGACTGGGCGGGCAACGTCTACCACGACCACTCCGCCCGCGCCGGCCGGACCCTGCAAACCCGCCAGTACCGGATGACCACCTACCACGCGAACCCCGCTGACGCCTCCTACACCGAAGTCGCCAGCACCCGCTACGACCACATCATCCAGGGCAGCTTCAACGGTCCCGGCTACGCCAACCCCCGCCAAGTCCGCGTCGGTTTGGAGAACCACCGCGTCAAACTCGACGACGGCACCTGGCGCGAAACCTCAGAACACACCGTCTACGAGTCCACGTACGGGTTGCCGATCCGGTTCCACCAGTACAACGAGGTCGGAGTCGCGGACAACACCTGCACCTCCTACACCTACGCCCAACGTGACATCCCGAGCGGTAACTACCTGATCAATTTCCCGGAGCGGGTGGAGACCTGGTCCGGCGATACCTGCGGCTCCGGAACGCTGCTGTCCCGCGCGGTCACCTTCTATGACAACTACACCGTCGAAGGCTCCCAGAGTCCGTACGACGGCAACGTCGCCGAAGTTCACACCTACCACGGTCCGACCAGTTACGTGTCGAGTGGTCGGAGCACCTACGACAACACCGGTCGGATCCTGACCACGACCGACTCGGCGGGATTGACCGTCACCACCAGCTACAGCCCGGGCGTCAACTGGCCCGACAACGGCATCACCAGCACCGTCGGCGGTGGCTTCAACCACTTCAGCACCACCCTGATCGACCGGCACACCGGTGAACCGTCGCGGATCACCGACCCGAACGGCAAGGTCACCGACCTGCTCTACGACCCGCTCGGCCGTCTCGTCGAGGTATACGCGCCGGGGCAAGCGAAGTCGTCCGGGGTGCCGTCGCTGCGGTTCAGCTACCAGATCACCTCCAGCGGCACCGGCCAACCCACCGCCCCGGCGCGGACCAGGACCGAAACGCTGCAATCCCACGACGGCAGCCCCGTCTACCTGAACTCCTACCAGTACGTCGACGGGCTCGGCCAGGTACGGGAAGTCCAGCAGCCGGGCCCGAACGGCGGACGCGTCGTCTCCGCCACCACCTACGATCCTCGCGGCAACGTCGCCGCCACCACCGCACCCTTCCACAACAGCTCCGCCGCCGGTTCCGGGTTGGTCAACCCGAGCCTTGCCACCGTTCCCGCTGTCCGCGAGACGACCTACGACCACCTGAACCGGGCCACCGCAGAGGTGGACAAGAAACTCGGCACGGCGTGGCGGCAGACCGCCACCACCTACTACGGCGACCGCACCATGGTCGTCCCGCCGTCCGGCGGGACGAAGACGGTCAGCCACATCGACACACGCGGCAACACGACGCGCCTGGACCAGTACACCTCGGCCACCAACCCGAACACGTACCAGAGCACCACCTACACCTACGACCTCCTGGACCAACTCACCACGGTCGTCGACCCCGACGACAACACCTGGACCAACACCTACGACCTCGCCGGCCGCCTCACCCAGAAAGTCGACCCGGACTCCGGCACCTCCACCACCCACTACGACACCGCCGGTCGAGTCGCCTACAACCTCGACGGACGCGGGCAGAAGATCTCCACCGAGTACGACGCGCAGTCCCGCACCAAGGGCCGGTGGGCCGGCGACGTCGGCACCGGCACCCGCCTGGTCAGCTACGTGTACGACAGCATCGCCAAGGGACGCCTCACCTCGTCCACGAGGTGGCACGACGGCAACGCCTACACCACTGCGGTGACCGGCTACACCGACCGCTACGAACCGACCGGCACCACCGTCACGATTCCCGCAGCCGAAGGCACCCTCGCCGGCACCTACACCACTGGTGTCGCCTACAACCTCGCCGGCAAGATCACCCGCCAGACCCTGCCCGGTATCGGTGGTCTACCCGCCGAGACCATCACTTCCGTCTACGACACCAACGGATACGCGCGCTCCACGACCGGCCAGATCGCCGGAGCACCCGACACCGAATACCTCGCGGACGCCACCTACTACAACCACGGACCCGCACACCAGAGTCTGCACGGCACAGCCGGCAGCCAGGTCCGGCAGACCACCACCATCGACACCGGCACCGGGCGGCTCGACAGCCACGATGTCGCCACCGAAAGCCCCACCACCCCCGGAACGTTCACCAGCAAATTCACCAGCGGCTACACCTACGACCAGACCGGCAACATCACCTCAATCGCCGGAAAGACCAACGGCACCACCGACCAGGTCGAATGCTTCACCTACGACCAACTACGTCGGCTGACCCAAGCTTGGACCCAGACCACCGCGACCTGCGCCACCCCCCAACGCGCCGGCGTCGACCCCTACCACCGCTCCTGGACCTTCGACGCCCTTGGTAACCGGCTCACCCAAACCGACCACAACACCACCACCGGCAACACGGTGTGGACCTACAACACCGGCGCCCTCCACGCAGTGACCGCCCACCAGATCGCCTCCGTCACCGCCACCGGCCCCCTCGCCGACACCGGCACCCGCGGATTCGCCTACGACGACGCCGGCAACATGACCCAACGCACCACCCCCACCGGCACCGCCCAGACGCTGACCTGGAACCCCGAAGGCCGACTGGACACCCTCACCGAAGACACGAACTCCACCGAGTACGTCTACGACGCCGACGGCAACCGACTCATCTCCCGCGCAGACGACAAGACCACCCTCTACCTCGGCAGCACCGAGCTCGTCGTTACCCCCACCAGCGGCGGACCCTCCGGCACCCGCTATTACGCCGGCATCGCCGTCCGCGACGCCTCCGGGCTCAAGTGGACCATCAGCAACCACCAGGGCACCGGCCAGGTCCAAATCGACGCTGACACCCTGGCCAGCCAACGCCGCCGCACCATGCCCTACGGCGAACAACGCGGCACAACCCCATCAGTCTGGCTCGGCAGCAAAGCCTTCGTCGGCGGCACCCAAGACGACACCGGCCTCACCCACCTCGGCGCCCGCGAATACGACCCCACCCTCGGCAGATTCATCTCCGTAGACCCGGTCATGGACCTCGCTGACCCCGAGCAATGGCACGGCTACGCCTACAGCCGCAACAGCCCCGCCACCTTCAGCGACCCCTCAGGGCTCTACGCCCTCGGAGACGGCGCCGGCCACGTCAGGGCCTACAAGGGCCACAACGGCACCAAGATCGTCGACTACACCCCGAAGACCAGCAGCAAAGGCACCACCACCCCTCCCGCCAACCCCACCCCTCCAAAAAAGAAGACCACCGCGAAGAAGGTCTTCGGCGGCTTCTTGACCGGCGCCAAAAACGCAATCGTCAGCCCCATCGTCGACACCTTCG
This sequence comes from Micromonospora sp. C51, assembly GCF_018070435.1. Lineage (NCBI taxonomy): Bacteria > Bacillati > Actinomycetota > Actinomycetes > Micromonosporales > Micromonosporaceae > Micromonospora > Micromonospora sp. C51. The sequence goes on along the minus strand of NZ_JAGPXQ010000008.1, from coordinate 177,540 downwards.
ACGCCATCAAGAACAGCTGGGTAACGACCTACAACAACGCCAACGCCGTATACAAAGGCGACATGTCCCTCACCGACGCGCTGTGGGACACAGGCAAAATTTTCGCCGAAAACTACGTGTCCGCTCTCATCAGCCCGGCTGTTGCGATCAAGGACATCTACGTCGGCTGGTGGAACGCATGGTCGAACCTGGCCGAGGGAGACATCGAAGCAGCCGTAGCAGCCGGCACGGAATCAGGAATCGGCGCGGCAACTCTCGCAGGTGGCGCTCGCTTCGGGTTCAAAGGCAAAGGTGCGTGCACACACAGCTTCGCACCAACCACCGGCGTCCTTCTCGCTAACGGCACCACGAAAGCCATCGCCGAGGTCAAGGTCGGGGACCTCGTCCTCGCCACCGACCCCGAAACCGGAAACGACGAAGCCAAACCCGTCACCCAAACCCACACCAACCAAGACACCGACCTCACCGACCTCGACCTACGCCTAGCCGACAACTCCACCACCATCCTCGAAACCACCCAACACCACCCCTTCTGGAGCCAAACCAGAACTGAATGGATCAGCGCAGCTAAACTCCACCACGGCGAGCAGCTCTCGACCATCGACGGGGCCAGAGTCACGGTCGAGGCCGTCCGCAACCACCGCGGCGATGAACAGATGCACGACCTTACTGTTGCCGACATCCACACGTACTATGTGATCGTCGGGGACACGCCGGTCCTCGTCCACAACTGCGGCAACACTCCTCCGGGCGTTAGTTGCAGTTGTTCACCGGCGACCGGTGCGGGCCCGAATGTTCCGCCAATTCGGGTTGAGGGACCGTGGACTCGTGGCGATATTGGCCGCGGTGCACACGGCTTGCGCCCGAATCATCTGGGCGACCGGATTGAGATTCACCACGCGGATCAAATGCCCGGATCGCCAATTCATGAATTGGATCAAGTTGTGCATAGAGGGCCCGGATCCCAGCTCCATCCGAACGCGAATAATCAGGGCGTTACCGGGGCGATGCGAGCGGAAGACACGCAACTACACTGGTGGTACCGCTCGCAGGAACAAGGGTGGGGACAGTACGGGCCTGACCTTTGGTTCGATAACTGGCCTGGCTAGAACGCGACAGGGAGACAGTGATGGAGTTCGAAGAGTTTGAAGCCCAGGTTAACGCCTTCCACGCAGAACGGGCGGGTAGGCAGTACCCTCCTGGGTTTCAACTCTTCGACTCCTGGACCGCGACAGATGATGATCTTGCTGGGGTGGAAGCGGAGCTAGGGACGCAGCTGCCATCGAAATACAAGCGATTCATGCGAGTGTTCGGCGGCGGTGTCTTTTCGTTTGTAGAGTTGCTGCCCGCCAAATCGCCAGATGGCCGCATTGAAGATCTATTGTCTGTGAATGCAGGGGCATACGCTGTCCCAAATTTTGTAGCGGTTGCGCCTGTCGGCACCGGCGACTGGTGGGGATTCGTCTCCGAGAATGGTGTATGTCGTGACCAGGTGAGCTTCCTTGATCATGAAGACGGCAGCATCCGATATGACTCGGATGACTTCTATGAGTTCGCCTCCATAAAGGGACTTCGGATGGGTCGCTGATATCGAATGAGTACCGCGTTCGACCGGTCCTGACGTCGTTGCGAACCGTAGTGACGTCGCAACTTGGCGAGCTGACCTGCGTGATTGTTTGCTTGGGGCTGGTCTCACGGATGCTGCCGTACTAGTACTCCAGCCGCACTTGCCTGATCTAACGTTTCAGCAGCTCACGGTGATGATCGACGTCGGAGTTGTGACTGCCGGGTAGCTGCGGATGTCGATGCTATCCGGCGGACGGGTAAGTGGTCGCACCGTCTGTCTGTTGTGGTTGGTCGTGGGGCGGGCAGGCTGCCGTGCTTGTGTTGATCGATGAGATTGTGGGCTGGCGGGCGGGTCTGGATGATCTGTTGGCGCGGTTCGCGCACCGGTTCGGGCGTGCGGAGCCGCGCCGGCAGGCGCTGGCCTACCTGGTCGGGTTGCTGTCGCCGTTGGCGAGCAAGAACGGTTGGACCTTGGCCGAGGCCGCCGGCGATACCACGCCGAATCGGATGCAGCGGCTACTCAACAGATCCGCTTGGGACCCGGGACGCGGTTCGCGACGACTTGTTCGCCTACGTGTCCGAGCACCTCGGCCACGACGACGGGGTGTTGATCGTCGACGAGACCGGGTTCCTGAAGAAGGGGATCAAGTCAGCCGGGGTGCGGCGCCAGTACTCCGGCACGCCCGGGCGGACGGAGAACTGCCAGCTCGGGGTGTTCCTGGCCTACGCCGGCCCGGCGGGGCGCACGCTGGTTGACCGGGAGTTGTATCTGCCCCGCCGCTGGTGCGATGATCCCGCCCGCCGCGCCGAAGCTGGCATCGAGGCGGGCGTCGGGTTCGCCACGAAGCCTGCGCTGGGGCTGCGGATGCTCGAGCGCGCTGTCGCGGCGGGGCTGCCGGCGCGCTGGGTGACTGCGGATGAGGCCTACGGGCAGGACTCGAAGTTCCGGACGTGGTTGCAGCAGCAGCGCATCGGCTACGTCCTGGCCGTGCCCCGCAACCAGCGGATCCCGACCACGGCCGGCAACTCTCGTCCGGACGTTCTCGCCGCCGCCGCGCCGGCTCTGGCGTGGAAGCGTCGCAGCTGCGGCGACGGCGCGAAAGGGCCACGGCTCTACGACTGGGCCGTGGCCTCTCTGCCCGGCACCGTCGACGGACACGGGCACTGGCTGTTGATCCGCCGCAGCATCACCGACCCCACGGATCTGGCCTACTACCTGCTTCGGACCCGCCGACACTCTCGACGAGGATCTGATCCGCATCGCTGGCACCCGTTGGGCGGTCGAGGAATGCTTCCAGACCGCCAAGACCGAGGTCGGTCTGGACCACTACCAGGTGCGTCGGTACGACGCCTGGTACCGGCACATAACCCTCGTTCTGTGCGCCCACGCCTACCTCGCCGTCACCGCCGCCCAGGCCAAAAAGGGGGCGCTGGATCCGATGACGGCCTCATTCCTCTCACCCTCGGCGAGGTCCGACGTCTCCTGGCACACCTGATCACCACCACCCGACCCTTCGACCACATCCATCGATGGTCACGATGGCGACGACGACACCAGTACCGCGCCAGAACAGCCCACCACCAGCGAAGACTTTAACTCCACCAGGTGCGGCTGGAGTACTAGACAACCGCCGATCTACCAGAAGCTCGCTTCGTATCGATTCCACTACGCCGCGCTTCATCGCCTTGCGACTACGCGCCCTGCCGAGTCCCCGGACGCTCACTGAGGATTCTGTCAAGGTGCGTTGCTGTCTGCACCGAGCCATCGCGATCGCCGAAGCCATCCTCGTCCTGCACCACGTCGAACTAGCCGCTACGCAGGATCGAGTGGCTGACGAATCCAGACATCGGTAGTCGAGTCTGTTGCAGCTCTTGTCGACAGAGAATACCTTACCGCTATAAGCGGCAAGGAATAGCGTGAAAGTGGCGGACTCTCGACAAGCTGGGGCGTGTGGTTGTAGGTCATCCTGGTATGGTGATGCCCCTTTCTTCCCTGCGTCCAGGCCGAATAGATGCCTAGATCTCTCTCAACTTTTTCCCGATTCGTTCTGCCACTTTTATGGCGATTCGCTCCATAGGCGAACGGGGCATCCCCATGCAGGATACGGAAAACACAGAAACGTATCGCGAAGAGACTCTAAATCGGACTAGGGGTCACAGTGGGGGGCGTGCCGGTATGCCGCTGCCTGATGTGACTCGGCGTGAACGTCAACCACCTGCCCACTATGTCATATCGTCTATTGACTCCAGTGGGCGTCTTGCCGACCGTCGTGTCGTGCGCGCTCTTGGCTGGGCGGCCGGCGACCGAGTCACCATCACCTGCCAGGACCACCGAATATTCGTCCGGCGTTATCAACACGGCACCCTCACGATCGGAAGCCACGGATACCTTCGGATCCCTGCAACCATTTGTCACCGCCTCCGGATCAAGAAAGGGGACCGGCTACTAGCGCACGGCGACCCGCAACATGGCTTACTAGTGATCTCTACCGTTGATCTGCTGGAACACTACGCTCGGCAGTGTCAGTAGGTGGTGCGATCGTGGACAAGGACGGTTCAGAAATCGCAGCCTTGGATGCTGCCCGGCTGCTGCTCGCACGAATGGGCATTTCTCCAGACCGGTTGATAGCAACAGCGGCGTCGCCTCAGCTGATTCCGACCTTCGACGACTACATTGAGCGTGTGTCGAAAGCCGTCTCGCACGGCACCCTCCGAGTCTATGCCAGCTACTGGAATAAAGTGCGGGAGGCGTGGGGAACCCGCCCGATCACCGAACCCACCCCACTGGAGATCCGACAGCTCGCCGAAACAGTCAAGGAGAAGCGGACGATTCGACGCAACTCACGCGGCGGACGGTCAGCGGCAGAACACCTCATCTCAGCACTGCGATGCCTCTACCGTCACGCGGTAGCCGACGGCCTGATATCCGACCACGACAACCCCTCGAAACGGGTTCCGAAGCCGCGACGCCAGACCAGCATCCGTCACGCCCTGTCCGATGCCCAACTCCGATCCATCAACGAGGTAGCTATCACGACCGGCAACGACCCTGACCTCGACGGCCTGCTCCTGCGGTTCCACGAAGAGACGGCCTGCCGACGCGGTGGAGCGCTCGCCCTGTCCCGAGCCGACCTTGACACAGACCAGTGCGTGGTGGCCCTACGGGAGAAGGGAGACACGCTCCGCTGGCAGCCCATCTCACCGACGCTGTCCGCCCGACTGTCCGAACTCGCCGGTGAACGCGGCGGCGTAAACCCTGCCGACCGACTATTCAGATACCGATCAGGTAAGCCCATCACCCACCGCCGGTACGACCACCTATGGCAGCGCATCGGTAGACACCTGCCGTGGGTGCGCGTGCAACAAATCAGCACCCACTGGCTCCGTCACACCACCCTGACGTGGGTAGAACGGAACTTCGGATACGCGGTCGCCCGGGCGTTCGCCGGACACCAGGGCCGGTCGGACGCGGGCACGACCATCACGTACGTGCGGGCCGACATCTACGACATCGCCCAGGCCCTGTCGGCGCTCACCGGCGAGAATCACCCACTCGCCTGGCAGGCACTGGATGAGACCGCCAGGAAACCAACGCCACCTGCCTGAACGGCCGCACGATGGAAAGAGCGTTGGCGTCGGATGCGCCGGGTACTGAGGCGAATGTTTCGGCCCGTCCGGGGGATTCCACCGATTCATCGGCCGCGCGGACACTGGCGGCGTGAAGTCCGTCGCGTGGTCCGGGGATCCGGCCGGTGAGGTGGAGGGGCTCGTCACGCGGCTGGCGGCGCTTGACGGTGATGCCTATCGCGAGCGGCCGTTCGATCGGGTGAGGGTTGTTGTCGGATCCGACATGCCCGATGCGGAGCGGCGGTTCCAGGCGCTTGTCGGACGAATATCGGTCAGCGCCGATGTGGTGATTAGTGCGTGTCCGCTCGCACGGACGATCCCGGATGCCGACTCGTTGCTGGAGCCGATTCGGCCGATGCCGTCCACCGTCTGTGGTGGGAGCGTGTCAGCAACGACCTGTGGCCGCTGCCGCTGCACTACGACAATGCCGACACGTCTTGCGATCGCTCCTTCGCCTCGGCGTCGGCGTCGGCGTTGTTGGCCTGGTTGCCCGTAGAGCGCGACGCGGTCAACGCGGGCCAAGACCAAGCCACCGGGCACGGCCTGCGCGGCCTCACACCCGACGCGTCGGACCCGTCGAGAGGGGCAGGCGGGGATGTCGCCACGCTCAGGCCGCACATGCCGCCATGGCGCGCGTCGTGCGGTAGGTGCCCCGCGAAATCGGACAGCCCGACTACCGACGTGCAGTCCGTGGCAGCGGCAACCGCCGCAACTATGCCACGGCCAGCGCCGGGAGGAATGCGTCGCCCGCCCCACTGGCCTCGACCACGAACCACTGGGGCCGCTACCCTCCCCGACTATTCGCCACCGCAGTACCCGGCACCGTGCGGCCTCGCCAGCAAGGACCACGTGCGAGGACCGAGGCGATCGCCGCGGCACCACCAGCGGCTCTACCCGATCGAGGTCGAGATATGCGGCAGCTCCAGCCTGGTTCATCAGGAAGGCGCCGGACTCCCAGCCACCGGTCGACGTCAGGAGGCGGCAGAAGATTGCCGATCGAAACCTCGGAGCGCCGACGTCGGCAACCGGCGCTGTTCCTGCTGGCCGCCCAGGCAGGCGCTATCGGGTGATTTGTTCGTTGCTGGGTGTGACGTTGTGGCTGGTGCCGGACATAAACACGGTAGGAGGTGCCATGGACGTCGCGGAGAAGCAGTTCACCGAGTTGTACGAGCGCCATTACGGGGACGTGTGGCGGTACGTCGCTCGGCGGGTCGGCGGGTCGGACGTCGGTGATGTTGTTGCCGAGGTCTTTCTCGTCGCGTGGCGACGTCTGCGTGACGTTCCGGCGGGGTCGGCGTTGCCGTGGCTGTACGGGGTGGCTCGTCTGGTGCTGTCGAACGAGGCCAGGGGCCAGCGGCGTTGGCAGGAACTGGCGCTGAGGGCCGCGGCGGAGCCGGACCGGTCGGTGAGCGTGGATCATGCGGACGAGGTGGTCAGCCAGCGTGACGTCGCGGTGGCGTTCGGCCGGCTGTCCGCCGCGGATCAAGAGATCTTGCGGCTGGTGGCTTGGGAACGGCTGAGTGTCGCTGAGGCTGCGGTCGCTCTCGGTCAGTCCCGAGCGACGTGTGCGATGCGGCTGATGCGGGCTCGCCGCCGGCTTCGAATGCAACTGGACGTGGTGGGTGACGGGGTGCAGCGGGCAACGCGGGCGACGCCGTCGATGTCGAATTGGGGTGCATGAGATGAAGGCCGTCAATGAGGTGCGCCAGCTGCTGGGCGGACTGGATCCAGCACGACACGTGCGTCCAGCCGACGAGAACAGCCGCGTGCGGGATCTGGGCCGCATCCTTGCCTCTGATCGCGTTGTGGGCAGCGTCAGGCTAGGGCATCCGCGGCGCCGTTTCGTGTTGGCGGCGGCCGGGGCGGCGGTCGTGGCGGTGGCGGCTGGCGGGGTGGCGCTGGAGACGTTCCGGCAGCCGCAGCCAGCGTTCGCGGCTACGCCGGCGATCCTGAACTACGGGCCGCCCGTGAGCGAGGAGCCGGCCAGCGCCCGGTTGCGACGCCTGGCCGCGCTGGCGGCGGCACAGCCGGCAGCCCAGCAGCCGGCGGGGACGGTGGAGTACCTGGAGTCGACGAACTGGTTCCTGAACTCGTCGATCTCCGGCGGCCGGACGACGTCTGCTGTGGTGCCGCAGCAGTGGCGGTCCTGGCGAACCGATGACGACGCCGGGCGGATGGTCAAGAAGGAACTGCCGCCGACGTTCCGGACTGACGCCGACCGGCGGGAGTGGCAGCGGGGAGGTGGCCGTATCGACTCCTCAGAGGAGGTGCGCGACTTCACCACCGGTGGCTTCTACAGCCGCTTCCAGGGTTCGGTACCGACGGACGCCGGGGTACTGCGGCAATGGCTGACGGCGGGTGCCTCGGCGCACGAAGCGCCGGTGCAGTATCTGGAGGACGTCGCCGAGCTCGCCGGTGTGCGGTTGCTGAACCCGGCGCAGCGCGCTGCGGTACTCCGGCTGCTCGCTGACCTTCCGGGCGTCACGGTGAGCGGGAGCGTCACGGACCGGGCTGGGCGTCCCGGGGAGGCGTTCTCGATCGTGTCAGACGCTCACGGCCTGCCTGCCCAGTACACCGTGATCGTCGATTCCGGCACCGGCGCGCTGCTGGGGTATGAGGAGATGTTGACCACGACGGCGGGAAAGCTGAACGTGACCATTCCTGCGGTGATCAGTTACCGGTCCTACCTGGTCGCCGAGTACGCCGCAATGCCGCGTTGACAGGGCTCGGGTGGGTGGCGCCGAAGACGCCACCCACCCGAGGGTCGAGGCGGTGCCGCTCAGGTCAGCACGTCAGCCGTGGATGTGCTCGGCCCTGTCGTTGTAGCTGCCGAGGTTCGCCGACGCGGTGCAGGCACCCATATTGCGGTTGTCGCCCGCTCCGTCGCCAAGGGTGGCGTTGTCGCTGCCCGAGCACCCGGTCCAACTGCCGCCCTGATCTCTACAAGATCCGGGCGGTTCACTCAACCCCAGCCCCGCGAGGTGCTCGGAGCCAACAGCTGAAGTCTCCACAGAACCCGGGGCGGTTCAGTGTGCACCACGCCACCAGCCGCTGGTAGGGGGCGTGTGGCGGGTAGCCGGCCATACCGTCGGCGAGGTGGCACGTGATGGTGGTCAGCCCGCGTTGGCGGTGTAGCCGGTCGGCCCAGCTGATCAGGTGCTCGCTGATGTCGATACTGGTCACGCGACCGGACGCTCCGGCCAACGCGGCCAGCAGCGCGCCGGAGTATCCGGTCCCGGTGCCGATCTCCAGCACGCGAGCGCCTTCAACGACGTCGAGGGCGATCAGCTCCCGGTGGATCGACTCGGAGGCAGAGCGGTGCAGAGTCTCACCGCGGTGCTCGTTGTGGACGTAATAACGCTCGGGCACAGCGTGGAATACGACTGCGAGGTCCACCGTCCTGCACTCCCGTTCCTTCCGGCGGAGCGTAGACGAGATCGAGCACAGCAGAAGTCGTGAGAGGCCTTCCGTGACCTGCGCTCACGTGCCATAGCGGCGGATCAGCTCATGGCCCGGGCGTCGTCATCGTCTGGGAAGACGTTAGCGGCAGCCCGAGCTGCTCCGAAAGTCGGACGCGCAAGCATCGAGGCCGCCTCTGACCTGGTGGGTGAACGCCGGATACGCCGTCGGCGCGGACGTGACCTGGGTGGTGCCTCCTACTCGCAGACGGTGCTGCTGTGGGCGTCGATCTGGCCGGTGTGGATATCGCCGTCCTCGTCGGGAGGGATCACGGGTTCGGTACGACTCGCGTGGTCGTCGGACTGGCACCGACAGCGGGGCTGGACGTGCGTTACACCCGGTCCCGCGGTCCGGAGCCGGCCTGTGGTGTCGGTGCGTTCGAGGGCGGTGTTGGTGGTTACGGTCCGGGTGGGCGGCGGGTGTGCCGGTCGGTGACGGCGAGGATGTCGGCGATGGCGTCGCGCCAGTGCATCGACTGGCGTTCGGTGCCGAAGTGGAGGTGTTCGGCGCAGAACCAGTAGGCGCTTTCCGGGTGGCCGACCAAGCGGGAGGCCGCACGTCTGGCGAATGCCGCTTTCTCCTGCTCGTTGACGGCGAAGCGCACCAGGGTGAATTGGGTTGAGCTGCCGGTCAATCCACAGACGAGGCACAGCGGTGGCTTCATAGGGCGAGTCTCCCAGCTTCAATCCAAATCTCTGTACCAGGTTCCTGAGAGGCAGGCGTTTCACCAGGTGATGATTCGTCGGATGGTGGCGATCTGGTTGAGCCAGCCGTCGATGCGGATGATCGTGACGGTGGTGCCGGTCTCAGGCAGTTCGATCACACCTCCGGATTTCATGAATCGAGTCTGAGTCCGGATCGCCGGCGATCGACCATGCCTGCGGTTCGTGTGTCCATCACTGCGCGTGATAGCCATCTGGATCGCGTGACTCGTTCCAGCTTGGGTCGATTCCCTCGCTGGTCCTTGATCAACGTGTGGGAGTCCGAGTTAGCCTCGCAGCCGCCCTGTGTGTGAGGGCTGCGAGCCGAAGGGGCACCCGCGTTGGACGAGCAACGGCTGACTTGCTGGGCGGAAACGATCGAGGCGGCCGTCGAGCGTGCGTTGCGTGACGTCGTGTCGAGGTATCCGTTCGCGCCGGACGAGCACGCTGTGGGTCCGCCGGCATCGGAGTCGGATCTCGCCGCACTTCGGCAGCGGCTGCCGTGGATACCCGACGACCTTCTCGCCGTCGTCAGCTGGGTGGGCGCGGTCTCCTTGCCCGACATCGCCAACGGCTACTTCATGTTCTCGCCGAGCTAGATGCAGGGCGTGCTGTACCACGACGACGGGATCCCGGACCGCATCGGCGAACCGTTCGACGAGGACGTCGACGTGGTCATTTTCGGTGCCGACGGCGGCGGCGCCCTGTACGCCATCGGCGTCGGTGGCATCGGCACCGTCTACCGGCTGCGGGAATGCGGATACGAACAGGGCATCTATACCGGGTCCGCCGACTTCGGCGTCACCGTCGTCGCGGAGGATCTGGACGATTTCCTGGATACGCTGCTGGCCGCCGTGGCTGCCTTCGCCGTCAACGGCAGCATCACTGAACTCTGAATCAACCTCGCGAGCAATCGGACGACGGCTGCAACCCGCACCGTGATCCACGCCTGTCGTTTGAATCAGCGCCCGACTCGACATCCTCTCTTGCGGCTGAACACGCGCGAGGCGGTACCGACTGCTACCGCCTCTGCCTACGGCATTTCCGGAGCAATGCGGTGACCTTGTCCTGGTCGCGGTCACCGTTCAGCTCATCGAGTAACTCATCCGGACACAGCTCATAGAGGTCGCCCCACCACCGACAAGCCTTGTTGTCCCAAATGCGGTACCCGCCTGGGACCCCTCTTGCCACGTATCGCCGCCTGCCCATCGCCGTGCAAGGTAGCAAGCTACCTGCTGGTCCCGCACCGCGCTTCTGGGTTGGTTGGCGACATCCGGATCTACCGGCTGAGAACGCCCGCTCGGCCTCGTTTCTACCGCACCGGGCTCTCCCTCCGGCACCCGCTGTAGTCACCCTTGGGGACGTAGCGGCCTTGACCGCAGCGACACCGGATCTCCCGGGAGGTAAGCGGCAAGCTCAGAGGTCGCTCAGCTACCCGGTGAAGACCCCTGGTGCGACAGTTTGTCCAGGTCACGCTTGCAGAACCGGTGGTGTTCCCATTCCTCGTTGAGCACAGTGCCAAGGCACTGCCGCACTGTCCGCCCCTTGGCGTACGGGGGCCATCTGTCGTCGTCCGGAACCGGCGCGGTCTTCGCGAGCTGATCAGGCGTGACCTCGGCCAGCCATGTCTCGATCTCTGAAGCCTGCCGGACTCGTACGGCGAGCACCTCGTCGAGGCTCGGTTGGGCGGACGGGTCGAGCCCGTCCTCCTGGTTCGAGACCAACGGTGGACCCAGTCCCATGGCCGTGAACGGCTCGGTGAGCCCGAGCACGCAGCGTCGGAACCAAGAGTCGTGCACGAAGACAAGGTGGCGCAGGGTGTCGACCATCGACCACTCGCCGTCGACGCTGCGGTGTTCGCTGTCCTCGGGCATGGACCGAACCCGCTCGGTAGTCCTCGCCCAATCGTCGCCCAGTTGCTGCCAGGCATCTCGCAGATCGTCCGGCTGATTGGAGCGGATCAGCAGCCGTACCGGGTGACGACGGTCGAGTTCCGCCTCGACGTACGACATCACTTCGACCCCGTTGACCACAAGATTGGTGACCAGGCCGTCGATCTCGGCGTCCTGCATGACCACGCCGACCATCCGCGCTCTACTCAGATCGCACTCGCGGAACTCAGCGCCGGTCAGGTCCTCATCCTGGAAGCGTCGCATACATACAGGCTAGGTCGCACCGCACACGCAACGTCCGGACCTGTCGCGGAGCGCTCGTCGCTGGAGGTGACTTCATCGTCGGCCGCTGGTTGCGCGGCTGAGACGCGGATGCCTTTATCAGCAAGCGTCGTTGTTGGCGTCGGGACGGGCAGCGTCCAGAGGCCGGCCGCGGTGATGATGCGTCACTTCGGCTGGCTCAGCCTGCCGCGGTTACGGACTTGCGACGGGCCAGCGCCGTTGCGGCGAGGAAGGCGGCGAGGACGATCGCCGCTTCGGTCCCGATCGCCAGTGGGTGAGCGGGAAGTCGAGCGCCCAGCCGAATGCCGCTGCGGCGGCGATCGCGGCGGCGATCGTGGGTGGCAGCAGCAGTGCCATTCGTCTCCACGAGCCGCGGCACGAGATCCTGTCCGACAACATTCGCCTGGCCCGTACCGCCTGCAAGGGTTGCGGTGGGGAACTCAATCTCGACGCACCAGCGTTTCGGAAGTCGATCGACCTGTTGATGCGGGAGCATGCCCAGCACAAGGACTTCGTGCTCACCGAAGTGAACGCGCAGCGGGCACTGTACGGGCCAGCCGGCTCTACGCCGAGGCTGGCCGGTGCCAACAAGCCACCACCCGACATCTCCTTCCGGGATGCCAGCGGGCGAGTCACTGCGCTCGACCCCGATGCCGCGGGCCATTCGCCCTTGCTGTCGCTGTGTCCCGGCGGCGCGGCTGATACGCCAGCGGTGCTGCCGTCTTCCGGTCGGCTCGCCGGGCACCCTGGCTCAAGGCAGTGTCGTACGGGGGATGCCGACGGATCCAGCCCGCGTGTAAGGGCGGCGTCGGCGCGGTGCGGGTGGATACCCCGCGTTCGGGCGGAGCTTGATCAGCGGACGGACGGCATGCAGCGGTTTGTTGTAGCCCTGCAGCTGTGGCAGTTAGGGAACCTGGGACGAAAGGTGGATGCGGGTGTAGCAGATCCAGTGCTGATCATGCCCGAACATCGACCTCAGACTTTGGAATTGCTCGTCTAGCATGTTGGCTGCCGGGTTCCTTGATCTGATACGGGTCGGAAGGTTGGTTCCAGATGATTCAGCTCGTCGTCGAGGACGGGCCGGGCGTCGACGCCGCCCGTGCTGCGACAATGCTCGGCCGCGAGCTGGCACGCGAAGGAGTTCCGCTTGAGACCGCCGCCGTGGCCGGTCCCGAAGGCAGCAAGAGCGGGACGGCCGTGGCGGCTGGGACGCTGTTACTGGGCGGGGCACTCTCGGTGCCCGTCATGAGGGCAGTCGCTCAGGTAGTCATGGCGGCCATGCGGCGTGGGCTGGCCGGGAGGATCAAGCTGCAGGATGGCAAGCGGTCGATCGAAATCGAGAACGCGAGCCGCGACACCGAGCGGGCGCTCGTCGCGTGGCTGACGAACCCGGAGAGATAGAGACATGGGGCGGTATGCGCTGCTGATCGCGGCGGGAGAGTACGAGGATCCGGGACTCAGCCAGTTGAGGGCGCCGAGCCAGGACGTGAGCCGGCTCGCCGCGTTGCTCGAAGCGCCCGAGGTCGGCGGGTTCGACTCGGTCGAGGTGTTGCAGGACACCACCGATGCGGACGTACGGGCGGGTATCGAGAACATCCTCGCCGACCGGCTCCGGGACGACCTCGTCCTCGTCTACTTCTCCTGCCACGGCATCGTGGACCGGATGCACCGGCTCTACTTCGCGGCGACCAACACCCGGCGGGCGCGGCCGGCCAGCACGGCCGTGTCGCGGTCTTTTGTCAACGAGCAGCTGGAGTCCTCACCTGCCCGGGCAAAGGTTCTCATCCTCGACTGCTGTTTCAGCGGAGCGTTTGCCGAGGGGTTCAAGGCATCCACGCGAAACGCGCTCGACGATCAGCTCGGCAGCGGCTACGTGGTCCTGACCGCATCCGACGCCTACGAGTATTCGTGGGAGGGCGACAGCATCGCCGACTCGTCGCCGCACGCCTCGGTTTTCACCGACGTGCTGATCGAGGGACTGGGTGGTGCGGCCGATCTCGACGGCGACCACCGTATCGGCATCGACGAGCTCTTCCGTTATGTGAAGGATGGCGTCGGCATCCGGCAGCCCAACCAGTCGCCGAGGTTCTGGGCGCATGACGCCGAGCTGAACATCTACCTGGCCAACGTCGAGGAGCGGAAGCTGGCCGGCATACCGGGGCGACCGCAGCCGGCTGCGGTCGCCAAGCGGCCGAGCAACTACAACCGGAACCAGGTCGTTGTGGCCCGCGGGTTGCACCGCGTGTCTGAGCGGCTGCGGCTGATGCTGGGACCGCTGGGCCGCCGCATCGTCTTCGAGGACGAGGAGGGCCGCTTCGCCGAGACCGACGACCCTTCGGTGTTCGTGACCCGGTACAAGGCCGCGGACCCGCGGGACCGGCTCGGCGCCGAGTACGCCACTGAGATCGTCCAACAGGCACACCAGCGGGCCGGCGACGGGGCGGGGACGGCGATCGTGCTTGCGCAGGCCATGGTCGACGGCGCGGTGGAGGCGTTGAAGGACGGAGCCCACCCGATGGCGCTGGCTCGCGGCATCGAGGCGGGGGTCGCCCGGGCAATCGAGGCCCTCGCGCCCCTGGCTCGGCCGGTGGAGTACAAGGAACAGATCGCTGGGGTCGTCGGGTTAGCCGCCGGTGACCCGACAGCTGGCGACATAGTTGCCGAGGCGATGGACAAGGTTGGTGCCAACGGCGTCCTCACGGTCGAGGAGAGCAACACCGGCGGACTGGAGCTGGAGATCACCGAAGGCATGCGCCTCAATCAGGGTTACGTTTCGCCCTACCTGGTGACCGACGTGGACCGGAAGGAGGCGGTTATCGAGGACGCGTACGTGCTGATCGTCGATGGCAACCTGTCCGGCGTACAGATCGTGCTCCCGGTCCTTCAAAAGGTAATGGAGACCAAAAAGCCGCTTCTCCTGATCGCGCACAATATCGATGGGGAGACACTGGCCACGGTCATCGTCAACAAGGTGCGGGGCACGTTCCAGTCGGTCGCCGTTAACGCACCCGAGTCGGGAGCCCAGCGCGAGGCGCTGCTCGGGGACATCGCTGCCTTGACCGGCGGGCAGGTTCTCACGACCGACGCACTGCCGGGCGCGACACTGGAGTCACTCGGCGGCGTTCGCAAGATCGTCGTCACGGCGGACCAGACCTCACTGATAGACGGCGCGGGCGACAGTGGGCGAATCCAGGCCCGCGTCAACCGGATCCGGGCCGACATCTCGCAGGCCGGCCCGGGCTACGACCTGGAGAAGCTGAAGGAGCGGCTGGCCAGGCTCGCCGGCGGTGTGGCCGTCATCAAGGTCGGCGCGCCCACCGAGGCCGCGCTACAGCAGCGTATGGAGTCCTACCGCCGGAGCATCCAGCTCAGCCAAGTCGCGGTCGCCGACGGCCTCCTGCCCGGTGGGGCGACCAGCCTCTGCGTCATCGCCGACGAGGTCGCTGCCGCGGCCGGCACCGGTGACCAGGGCCTCGGCGTGCGGATCGTCGCCCGGTCGCTGAGTGCGCCCTACCGGCAGATTCTGACCAACGCCGGCATCCCGGCCGACGGGCGGCTCGGTACGCAGATCGACGTCACCACCGACCAACCCGCGGACCTGTTCGCGGCCGGCATCTACGACGGCTGCGGCGTGCTGATCTCGGCGCTCGAGGCGGCGATGGCTGCCACCATCCGTTTCCTCAAGATCGCTTGAGGTCGCGGTGCACCGGTAGGCCGTCGGCGACGCCCACTTCAGACCTCCTCCCGAGCCGTACTCGTTGGTTCCTGACGCACTGCCTGCTCGGGCGCTAGCTTCACGATGTGTCGCATTCCGTGACGCCTGGTCGACCGTGTTGTCGGGGGTTCCAATCGGCTGCCGGCGCCGAGGTTCGTCTGGTCAGGAGCAGTCGCATCGGACCGTCTGTCTCTTCCACTCATACCCGGACGCTGTACCGAGCCGACAGCGGTGCAATGCAAAGAGGGACCGGTTGATTACTCGGGTTGGATGGTCGCGCGGCGAGGCGCCGCCCGTCTGATCCACGTCGTCCGAGACAAGGGCTCTGACCTGCCGGAACGTCGGTCAGGCTCGTCACGTGTCGTGTCCCTTGTGGTCGGTTGGGTGCTCGCGTGACGGGCATCCCTCCTGTCCCGGTCGGTGCGGCTGCGTCCCCGCTGGGCGCAATGGCGCGGGTGCGCTGCCGGAGGACGAACGAGTGGATCTGGGTCGGCTGTCACCTGACCCGTGCGGCGGTTGCCGGATCAGGAGCAGGAGGTGTGCCGTGAGCGTCGGCGGCGCGCGGCAGGGCGTCCACTGTTTGTTTGTGCCTGGTAGCTGAGGGTAGCCAGACCCGTCCGGGACGGGAAGGCGGGGGCATGGCTGAGCTGAAGTTCTTCGAGAAAGTAGCAGCACGGGCGGGCGTTACTCCGGACACGGCGCAGTCCCTGACCGTGGCGACTCTGCGTACCCTCACCGAGCGGATCAGCGGCGGCGAGGCGGCGGACCTGGCCGACCGCGTGGCGTACGAGCTACGCCAGTTCATGGTCAAGGGTACGGATGAGCCGGAGGTTTTCGCGTACGACGAGTTCCTGCGGCGGGTGTCGGATCGCGCGGGGGTGGAGCGCGGCGTCGCAGAGCGTGGCGTGCGGGCCGTTCTGCAGACCTTGCACCGCGTGGTCGGGCACGACGAGTTCGAGGATGCGATGGCGCAACTGCCGGAGGACCTCCGGGCTCTGGCCCGGCCGGTGCCCCGCGGACCATGACCGGTGCCGACTCCGGTTGACGGCCGATGTGCGGGGCGTTCCTCGGGTAAGTGGCCCTCGTCGCCTTGTCACGTCATGGGGTGAGGAACAGCAGTCTTGCTCCGCTGCTTCACGGAGAGGGGATGCCCGCGCGGGTGCCTGGGCAGGCGGAGTTGAACAGGGCGCCGGTCGCGGACGTCGCGACATACCTCAACTGGTCGGGAAGGAGGAGCGGTGAACTACGCCGAGTTCCTCGAAGCGGTGAGGAAGCAGGCGGGGCTGCCACCGACGGAGGCGGCGAACGTCATCCGAGCCACGCTCACGACGTTGGCGGAACGGGTCAGTGGCGGCGGGGCCCGCGGTCTCGCCGCGCAGCTTCCCGAGGAGTATCGAGGGTATCTGCGCAAGGAAGTGGACTTCGCCGAACGGCTCGATCTTGTGGAGTTCCTGAGCGAGGTGCGGACGCGGGCGGGATTGGATGACCAGCGGGCGGCCGACGGTGCTCGCGCGGTATTGACGACGCTGCGTGAGGCAATGAGCGCCGACGAATTCGAGAACCTGGAGTCCGAGCTGTCCAAGGACCTTCGGCAGTTGTTCCATCCGGCGGGCCGAGTCTGGGCGTGACGCGAGCCGAACCCTGTCCGAGCGGCCCCGTTGTCTGTCCTGAGCGCCTCGACGGTGCCGGGCGGCCGCCGCCGGCCTCACCACCGGGTACCTGGTCACGGCCGTGCTGCTGGGGCGGGCGGGGCTGGCGCAGCTGCGGGCGGCCGGCGGCACCTCGGCGCGGCTCGCGGACGAGGTGCGGGACATGGTCACGGAGGCCGCTGGGCGGGTGCTGCCCTCCGGCGCCGACGCCTTTCGGGACGGACTGGACCGCTGACGGCGGCCAGGAAACCAGCAGGAGGATGCGATGCTGGACAAGCACGAGCAGGCCGAGGAGAGCTTCGGTGACGGCGAGCGGGCGCACCGCACGGCGTACGCGTCCTTGGGTGAGCTGGTCGAGGCCATCGAGAAGGCCAATGCCCGGGCCACCGCCCGCGCCCGGCGCAGGTGAGCCGCCGCCACCGCGAGCCGGCGCGGTCGGCGAACGACGGGGCGGCGGGTCGGCATGAGGCCCCTCCTGCTCGCCTATGCCCTCGTCGGCGGGCTCGGTGTCCTGCTCGCCTTCTGGTCGAGTGCCATCCGCCGAACCTTGCTGTCCGAGCCGCTGCTGGCCCTGTGCCTGGGGGTGCTGGCGGGCCCGGTGCTCGGTCTTGTCGACGTCGCCGATCAGCTGAACGCCGAGCTGATCCGTGAGGTGAGCCGGGCGTTGCTGGCCGTGTCGCTGATGGCGGTCGCCCTGCGTTTCCCGCTCTCCGACTACCGGGCCGTCCTGCGGCCGGTGCTCGTGCTGCTCTCCGCCGGCATGGTCGGGATGGCGCTGCTCAGCACCGGACTGTCCTGGCTGCTGCTCGGCATACCGCTCAGCCTCGCCGCGCTGCTCGGCAGCTGCCTGACTCCCACCGACCCGGTCCTGGCCTCCAGCATCGTCTCTGGAGGTCCGGCCGAGCGGCAGCTGCCCGACCGGCTCCGACAGGTGATCAGCGGCGAGTCCGGCGGAAACGACGGCCTCGCGTTCCCCCTCGTCGTGCTCGCGCTGGCTGGTTTGGGGGCGAAACCGTGGACTGACCAGGTGACGTCGGCGTTGTGGGGTGTGGTGGGGGCGGTGGTGATGGGCGTCCTGTTCGGATCGCTGGCCGGTCGGGCCGTACGCGCGGCAAGCCGCCGGGAGACCCTCGACAAAGGCTCGCAGGTGATCTTCGCCGTCCTGCTCGGTATCGCCGCACTCGGGGTCGCGCGGGTACTCGACACTGACGGCATCCTGGCCGCCTTCGTCACCGGGCTGGCCTACAACTGGATCATCGGCAATCAGCCGCGCATCGCCGAACAGACGCTCGACGACTCGTTGACCCGCTACCTGGTGCTGCCGCTGTTCTTCCTGCTCGGTGCCGAACTACCCTGGCGCGACTGGCTCGACGTGGGCTGGCGGTTGCCGCTCTTCGCCGTCGCGGTGCTGCTTCTGCGGCGGCTGCCGGTGGTGCTCGCGCTCAAGGTGCCGCTCGGGATGCGCTGGCGGGAACTGGTTTTCCTCGGCTGGTTCGGCCCGATCGGCGTCTCGGCGCTGTTCTACCTGACTTTCAGCATGGACGAGGGCGTCGAGGACCCGCTGCTCTGGGTCGCCGGCAGCTTCGTCGTGGCCCTGAGCGTTCTGGTTCACGGCGTCACGGCGATGCCCGGCCGGCGCTGGTACGCCGCCGTCGGCCGGCGCGTGGAGTGACCAGACCTGGCAGCGCCCGGCGTCCACCCGCCGGTGGCCGGCGGTGAGCAGGCCGACCGTGATCGATTCCCACGGCCTGGACCGCTGAGCCGTTTCGTTGCTGGTGGATCGGGTAGCCGGCGGCTGGTCGGAAGGGGGTGGCGCGTGAATCTCGGCAAGCTTGGTGACGTGGTGGTGGGCACGGCAGGCGACGTTGCCGGCAGCGTGGTGGATCCGAAGGCGGGGGTCGGCAAGCTACGTTCGGCGATCACCCCTCGGGTCGTGGTCACGCTGGCCGCCGGGCTGCTTCTGGGCTACCTGTTGGCCAGGTCCAGGCGCGGTGGTTGAGGCCGTCGAGGCACCGAGCAGCCGACGGATTTCCGTGGCGGCGGGGTGCGTTGGCGGAACGGCGAGGAACCGCCGCAGCGTCGCCGGTGCGTGCGCGGGTCGGGTGATCCGCTGGGCCAACCCTAGAACCAGAAGCCGTCGGGCGGCTCGGGCATGTGGTCGCGGACCTGCCTGGCGGCCTGCTCGACGCCAACGCGTCGTTCCCGCCAGGGTGCCGACCGAGCGGGAGGCGGTGGACCCGACCCAGCTCGCCTACCTCGGCGTCGACCACGTCAGGGTGCCGCGTCCGCCGGCGCCTGCCGCCCTGCGTCAGCGCCGGCAGCGGCACCGCGACACCGGCGGGGATCGGCCACGGCCGCGATGAACGGCGTCAGCGCGCTGATCGGCGATCCGGGTTTGCTGACTCGATGACAGGGTAAGAGCGCCTTCGTCCGTATTCGCCCGGTATGTCCCCGAGTGGTGGGTGGGCCCGCGGGTGAGCGGCGCCGGACGAGGCTGGGCAGCCCGCAACGAGGAGGACGACGTGCAGGAGATCGTGGGCGAGAGCCTGGCCCGACGGCTGGTGGAGTGGGGGGTCGACACCGTGTTCGGCCTGCCCGGTGACGGCATCAACGGTCTGATGGAAGGGTTCCGCCGGCAGCGGGAGAAACTGCGGTTCGTGCTGGTGCACCACGAGGAGGCAGCAGCCTTCATGGCCACCGGCTACGCCAAGGCCACCGGCCGGATCGGGGTGTGCGCGGCCACCTCGGGGCCGGGAGCGATTCACCTGCTCAACGGGCTCTACGACGCCAAGCTCGACCACGTGCCGGTGCTGGCGATCACCGGCATGCAGGAGACCTCGGTGCTGGGCGCGCACTACCAGCAGGAAGTGCACACCACCCAGCTGTACCAGGACGTGGCCGCATACAACCTGATGGTCACCAACCCGCAGCAGATGCCGGCGGTGGTGGATCTGGCGATCCGCACCGCGTTGAGCAGGCGGACGGTGGCGCACCTGACCTTTCCCAACGATGTCCAGGTCGCCCCCGCCGCCCAGGACCCGTACCGGCACGTCAGCCCAGGCAAGCCGCCGATGAGCGCCGCGGTGGTGTGCCGGCCGCAGTTGCCACCGGATCCGCGGGAGTTGGCCAAGGCGGCCGAGGTGCTCAAGGCCGGCCGGAAGGTGGCCATGCTGGTGGGGGTCGGTGCCCGCGGTGCCCGTGACGAGGTGCTCGCGGTGGCCGAGGCTCTGGCCAGCCCGATCGTGAAGACGCTGCCGGGCAAGGTGGTGGTGCCCGACGACCATCCGCTGACCACGGGCGGGCTCGGCCTGCTCGGCACCGCGCCGAGCGAGAAGCTGATGGAGGAGTGCGACACGCTGCTGATGGTGGGCACCTCCTTCCCGTACGGGAAGTATCTGCCTTCGCCCGGCCAGGCGACGGTGGTGCAGATCGACGTCGATCCGAGCCTGCTCGGGATGCGGCTGCCGGTCGAGGCGCCGGTCTGCGCGGACGCCCGGCTGGCACTGCGAGACCTGCTGCCGATGCTCGACTATGGCCCGGACCGCTCGTTCCTGGAGAAGTACCAGCGCGAGATGGCCGCCTGGCGTTCCGACATGACCAGCCTGGTGGACCCGCAGCGGTCGCCGATCGCGCCGCAGTACCTGATCGGCTGCATCGACTCCGCCGCCGCCGACGATGCCATCCTCACCTGCGACTCCGGAACCATTGCCACCTGGTCGGCCCGCCATTGGACGATCCGCGGCGGCCGCGAGTTCTACCTGTCCGGCAACCTGGCGACGATGGCCCCGGGCCTGCCGTACGCCATCGCCATGCAGCACGCCTATCCCGGTCGGCAGGTGATCGCGTACGTCGGTGACGGCGGGTTCGCCATGTTGATGGCCGAGTTCCTCACCGCGGTCCGGCACGAGCTGCCGATCAAGGTGGTGATCAACAACAACAACTCGTACGGGCAGATCCTCTGGGAGCAGATCATCCTCGGCTATCCGGAGTACGCGGTGCGGCACCGGCAGCCGGAGGCGGACTTCTCTGCCTGGGCGCGTGGCTGCGGCGCGTTCGGAATCAAGGTGACCGACGCGAAGTCCGTGCCGGGGGCCGTCCGGGAGGCATTGGCGTATCCCGGTCCGGCGCTGGTGGACTGCGACGTCAACCCGAACGAGCCACCGATGCCCGGCAAGGTCAAGTACGACCAGGCGAAACATTTCACCGAGGCGTTCCTGCGCGGCCAGCCGAACAAGATGGCAACGCTGGCCACCGTGGCCCGGGACAAGATCAACGAGTTGCGGTCATGACCGAGGCGTTGCCCGCACCGGTCCTGCGGCCACCCGAACCGGCCCACGAGGTCGACCTGGCGGCGCTCGCCGCCGACCTGCGGGCGGAGGTCGACGGCGAGATCCGCCTCGACGCCGGCTCCCGCGCCGCCTACTCCACCGACGCCTCCAACTACCGGCAGGCGCCGCTCGGTGTGGTGGTGTCCCGCATGGTGGAAGCGGCGGTGGCCGCCGTGGCCGTCTGCCGTCGGCACGGTGACCCGCTGACCTCCCGTGGCGGTGGCACCAGCCTCGCCGGCGAGTGCACCAACACCGGTGATCCTCGACGGTCCAAGTACTGTCACCGGCCGGCCACCCACGACCACTGCACTTTCGGCGGCATGATCGGCAACAACTCCTGCGGGGCCACCGCCCAACGCGCCGGCAAGGTGGTGGACAACATCGTGGAGCTGGAGGTGTTGCTCCACGACGGCACCCGGATGTGGGTGGGGGAGACCAGCGACGAGGAGTACGCCCGCATCCAGCGCGACGGCGGCCGCAAGGCCCAGATCTACCGGCAGCTGCGCGCCTTGCGTAACGAGTACCTGGTCGACCTCCGCACCCGCTACCCGGACCTCCCCCGGCGGGTCTCCGGCTACAACCTGGACAGTCTGCTGCCGGAGAGGAGCCTGGCTTGCGGGCGGTGCGGCAGGTCACCAAGGTCGGCGGCACCTGGCGCCGCTACCTGGTGGATCGCACCGCCCGCGATGGCAGTGGCATGCTGAGTCCGTGATCGTGCGTGACTGGCTCGTCGGCCTGGGCGTCGCGGTCGTGCTGCTGCTTGCCTCTTGGGCGCTGCTGATCCTGCTCGCCCGTCGCCTGCCACCCGGCATCATGCGCGATCTGGCCGCCTTCGTCCCCGACTGCGTCACCGCCGTCCGTCGCCTGCGTACCGACCCGCGGGTGCCCCGCCGAGCGAAGATCGCCGTGCTGATCGCCGGGATCTGGGTAGCCAGCCCCGTCGATCTGATCCCCGAGTTCCTGCCCGTCATCGGCCCCCTCGACGACATCGTCGTCGTCGCGCTCGCGCTGCGTTACGCCGCACGCCGAGTACCTCGAGATGTCATCCTCGCCGCCTGGCCCGGCGAACCGCGGCTGATCGAACGGCTGCTCGGCACGCCGCCACCCTGACCGACCCGACCACCCTGGCAGGCTGACCTCGTGCCGTTCACCGTGTGCCGGTGTTGCGACGCAGAACGGTCCGACCGAACGGGCAACCTTCTTTTCCCACCGTAAGAGCTGGCACGTCCGCTTGCAGGGCGGCGAGGCCGGGGTGTCAGGTCGTCGGGATGCCGGTGGCGATTCTCGATGGAAGGGGTGGGCCCCTGGTGGTCGCGCTACTGCCGAAGCGCTTCTGCGGCCGTTACTGTCGTCATCGTGGGCGATGACGGCGGGGCTTGGACGCTGCACCGACGCGGCGACAGTGAGGTAGTTGCGGAGCTCGTGGTGAACGGTGGCGACTTCCCGTGGTTGAACGCTCGTGTCGACCCGAGGGAAGGCCTGGCGGAGCTTCGGCCGCTGTTCGCCGAGGAACTGCGGCTGCTCGATAGCATCAATGAGGATGTGAAGTCCTGGGAGCACGCGTACGAGGCCGTCCGGAACGCCGTGACGCTTCGGTACCCGGATGGGCAGGAGGTTCCTGAGTTCCTTCTTCACATCGATGGTGACGAGGCGTGGTGGCGGTGGAGTGACGAGCCGTTCGACGAGCAGAATGCTAACCAGCGGGCCCGCCCGGCGGCAGATCCGGTCGTCTCCGGGTAGCTCACCTGTTGCTCTGCTTTGTCGAAAGACTGGACGTGCCGATCGGCACGAGTGCATGAGGCCGCGATAGCTGGGGAGGACGTCGCTGGAGGTGGACAGCATGACGCCGGCCACGCTCCTCCGTGTCCTCGCCCAGGCAGTTCGCCACTGGGCCAGCCCGCTCGGCCGACCGGAAGGGGCAGGTATGCCTGGAGGGTTCAGCCGCGGCTGGCGTACAGGTAGATGGTGACGGCATCGGGTGCGTCGAGGTCGATCAGGAGCGCTCGGCGTGTGCCGTCTGCAAGTGGCTGCTCCTCATCGAGGCCGGCGATGCTCGTGGCGGTTTCGGGGTCCCATGTGTTGCCGCCACCGACGTTGTGCGTGGCGTCGACTGCCCGAAGCCCTGGTGCGAGAGCCGTCGTGAAATTCGCCGCGGCGACGAAGGCGTCGAGTTCGGTGCGGGGTATGCGGAACTTGACCGAGAGCTGGGTTTCCAGGCCGTTGCGGTACACCGCGAGGAGCAGCACGCTGCCGGGCGGCAGGGTCACCTGAGCGATGGCTTCCACTTGGGCTGCGCTGGCGACCTCCGGCTCGGACTGCACTGGGAGCAGGTCCATGCCGTTGCTGCCGACGGACAGCCCCACCGCGCCGCACGCGATCAGCGACAGCAGCAGACTCACGCACGCGAACACGAGGGCGACCGTGCCTCTCCGATTACGCGTTCTCGGCGCAGCGGCCTCGATCATGGCCAACACGATACGGTGGACGTCCGTCGGCTGGGACCTGGACCGGCTCGGCGGGACGCTGCGGAGCGCGGGGCTGGCGGGCGTGAGCAGAGGAGCCGATCTAGCGATTGAGGGCGCAGCGGATCAGGCTGCCTTGTCTCGATGGTCGAGCCACTGCCGCACGGCCGTGAGGTCGGCGCCGGTCAGTCCCAGATGCGGGTCGACGCGGTGCAGCAGCGTCGGTTGTGGGTGGTGTGCGGCGACCCATCGCCGGTCGGCGTCGGTGATCTCGTCGTCGAGCCAGACGAACGGACGTTCTGTCGCCCACCGCACCAGCGAGGTGGTTTTCCAGTGCACACCGTACGGCGGCTGTTCGTCACCGTCGATCCAGTCGACCACGGGTAGAGCGGGTAGGCCGATCCGAGGTGCCACCACCTCGTTCGCCTCGGCCATCCACGTACTTGCCCAGACCAGTTCACCCGGCAAGGCGAGGAGCCGGCGACCGTCGTCGGGTTCGAGGCGATCCAGCAGAGGATTGCCGCAACACTCAGGACCGTCACCCACGCTGCCGTTGCGTTTACGACCGGCACCGATTGGTCGGGCCCGCAGCGGGATGAGCACGCCGTCGACGTCAATAAAGACCAACGGTCGTCTATCGATGGCAGACACCGCCGAACCGTATCGCTCATCGGCGGTCCGCGGTCAGCGGTCGTCGGCGTCAGCGAGCCGTACGTGACGCACTGCGCCAAGCGCGGCAGACGGGTGCACCTGATATTGGGTCAGGTGGCAGTGAAGATCACTGCACGTTCCGCTGCGGCAGCGCGGTCGTAAAATGCCTGAACATCAACGAAGTTGCGCCAGGTGTACTCGAAGTCTTCGTCGTCCTGGGCGCCGTCGTAGTCGTGATAGTCAACAGCATCGAAGCGGCAACGTAGCCAGGTCCGGTCGACAGTCCGCAGAGCCTCGGCCACATCCCGCACCTCGGCGGCGCTGACGTACACGACGTAGTAGTCATCGTCTAGGTGTCGGCCACCGAGCACCGCGTGGGACAACGGATATACGCCGCCGTCTGGATCGAGCGTGCCATCGGTCAGGCAGCGATGGATGGCGTCCCAGGCTTTGTCGGTGTCGACCTTCGAGGCGTCATCGTCCCAAGACTCCTCGATGTCCTCAAGGAATTCGCGCACCTTGTCGCCGTCGTCGTCTGCCGCTAGCAACGAGCGCTCCTGCTCCGTTGTGATGGCGAAGTGCACCCCCAACATGCCGGCGATCCTACGGGCGGGCCGAGGGACACTCGCAGCCCAACCAGCCTCCCGCCGTCGCTAGGCTGCAGTGGGAGCTTTGGGAAGATCATGCCGGCGGTGCCATCCGCGGCCACCTGGAGAGTAGTCGCGGGCGTAGGAAGAGCACCGGCGAAACCGGCGGCGGCGCAGCCGATCAGGCGGCGTTGTTCTCCGTCGCCCAGGCACAGATAGCGGCGAGTGGTTCCCGCAGCGTCTTGCCGAGGGCGGTCAGCCCGTACTCGACGTGCTGCGGCGGTGTCTCCTTGAGCACACGTCGCTGCACCAGGCCGTCCCGCTCCATGTCGCGCAGCGTCTCGGTCAGGACCTTCTGAGTGATCCCTGCGACGCGGCGACGTAACTCGGCGTGCCGTTGGGGACCGGCGAGCAGCGCGTAGATGAGCAGGACCCGCCACTTCGAGGCGAGCCGCTCGAGCGCCTGCCGGGTCGTGCAGCCCTCTTCGAGCACGTCCGGAACGACCAGCGACATGAGCACTCCCGAGGATTGGACAGCGCCGCCCGAACTCGTCGAAGGGCACCGCAAAGTGCCTTCTGTCCGACGAGCGCCGTGCGACCTAGCGTCGAGCCAACAGTAGACGCCGAAGGGAACACCGCCGACATGTCCGACCGCACGTCCGAGTACCGCATCCACACGTACACCGCCGCCAAAGCGGGTCTGTTCGTCAACAGCTACCTGGTCGAGACGACCGAGGGTGTCGTGCTTGTTGACGCGAACCTGCTGCTGTCCGACGTCCGTGCCCTTGCCGCCCGTATCGCCGCGCTGCACAAACCGCTGCTGGGCGTGTTCGTGACGCACGCGCACCCGGACCACTTCAACGGCCTGCCGGTGCTCGCCTGCGACGAAGTGCCGGTGTACGCGGCGGCTGATGTGGCCGACACGATCGCGCAGATCGCCGACGCGAAACGGGCGCAGTGGCAACCGGTCTACGGCGACGAGTGGCCCGACCGGCACCGGGTCCCGGACCGGCGGCTATCCACTGGGGACGTGGTGGAACTGGGCGGCCTGCGCTTCGCATTGCGTGCCGTCGGCGCAGCGGAGAGCCATGCCGACTCCTACCTCACATTCGACGACCGGGCGTTCATCGGCGACCTGGCCTTCCACGGCACCCACCCGTACACCGCGGACGGGCATATCGGTCAATGGCTCGCGGCGCTGGACACACTTACCGGCGACTTGGAGGGGGCGACGCTGTATCCGGGTCACGGCGCGCCGGGCGACGTCGGCATGCTGGCCGATCAGCGGCGGTACCTCATGATGTACCGCGCGACGGTCCAACGCCTCGCGGCCGGTGCACCGACGCTGACCGACGGGCAACGTGCGGAGCTGACCGCCGTGATGACCCGGTTCCTGCCCGGCGCACCACTCACCTGGATGATCGGCCTCGGTGCCGACGCGGTCGCTGCGGAGCTGGCCGACGAGGCGACCGGCAGCGTCGGCACGGCGGCGAGCACAGAGGCGGTGGCGGCGTGAGCACCGAGCGCGTCACGTTCCACGCCGACGGCATCACGCTGGTCGGAAACCTCGCCGTGGCCGCCGATGGTGCGCCCGCCGTGGTGCTGACCGGGCCGTTCACCGGCGTCAAGGAGCAGGTCGTCGGCACCTATGCCGCCCGGCTCCACGAGCGCGGCCTGACCACACTTGCCTTCGACCACCGCGGATTCGGCGAGAGCGACGGGCGCCGCGCGCACGAGGACAGCCAGGGCAAGCTGGCCGACCTGCGTGCGGCGGTAGGCGTGCTTACCGCACACCCGGCTGTGGACCCCACCCGCGTGGCCGCGGTCGGCATCTGCCTCGGCGGCGGCTACGCGGTTCGCGCGGCTGCCGCCGATCCAAGGATCCGCGCGGTCGTGGGCATCGCGGGTGCCTACAACAGCCCGGTCCGCTTCAGCGCGAGCGACGCCGACGGCTACCGCCGTGCGCTCACCTCTTTCATCGAGCGCTACGACGACGAACTGCCGGCGGTCGCCCCCGACGGCGGTACGGCAGCGATGGGTGGCGACGAGCCGTTCGACTACTACGGCACCCGACGATCCACGGCCGCACACTGGGAGAACCGGGTCACCTACGGCTCCCTACACGCGCTCATGACGTTCGACGCCCTGAGCGCGGCGCGGCTGCTCGCCGCCACCCCGCTGCTGGTCGTACACAGCCGGAGCGATGCCTACTGCGCACCGGAACTCGCCGAGGCGCTCCACACCGACGCGACAGGACCGAAGGAGATCTGCTGGCTCGACGCCAAGCAGCACATCGACCTCTACGACGTGGAGCCGTACGTCAGTCAGGCCGCCGACACGGCCGCGGCCTTCCTGCACCGTCACCTCGGCGGCGCTACCACAGTGCCCTCCGCACCCGCGTCGGCCGCGAACCCATGACGCAGCGAGAGCCGGCACTTCCGGGAGCACGACACCCGCCGCTCGTTCTCCGCTGAGCGCTGCTTCGGTACGCCCGCTCATCAGCGCACATCCGGACGGAACCCAGGCCGGCGGGACGCTGCGTAGCGAGCGGCTCGCGGCAGATCCGCGCACGAGTGGATCTACGCTTACGGCCATGGGTGGCCGCTTCTACCGTCGTCGCTGGGACGAATCGCGCGGCGACGAGTTCGACGCTTGGGGGCACTCGGTCTGGTACTTCGAGGTGGATGACGACGGTTGGCCGGTTCGGCAGGTCCAGGTGTACGACCACGGCCCAGTCCTCCGGTACGGGCCTGGACATGAGGCAGACCGGTACGGCGGCCTCGGGCAGGCGAGCCTGGATGATCCTGAAGAAGACTGGAGCCCGTTCGTCGTCGCACGGGACGGGTTCGAGCACGTCTGGGACTCCGCTGGCGGATAGCCCGAGCATCAAGACCCGCGCGCCTCGGCGGCATTTCCGGACGTCGACGGTTCAGGGCGTCGTCCTTGCAGGACGATCTGCGGGTTGCTGTCGAGGGGCACGATTGCTTGATCCAGGCGGGATGCGAGGCTGGTCGAGTGACTTCCCGCTCGCGCGCCGCGTCTATGACACCTGCCACTTGACCGGACGGTTCCGTCTGCGATCCGGGCAGATCAGCGGGGGAGTACTTCGACAAGTACCTGTTCGAGGGGCAGCCGGACCTGTTGCGTGAGGTCGCCGAAGCGATGGTGGCCCTGCTGCCGGAGTGCGACGTGCTGGCGGGGATGGAGATGGGCGGCATCCCCCTTGCCACGGTGATGTAACAGCTGACCGGACTGCCCACCGTCTTCGTGCGAAAACACGCCAAGGAGTACGGCACCAACAAGGTCGCCGAGGGCGGTCCCGTCAACGGCCGTAGTGTCGTACTGATCGAGGACGTTGTGACCACCGGAGGCGCTCTACTGGCATCGTGCGGGCAACTGCGCTCCATCGGCGCCCAGGTGAAGACGGTCGTCTGCGCCATCGACCGCGAGCAGGGCGGCCGTCAGAATCTGGCGACCGAGGCGCTGCAGCTCCGTGCCGCGCTTACCCGCCGCGACCTGGAAACCTCCGTGATGGCGTGACAGCTTCAGGGGCCGCACGATCGGTGCCAGATGTGCGACTGCTTCTGCAACGCGGTCAGTTGCTGCGGGACTGGGTAGGCTCCCGAGATGCTTCTGCGCGACGTGAAGCCAGCCGACCTCGATGCCTATGTCCGCATGCGCTGCGATCCGGTCATGATGTCGGAGCTCGGCGGCCCGCAGCCGCGCGAGCGCATTGCCGGTCAGCTCAGGCGTGACCTCGAGACGGTCCGCAACGACAGCGCCTGGATCAAAATGATTGTTGCCGGTGACTCCGCGCAGGTGGCGGGGACGGTGACGCTGTACCCCCATGAGGGCATCTCCGAGATCGGTTGGATGGTCCTGCCAGAATTCCAGGGCAGAGGCTTGGCGGGCGAAGCCGTCCGCCACGTTCTCGACCTGGCCCGCGCGAATGGGCGTTGGGGGCTGATCCACGCGTTCCCGAGCACGACGAACGCCGCATCGAACGCCATCTGCCGCTCGGCCGGGTTTTCCCTCATCGGTCAAGAGGAGACGACCTTCGCCGGGCGCATCTTTCAGACCAGCCATTGGGTGTTCGATTCATCTGCGCACGCCTGATCACCTGGCCACTCAGCCTCCCGGCCCCTGTCCAGCACCCGCTCACCGGCACGTCCGGACGGCACCTGGCCGGCTCGGCTGACGCTGCGTAGCGCGCGGCTCGCGGCAAATCCGGTAAACGCACGGGTGCTGCTGCGGACGGCGGTCGATCAAGCGGTGCGGGCTTCGATTTCGCCGACGAATGTTGAGATCGCGACGGCAAGCTGTTCGGAAGAGTCCAAGTGAACGTCGTGGCCGGCCCCGTCGATGACGATCATGGCGGCCATCGGGTTGGTTGCCAGCATCTCGTCCGCTTCGGCCTGCTCCAGGAAACCTCGCTGGCCCTTGACGAGCAGGGTTGGCGTGCTGATGGCCGCCCAATCGGCCCACCGCGCTTCGGCGTTGACTGCATGGATCGCCTCTTGGAGGACCTCGAGCTCGAAGCGGGGCACCAGTCCCGTGGCGGATGGCGCGAGTCCTGCCGCCCAGGCTTCACCTGCCCTCCCCCGCCGAAGTACGTGGCGGCGGCCGTTGTGTCGGCAAACGGGGTCGGCCACGATGCGAACCAGTCGATGACCTCGTTGGTTGCCTCCTGCCCGCCGCCGCCCACGCCGCCCTCGACGAGGATGAGCGCCGACACCAGCTCTGGGCGACTTGCTGCCAGCAGGAGGGCCGTGTGGGCTCCGAAGGACTGGCCGACCACCATGACCGGACCCACATCTACGTTCTCGATCACGGCCACGGCGTCGCTGACGAACGCCGCCCTGCTGAGGTCATCCGGACGCGTGGTGCTCGATCCATGACCACGCTGGTCAAGGCTCACCACCCGGTACTCGTTGCCCAGGCGCGAAGCGACGGCAGAGCACTCCAACGCGTATCCACCAAGCCCATGCAGAAAGAGGATGACTTGCCCGGGCCCGCCTGAGTCGTACACGGCCAGCGCCACCCCCGGCACCGCCAGCTCCCGACTTAGCCAACCGATCTTCTCCTCCGACATGCAAGAACCCTGCCATCCGGCTGGAGCACCAACCGCGCGGGGGGCGGCATGTGCGTGCATCTGATCAAGCGTGGTCCCCGCGCAAGAGGCGGTGGCCGTGTTCCTCGCCGAGGTCGCCGATGTTGAGCCGGTGCGGGCTGCGAGGATCGGCCGGTGGACGGCGATCTGATTGTGGCGGTAGCACGACTCCGGGATGCGTTCGTTCGGTACCCGGACAGTGCGGTGCTCGATGGCTGCCCGCATTGCCGGGGGCAGGTGCCGGTCGACGGTCATGACTTGTTCTCTTTGGCCATCAGCCTCGGCAATACGGTCGGCAGCTGTGACGGCCTGAAGAGTCTGCTGCCCTTGCTGCTGGGGCGCTTGGCCACCTCCACGGAACTCGACCCAGCGATCATTTTGGGCAAGCTGCGTCGCGGGCAGTGGCGCAGCTGGCCCGGAGCCGAGCAGGACGCAATTGACGGCTACCTGGATGCGGTGTGGCGGTCATTGCTGGCGACGTACCCGTCGCAGGTCGGGTCGTTCCTCGACCCGACCACCTTCCTCGACGCGGTCGTCGCCGGCGGTGAAAGCGTCACGCGATTCCTCGGTATCTGGGACGTCACACACAACTCGGCGGCAGACCGCCACCTGGCCGACACTGTGAACGGACTCAACTTCGCGGACAGGAGGCCGGCCACGCTGGTCGCCTGGCTGCGCAGCGAGACGGTCCGCGACCGACTGTATCGGGCGTTCGAGCGTGACCACGCCATGTCGTGGGGTGACGACCTGGCGCGGGCCTACGATCTCGTCCGCTCGTAACGACACTCGGTCTGCGGCTAGATCAGTGCGTCCGGATGACTGCACGGCCACGTGCCCTGGCAAACTCAGCCGCGTGTTGACCACCATCACCCTCCGGAACGTCGGTACCGCCGCTATCGTGGTCGGACTGCTCATCGCCCTGTTGACTCTCGGCACAACCACCGACCGTCCATTTACGCTGGCCTGGCTGCTCGTCCTCGTCGGGACCGGCCTGCGGTTGGAGGCCGCCATCCGTGCCCCGAAACGCCAGGCGTGACAGCCCGACCGCTGACCTTCCCGGCAGGACAGCAGCCAGTACAGCAGCGCAGCTGTCGGTGCGGCAGGGGTGGAGGCTGGCGCAGTCCCATCGGTACGAGCGTGCTCCGACAGGTTGCCCGACAACGTGCCGAATATCGGATGATCTGTGCGTGGAGATCATCCATCTGCTGCAGGCGGGAGTGACCCGGCCGCACCTGGATCCGGCGGCCGGTGCCGCCTGGCTGGCCATGGTGTACGACAGCGCCAGGGCACTGCACGGTGTGGTCACGACGTCGGTCGAGGAACCGACGGTCGGCCGAAACCACTACCGGGTCGGTGTGCGACTGCGTGATGCCAAGCCGTTGAGCATCCTGTTCAACGCTGCGGTCTTCCTGGTCGCCGCAGCCGAACAGCAAGACCCCCACATGATCAACCTGGTGTTCGTTGACGTCCCCGGCGGGGACATCTACCGCCGCACAGGGCTGCGGGTCGCCACCAGGGCAGAGCTGAACCAGCCGCTCCACGAGCGGCACCTGCATCTTCTGACCGAAGACGAACGCCGGGATGTCGCCTACCACCAGCCGAGCCGGCTCGGTGACCTGCTGTTCAACTGGTTCGACTGAGCCGCCCTCCGCGCGCACCATCGGCGGCATAGCGGATGTCCTAATCGGCGCTGCCGGAATGAGCAACGCCAAGATCTTCGAGGCATGCCAGAAGTCCTACGATCTTCAGATCGTGGACAGCGACGAAGACCAGGGTGCAGCCGGACCTGCAGTGATCAGGTGTGTTCGACGCGCCTACCTGAAGGTGGCGCCGGCGGCGGATGCTGATGGGTTGGACTTCGATCCGGCACACGTAACGCGGCTGGTCGGGCTGGAACCCACGCGGGTCCACCGGCGCGGCGAAGCCGTGGGCCAGCGCATTCACAGGTCGAGCGGCTGGTACGTCGACGTGCCGCAGCGGGATGATTACGACACTGAACTCCTTCTCACGGAGTTGCTCGATGTCATCGAGCCTCACGCCGAAGGGCTTGCGCGCGCCCGGCAGATGCTGGCACTCCAGGCGGGCGTCAACGTCGTGATCGAGATGCACTCCGGACAGGACGGGGCCGGTGGCGTCCTGGTGACGACTCCCGCTCTCCACCTCACCGTGGGGACGGTACGGCGACTGGCCACCCTTCATCTGTAGCTCGACTGCGATCAGTACGTCTACCGACAGGCGACGCCCGTCATGCCCACCTTCACCGAAGCCGACGAGATTCGCTGTACCTGCGAGCCCTCAGCGCGGCATGAGCGTGCGTCGGCTCGGCTCGGCTCCAAATCGCGCCTCTTCCAAAACGGGTTGCTGAGCCCTGCAACCTTTGTGCCGCCAAGCCAATTGGGTGGTCGCACACGGATCAGTCGCTGGTGGTTTCTTCCCCGCTCAATTCGAAGCACGTCGCCGACGCCGACGGCGTCGTCCTCGGGTAGTCGCAGGCGGTGCGGGGGTGTTGCCCCCGCACCGCCTGCTATCGCCAGTCGCTGTCCGCAGCCTGCTTGCGGCCGACGGCCATTCGCATCACGATCACGGTGTACGCGCAGAGCACGGCGAGTCCGGCCCACCAGGGAAGTGGGAAGTACCCGGTCGACGGCGAGTAATGCGCGGTGACCTGCGGATACTCCTCCATTGTCTGTTTGACGGCGAAGCCGGCGGCCGGGGTGAGCCGCAGCAGCCACTCGGAGACCGTGTCGGGTAGTAGTGGGAACGCCGTGACGGCGTAGGGCAGGGCGACCAGCGACAGCCCGATGAGGATCGCCGCCGAGCCGCGGCGTAGCCACACGGCGAGCCCGTACGTGAGGACGGCGCAGAGGGCGAGCACCGCCGGAACGCCGACGATCACCCGAGTTCCGGTCAGTATCGGTATCGGTTGCATCGGGATGCTGTTGCCTTTCAGCATCGCGATGGACAGCGGCAGGACGATGCCGACGGCGACCAGACCGGTGACGAAGGTGGCCGCTCCGACGACAGCCGACCGGGTGGCGATCACCCGCCGGGAGGATGCCTGGCGAACTGTGCGAACGCCGTAGCGGACCGCGACGATGAGCACGATGACCAGCGCGACCGTCAGGCCGGGTAGGGCCTTCTCGACGCTACGCGCGCTCTCCTCGCCGAGCGGCCCGATGTCGCCGGTGCCGCTGACTGTGATGACGCCGTTTTTCTCGACGGCTCCCGACGCGTTGTGGTGCTTCTCCCAGTCGGTGTGGTTCATTTCGCCGACCGGGTCGCTGGCCCACCCACCGGTGGTGCCTTCCACGGCGACGTTGTCGAAGACGCCGACGGCCTGAGTGAACCGGACCTCCTCGACCGCACCGCCGAGGCCGACCTTCCGGAGCGTGAGGTCGCCGGGGGAGGTAGCGAAGAGACCGACCTGCACGGTGTCCGGCAGCCCGTCGAGCTTCGCCGTTGCGACGGTGTGCCATTGCTTGCCGTCGGCCGACTCGGAGCCCGTGATGGTGTCGCCCGAGCGGGTCAGGCGCAGCCAGCGCGGGGACTGCTCCGAGACGACTGTGGTTCCGGCGATGTCGTGTCTGTAGTCGTACTGGAACCGCACGCCGTGGCCGCCGGTCATCATCAGCGCCGCGTACTGGGAGCCCTGCCGCACGCCGTCCTTGACGATGATCCCAGCCTTCGCCCACGGCACCAGCCCGGACACGATCTGGTCATGGTTCGGCGGAGGGTAGGTGATCGTCCCGGTCATCGCGGTCAGCCGGACCGTGATGCTGCCCTCCCGGCCCAGGTCGCGATGCAGGAACCAGAACTGGTCGTTGACCGTAGCGCCGTCGCTGGCCACGGGAGCCGCCGGGCACGGCCCGGGGCAGGACGACTGGTTGCCGAAGGCGTACAACAGGCCCAGCGCGATGACCGTGAGGGCTGCGGCGGCCAGGGCGGTCAGGCGGTCCGGGCGGCGGAACGCGGCCCATTCCCGCCGGAGGAGTTCGGTGGTCGACATGCCGTCGGTTCTACGGATCGGCACGTAACGCCGCCCGAACCGCCACTGTCATGCTGTTGTTAGGTGGCCCAGGGCATCCTAAGGGACGTCTCGTAACTCGGTCGGTCGTCCATGGTGGATCATGTCGGGGTGCAGGTGATCTCGGCAGCCCGCCCGGAGTGGATCTTCCCGTTCACCGGGCTGCAGCCCGTCCAGTTCCGCCGGCTGGTCAAGTTGGTCGCTGAGCGGGGCGGTGACGCGATCGCTGATGGTCGGCCGGGGCGGCAGTGGTCGCTCGATCTGGCTGATCGGGTGCTGCTGGTGGCCGTGTACTGGCGGACGAACCTGACGATGCGGCAGATCGGTCCGCTGTTCGGGGTGTCGCACTCCGCCGCGCACAGGGTCATCGACACCCTCGGCCCGCTGCTCGCGTTGGCTCCGGTACGCCGACGTCGAGTTGACCAGATCGCCATCGTCGACGGCACCCTCGTCCCGACCCGCGACCACCGCCTCGCCGCACCGAGCAAGAACTACCGCTACTCGACGAACCTGCAGGTCGCCATCGACGCCCACACCCGTCTCGTCGTGGCCCTGGGCGACCCGCAGCCCGGCAACCGCAACGACACCATCGTCTACCGCACCTCCGGCATCGACGCCAAGCTCGCAGGTAGGCCGGTCATGGCCGACGGCGCCTACCGCGGCAACCCCGACGTGATCATTCCCTACCGCAAACCCACCGACGGCAGCGAGCTACCCGTCTGGAAGAAGGACCTGAACAAGCAGCACCGCACCGTCCGAGCGCAGGTCGAACACGCCCTGGCCCGGATGAAGACATTCAAGATCCTCCGTGACTACCGCCGCGCCGCCCACACATTGACCGACACCGCTTCCGGCATCGCCCACCTCCACAACATCATCCTGCTCGGCTGACACCAGCACCGTTGCCAGGCAACGCCTTCACCGAGTTACGAGACGTCCTTTAGACGACGTCGGGCTGGAGCCAGTGCTGCGGCAGCCCATGAGTGCCTTGGCAGGCTGGTGGACGCTGCCCTACCGGCGCGGGGATCGGACCCCGGCGACGGCCTTCGGCCTCCCATGCGTCACGGGCGACGCCGTGGACCGGGTGGGGCGTTGGGGTGCTGACGGCGAGGAGAATGTGTTGGGCGTGGACGAGGTTGTTGGTGGTGGCGGCCAGGATCATGGCGGCGTCGGCGGTGCCGCTGGCGGTGTTGGCCGGGACGACGAGTAGGTCGACGCGGTCGTTGCCGCAGATCGCGGTCAGTAGGCTGACGGGTTGGCTGGTGAAGTAGCCCAGACGCAGGACGCGGCCGTGCACGCCGAGGCGGCGGGGGTGGCTGTCCCAGCTTTCGGCTGCCAGGACCAGTCGGGTGACTGGTCCGCGGAGCTCGTCGATGGCCAGGACCAGGCCGGGCAGTTCGGCGGCGGGTCGTTGGAGCGGGGCCACCAGGCGCCGTCCAGCAGCGTGCGGCGCGAGCCGGTGGGTTCCATCCGTAGCCGCGGGGTCGATGGCGGGGGTCACCGAGGTGATGGTCATGCGTTCGGTGAAGGTTTCGACTGTCATGGTTGGCTCCTTCCGCCCGTCGCCGGTGTGTCCCCAGCCCGGGTTGGTCTTGCTCCTCGGAACCAAGCAGACTCGAACGATCTTCAGCTGGTCCTGCCTGGATCGCCTCGTCAGCGCTCGACCGGGTCCCGGGTGAGGCAGAGCAGGGCGATGTCGTCGCGCTGCGGCCGCGGACCGACGTCGCGGGCCAGAATGTGGTCCAGGATCTCGGCCGGGTCGAGGCGGGGTGCGCTGTGCACTGCCGCGCACAACTCCTCCAGGCCCCGGTCGAGGGGATGGCTGCGGTCCTCGACGAGTCCGTCGGTGTACAGCACCACGGTGGCGGCGGGCGGGAGGTCGAAGCGGCTCTCGCGGTAGACAACCGAGTCCGAGACACCCAGGGCAGGGTGCGTGGCGAGGCGGACCAGGCCGGTGGTGTGTGCGTCGCGCAGGATCGGGGCCGGATGTCCGGCAAGCACTCCGGTGACGGCACCTTCGGCGACGTCCAGTTGCAGGTAGCAGCAGGTGGCCATGGTGTTCAGCCGCAGCGCGCGGATGAGGTGGTTGACGTTGTTCATGACCACGGACGGCCGCTGCCCGGCGATGGCGTACGCGCGCAGCGCGTCACGGACCTGACCCATTGTCGCCGCGGCCGCGGTGTTATGGCCGGCGACATCCCCGATCACGACGGCGACGACGCCGTCACTTATGGGAATGATGTCGTACCAGTCGCCGCCCACCTCGGCGCCGCGTGTCCACGGCAGGTACCGGGCGGCGTGCCGCAGCCCCGTCGTCTGCGGCAGCGTCGCCGGCAGCAGCGCGTGCTGCAACTCCGAAGCGATCGACACGCTGGTTTCGTACAGCATCGCCCGCTGAAGGGCCTGGGCGCCCAGCCCCGCCAGTGCCGTCAGCGTCGATCTGGTGTCGGGATCGAAGTCGCGTGGTTCCCGATAGCCGACGACGAGCGCCCCCAGCACCTCGCCGGCCACGGTCAGCGGGAGAAAAGCCCACGCCTGGCGGGACCCGGGCGGGACGGCTGTCTCCGGGTCGGGCTGAGCGGTGTGGAACTGCGCCAGTGAGGTCAGGTAACGGGGCTGTCCGGTGTGGGCGACGGCCGCCGCCGGGTAGGGATGCTCGATCGGCAGGTCATGCAGCCGCGCGACGACCTCCGGTTCGTACCCGGCGTGGTAGGCAAGGCGCAGGGACCGTTCCTGGCGCAGAAGCAACGCCAGGGACTGCCCGCCGGCCGAGGGCCGCAGCACCGATCCGAGAGCGGTGTACACCTGCGCTGTCGTACTCGCCGCCACCAACGCCGCGGTCACGCTTTCCAGGCTGCGGGCGCGGGCGGCGGCCTGTTCGGCGCGGGCCACGCTGGCGGCCAGCTGTCGCTGTTTGTCGATCTGCTCAGTGATCTCCCGGAACGACACCGCGACATGACCGCCGCTGGTACGCCCCACCTTGATCTCCCACACCTGGCTGATCTCGGGATAGATGAGCTCCTGCCGCCACGGCTCACCGGTCTCGGCCACCGAGCGGTAGCGATCGAACAGCCCGCTGTCCCAGCTGTGGGCAGCGATCTCGCTGAGCCGGTGACCAATCACGTCCTCGACGCTGCGGCCGGTCATCTTGGCCCCGACCTGGTTGACGTATTCACAGACGAAGTCCACGATCTCTGCACTGACATCCCGCACCGGACGCAGCACCGTGAACCCGTCGAACGCGGTGTCGAGCATGTCGTACAGCCGTACCGCGCCGGCCGACTGCGGAGACACCGTCACCTGGCGCAGGTCCACGCACCGCACCATGATCCCGTCGCGGTACGGACCCACCCGGAACTCGAAATGTCCGGTGATGGACTGCCGCTCGTAGTAAACCGTGCGTAGGGCCGGGTTCCCCGTCTCCACGACCGACCGGTAGAACGGAAGCGTCCCGTCGTGCACGGTCTCCGGCCACAGGTGCCGGTAGCGGCGGCCGACCAACTCGACGCGCGGCCGTCCGACCAAGCCGCAACCCGCGTCGTTGATGTAGACCAGTTCGAAGTCAACGATCAGGCGACCGTCGTGCACCGCCCGGGCCAGCATCCAGCCCTGCGGCTCCAGGTCCAGCATGGCGAGCACCTGGGCATCCGGCAGCCAGTCGTCCACCCCGCCACCTCCCTCACACGCCATCGCCGCGCGCACAGGCATCATCGCCTGCCGCCATCACCTTCACCTAATGTCGTAGTCCGTCCGGCGCTTCCCGTGGCCGTTCGCGCCACGGCTCAATTGTCGTGGCGCGAATGAGCGCGGTCCGGGATAGCCTTGGCGTATATGGCTACCTATCGCAGCGCCTCAGTGCTTGTCTCCTCGGACGGCACCAGGACCCCCGGCACCGCCGCGCTCTTCGCCGAGCCCGCCCGCAAGGGTGGGACCCCGCCGTGGGCAGGTGACTTCCGACCCGCCAACAGCGCCGGCAATGGCCCCAAGAATGCGGTCGGGAAGACCTTTACGTTGGAGCTGCCCGACGGCAGCACCGGCAAGGTCGTGGTCCAGAGCCTCAAGAGCGGGAAGGGCGGCGTCGTGCTGGCGTTGATGGGCGAGGACGTACCCCCCTTCTGATCAGCACATTGATCGCCGCAGCTCATTGGACCCTGGCCAGCAGGATCGCCTGATCGTCTCGCTCCTTGGCCTCCGCACGCCGCAGAAGACGGCACACTTCCCGCAGGCCGACAGCCTCGATCTGGAAAACGACGTCATCCGCCGTGCAGAGATGGCGCTCAAGCTCGATCTCATGGCCGAACTGGCGGTACGCCCGGGACACGTCGCGCGTGCCTTGCCGGACTGGAATCCGACGAGCAGATGACCGGCCGGGCGGAAAACCCGGGCGGCCTCTGCGAATATGCGCGCTTGGCAGGCGGGAGGCGTGTGGATGATCGAGTACCACAGCATCACGCTGGCGAACTGGCCGTCCGGGTACGGCAGCTCGGTCAATGAGCCCACAGTGAACACCAGGCCAGGGTGGTGGCGTCGGGCCATGGCGACCATGCCCGGAGACAGGTCGACACCCTCCACCGAACAACCGCGTTCGGTGAGGTACTGACTCGTCCGGCCGGTGCCACATCCTGCATCAAGGACCCGCGCGTCGTTGCCCGCCGTCACCGCCATGGCGAAGGCGTCGACCATGCGTGCATTCGGTTCCGGAGGGTCGGATGCGTTCAAGGCGTCGTCCGGTGGCCCCTACACTGCCGATCGTGGCTTTGACGGCGTACGAGCAGGGGTTGTTGGCTGTTGAGCGGCGGGAGTACGCGGCGGCTCGGGAGCTGTTGGAGTTGGCTGGCGACGACCCTGACGCGCTGTTGCTGTCAGCTCAGCTTGCTGGAGAAGGGCTCGGCGGGCCGGTGGACACGGCCAGGAAGCTGTCGCTGTACGAGCGTGCCGCCGATCTGGGCTGCGCGGAGGCCGCATACAACCTCGGGGCGATCCACGCGAACGCGCGACGGTACGCGGTCGGGTTGAACTGGTACCGCCGCGCGGCGGATCTCGGCGATTCCGGGGGCCTTCGTATGGCCGGCATCATGTACGCCACCGGGCAGGGTGTCACGGCAGACTTCGTCGAAGCGGAACGGCTACTGCTGGCGGCCGCGGTGACCGACGCAGGTCAGGTCTCGTTCGACCTCGGGACGCTGTACGCCGGTCAGCGGAATGACCCGGTCCTGGCTGCGCAGTGGTTCCTGCGCGCGGTGAAGGAGGGGGACCCGCGA
Organism: Micromonospora sp. C51; assembly: GCF_018070435.1. NCBI lineage: Bacteria > Bacillati > Actinomycetota > Actinomycetes > Micromonosporales > Micromonosporaceae > Micromonospora > Micromonospora sp. C51. The sequence continues at coordinate 138,226 of NZ_JAGPXQ010000008.1, read as the reverse complement.
GCGCAGCGGCAACTGGAGTTGCTCGTGCCGCGTCTGCGTGAGCTGTCGGCGGATCAGAGCCGTGCCCGGACCATGCTCGGCGTCATTCTTGCGTTTCACCTCGACGAGCAGGTCGCCGGTGCTGAGCTGCTGGAGGCTGCCGCCGCCGACGGTGACCCGGAGGCGCAGCGCTCGCTGGCGTTTCTGCTTGACGGCGGCGCCGACGGGTTGGGCGACACGACCCGGGCGATGGCGCTGTATCGGGCGGCGGCGCAGGCCGGTGACGGTTACGCGGCCTACAACCTCGGCGTCAAGGAAAGCGATCACCACGAGGCTGTGCGGTGGCTCCGGCGGGCAGCGAGAACCGGAGTGCATGAGGCATACCCGCATCTCGCGAACCACCTCAGCAAGCTTGACATCGATGACGAAGCGTTGCGGTGGTACGTCCGGGGCGCCGAGATCGGGCACCAGGGTTGCATGTTCGCGGCAGCCTGCTGGTACCGCGACGGCTTCGGTGGTCCCGTCGACCTCGTCCAGGCGCTGCGTTGGTACCTCGCCATGCTCAGCGCAGGCAATGGCGACGGCATCCATGAGGCACACAAGATCGTCCCGATGATGACGGACGACCAGATCCACGAGGCCGGTCGCCTCGCTGGACGAATCTCGGAGGCCGACGTCTTCGTCGTTCGCCGACACGCGGTTTGACCGCTGCCCGACGTATGGCCGTCGGCCCACCAGCGATCCCGTCCGGGTGGTGCTGGACGGTGAGCTGATTGTCTGGGAGCGAGGCCGCACCAACTTCGCCCTGCTGGCAGCGGCGCGTCACCGCCGGTCGCGCGCCCCTGCGCTTGGCGCGCGAGTGCCCGAGCCCACTACGTGCTGTTCGACCTGCTCGCCGACGCCGACGGCCGGGTCACCCGGGCGTGAGTCGCAGCTCGCCGCGAGCACTCTCTTACGGTGTCAGCTGGCGACGGCCGTTCGTGGCGAACTCGTCGACGACCAGAAACGCTCTGCCCAGTTCGTTGAGGGTCATCTCCAGGCGATAAAAGTCGACTTCACCAGCTCCGTTACGGTACGGCCGGATTCTCGCCATCTCGCGGCTGGGTCGCCCCTCGCTGAACGGCTCGGCGAAGACTTGATCGCTCTCATCCCAGACCGAGCGCTCCTCCAGGTTCTGGTCGTATTCGGCGTCGTCGTACGTCTCCGCGTGCACGTCGAGGTCAGCCCACGCGAACAGCTGAGGCACCGCTTCGCCGTAATTGACCGGCCCGAAGAGGAACTGCCAGCTGACGAGTTCCTGGATACCGCTCCCGTCTTCACGATCAACTCCCACCGAGACCATGCCCCGGCCGGAGGACTTGTTGATCCACTCCTCGAAGTCGAGAACGAGCCGGGTGCCCTGCGCCAGCATCTCCATCCACGGACGGGCCAGCCGCAGCTCCCGCAGACGTAGCTCGTACGGGCTGCCGTCAGCGGCCGTGCGCCATGCAGGGATGGCGGTCTCGTCGAGCACGTTCGCCTCGGGCACGCGAATCTTCCATCCATCGGACGTAGTCCGCTGCAACGTCGCCTCGGAGACCAGTTGCCAATGGCAGACGGCGGTGGCCGGGTTGTAGAGGACCACGACGACCGGCAGTGCGTGGTTCGTCCAGTAGCGGACGTGGTCGGGGTCTGGCCGGTACCACCATCCGTCGGTCGCCTTTTCGCGGAACCAGCTGCCGCCGCTCTTGATCTGCAGGGCGAGCAGCCGGCCCCGCACGTCGCGGCCGTCGACGACCTCAACGTGGGCGTCGATGCCGTAGTCCTCGTCCAGTTGATCGCGGAAGATCCAGCCCAGGGTCTCCTGAACGTAGAGTTTGGTGCGGGTGACCCCGATGGCGCCGATCTCCGCTGATGGCTTCCGGGTAGGCATATGTCTATTCTTCACCGCCGCCGGCGCCATTGATCGAGGACGGCGAGGCCCCGCTACTGCTGCGGCGGTCCCAAGTGGCTGCGGACTGGTTCAGTCCGCAGCCCCGCACGGCGAGCGCGCGTACGACATTGGGGTGCGGCTGCTGAGGCTGCCTGGTTGAACGCCTTCACGGCAGCAGGCGGCGCGCAAGAAGGCCTGTAGTTCGATGGCGGTGAATCGCCGGGAGTGGTTTTGCTGGGTTCGGAGTCGGTTCTCGGCAGGGGGGTGGTTGATCCGTGTCGAGTGTGGAGGGTATCGCTGGCGAACGGCTACTGGAAAGCCGAAGCCGACGGCGAGGACCGGTGGGAATGGGAACCTGCGGCGTATGTGTCCGTCACCTTCTCCATGCGGGCCGACGACATCGCCGAGAAGGGGATCCCCAACATGGTGGCGGCGGTCGGAAGGGTTCTCGCTGGGCGTGACGAGGACGCGGCGTTAGTGCAGGACGGCAACTACCTTGTCCTGACCCGCACCGACGGTGTCATCCGCACCTACCGCCCGGACTGGTGGCACCACTACCACCTCGACCGGTCCGTCATCGGCTGACCTTCACCGCGTCGGGGACGCGGACGTCCGCAGGTGGGTGCCGTCTCAGCGCGGCCCGGCCTGGCGGTCAGTGCTGCTGTTGGTCTTAAGTCATACCGGGCTGGGCTCCCCGGCTGGGGACGATCAAAAAGGTAACGGGGGGGGGGGTGTGTTCCTGGAGCGGGTTACGGAGGGTGGTGGCGATGACAGTGAGAGCGACGCGCGTTGCCTCAAGTCGGGAGAGGCTCAGGACGCCTCTGTGTGTCGACCCGTGGGCGGGGACGCGAAGGGCGGTCAGGGGCGTTCGATGCGCACGGGATCGCCGCGGACCAGCTCGTCGTGGACGCGCCATCGGGCGGCAACGACTGCCCGCCCGGCCGCCTCGTCACCGGCCGTGAGCCGTTGCCGCAGTAGCCGCAGCGCGATGCTTCGGTTGAGGCCGAACTGCCGCTCGGTGTCGACCACCACGACGGTGCCGGTCGGGCGGTGGGTGGCCCGCACTGCGGTGCTGGCCTTGTTGCGGTGCTGGCCGCCGGGCCCGCCGGTGCGTACGGCCACCACCTTCACGTCGGCCTCGGTGAACGGATTGACCGCGGCGTCGACCTCGCAGCGCCGGGAGGCGACGTACCAGTTTTTCCGGCCGTGGCCGGCACGGTAGGGGCTGGGCGCCTGCCAGCACAACGTCCCGGTCCAGGCGGCGGCGAACGTCTCCGCACCCGCACCGGTGAGCCGGATCAGAACTGACCGGTAGGTGCCGGGCCGGTCGCCGGCGACGCTTTCCAGCCGTACCACGCCCACATCGTGCCGGTTGGCGTCGGCGTCCAGTCGGCGCAGCAGCCGAGCCAGCGCCCATGCGCACTCCTGCGGGCCCCGGCCCGCCGACAGCAGCAGGTGCGGGGTCACCGCCGCCCCCGCCGCCGGCGCTCGGGTCGCCGGTCGCTGCGGGCCGCGGCCCCCACGTCCGGCGTCTTGTAGGTGACCAGTGGGACCGTGGTCGCCACCGGGGTTGCCAGCCCGTGGCCGACCAGGTCGGCGATGACCTGCTCGATTCGCTTGTACGCGGTCGGGGCCTCCTCGAACAGCAGCTGCCGATCGCCGCAGACCACCAGCGAACCCACCGGGGTGCGGCGCAGCTCGTCGACCGTGTGCTTGGCCCGGCCCCGGCGCAGCGCGTCGGCCCGGGACATCTTGCGGCCCGCCCCGTGTGCCACCGAGTGGTTGGCCTGCGCGCCCGCGTGTGCGGCCACCAGGTATGACGGGGTGCCGCGGGTGCCGGCGACGAGCACGTCTCGGCTGTCGCCCGGGGCCGCGCCCTTGCGGTGCAGGTAGTGCCCGTCGCGTACCTCGACCAGGTTGTGGCACTGGTCGACGATCGGTGCTGTCGGCTTGGCGCCCAGCGCGATCGCGGTCCGGGCGGCCAGCAGCCGCCGGTTGAGCGAACCCCAGCGCACAGCGTCGTCGTGTCGGGCCAGGTACCCGGCCGGGTCGTCGGCGGGACCGGTGCCTCGCAGCTCAGTGTGCTCACGCAGGATCCGTTCGCCGAGGCCGCGCGACCCGCTGTGCGCGACGAGAACGGTGTCTCCGGTGGCGAGTTGGAGCCGCGCGGCGTGGCCCGGGTCGAGGATCTCGCCGACGCGGGCCAGCTCGACGAAGTGGTTGCCCCGCCCGACGGTACCGAGACCGTCGAAATGGCCGGCGGGGACGTCACCGTCCAGCACGGACCAGGCCGGGTCGTCGGCGTCCCGAATCGGGTCGAGCGGGCGGTCCAGGTCGGGAAAGCGGGCGGCGAGCCGCTCCGGCACGACCCGCTTCAGCGCGATCGGGAAGACGGCGATGCCGCAGCCGATGTCCGAGCCGATCAGGTGCGGGTAAAGCACCGTCGAGGTCATGGCGGCGCCGATAGGGGCACCCTTGCCGGGGTGCAGGTCCGGCATGCCGGCGACATGGACCATGCCGTCGAGGGTGGCTACCTGGTGGCACTGGTCGACGGCGTCGGACTCGACCCAGCTGGCCGGGGAGGCGAAGACGGTAACGGTGGCAGGAGTAGGTGCCGGCAGGGACTCCTGCCGGAAAGGCTTAACGGACAAGGACGCTCGCTTCTCGCCAAAGGGGGGATGGACGGCCACCGATCGCGAAGGCGTGGCGGCGACGAAGGTGCTCCCTCAGAACGTCATGCCCCCAGCGTCCCGGAACTCATAGTCGCCGGCAACAGACTTTCGGGTCCGTCCAAGCGAACCACCCCGCCGCCCGAGAACGTCCCCGCCCGGCCCAGCTAGGCACGGACGAGCGCGATGGTGCCGAAAATGCGCCGACCGGGTCGCTGCCGCGTCGTGTCGATCCTCGAAGATGAGTCGGGACAGCGGCGCCACCAATCGGCTGACGCGGTTATCTAGACCTGAGTTGCAGTTCGCCACGAACGGCGATCATGGATTCGTGGTCGACGTCGCCCCTCCGACACGAACTCCCATGGCTTGACCATCGGTGTCGTCGGGTCCTCGTGGCCAGTGTTTCGGTCGTTGCGTGGATGGGGTTTTCGGCAGGGCAGCACCGATTACCAGGCGCAGGGTGTGTAGTCCTTGAGGAAGCAGCCGTGCAGGTCTTCGCCCTGTTCGCCGCGGATGATCGGGTCGTAGACCCGGGCCGCGCCGTCGACGAGGTCCAGCGGGGCGTGGAAGCCGGCATCCGCCAGCCGCATCTTCGTCGGGTGTGGCCGCTCATCGGTGATCCAGCCGGTGTCGACGCTGGTCATGAGGATGCCGTCGGCAAGCATCTCCTGGGCGCTGGTGCGGGTCAGCATGTTCAACGCGGCCTTGGCCATGTTGGTGTGCGGGTGCCCTGGCCCTTTGTAGCCGCGGGCGAACTGGCCCTCCATCGCCGACACGTTCACCACGTACTTGCGGCGGGCGGTCGCTGCGGCCATCGCCGGTCGCAGTCGGCTGATCAGTACGAACGGCGCGGTCACGTTGCACAGCTGCACTTCGAGCAGTTCGACCGGGTCCACTTCGTGCACCCGCTGCACCCAGCTGTTGACCGGGTCGAGGTCCGGGACCAGACCGCCGGCGTCGATGGCGCTGGCTGTTGCGATCCGTGCCGGTGAGGCGGAGCCGCTGGTCAGCGCCAGCGCGGTGAGCGCGTGCGGGGTGATGGTGGGCGAGTTCAGTGGGGCTGTCAGGCTGCCCGCCGGGTCGCCCCGGCCGGCCGGTTTGGCGAATGTGATCATTTCCGGCAGTGGGCCGTCCGGCAGGGCCGCCGCCTCCGCGGCGACGAGTTGTGCGTACGCCGCAGGCGTGCGGCGGACGGTCTGCGCCGCGTTGTTGATCAGGATGTCGAGTGGTCCCTGGCCGCTTACCGAGTCAGCGAGGGCGATTACCTGGGCGGGATCGCGCAGGTCGATCCCGACGATCCGCAGGCGGTGGAGCCACTCCCCGCAGTCGGGCATAGCGGCGAATCGGCGGACCGCGTCGTGGGGAAACCGCGTGGTCACCGTGGTGTGCGCGCCGTCGCGCAGCAGCCGCAGCGCGATGTACATGCCGATCTTCGCGCGGCCGCCGGTGAGCAGCGCGCGTCGGCCGGTCAGGTCGGTGCGGGCGTCGCGGCGCTCCCGGTTCAGTGCGGCGCAGGGCGGGCAGAGCTGATGGTAGAAGGCGTCCACCTCGCGGTAGCGCTGCTTGCAGATGTAGCAGCCGCGCGGTTTGTGCAGGACGCCGGCCGTGGCACCTACGGTGGGGGAGGCGAGCGGGTTGCCCTGGGTCTCGTCGTCGATCCGGCCCGGGGCGGCGGTGGCGGTGGCCGCCGTCACCGCGCGGTCGGCCGCCGCGATGGCATCCCGCCGTTCCTCACGTCGCCGCTGCTTGATCATTTTGTAGAGCTTCGCGGTGGCCCGCTGCACCCGCACCACGTCGGGGTGATCGGGAGGTAGGTCCTCCAACGCTTCGAAGACGCTGAGACAGGTCTCCAGCCGGGCCGGTTCAATGCGGTATTGACCGGTTTCCGTAGTTTTGTCCGCCGTCATGCTGTCGCTGTCTCGTCCCGTTCCCTGCGCCGGATCTATCCGGCGCACCCCAAGTCCGACCCGGAACTGTACGCACCGCGCGGCCTCCGACGCATCCCGCGCCTGTTCACCAGCCCGAAGACCGTAGAGGTCACACCTCGACCAGGTCTATATGTTCAGGTCCGGTCCGTCTGTGGCGGATAGTAGGTGACGAGCCAGCACGTCCCATAGGGGAGCCGATCACTGGACCGACCAACTATGTCTACCTGCCCCCTTTCCCGGACGGAGGACCCTCGCTGCCGCCGGCACCGACTCCATCGTGTGGCTGTGGTGATCGTGGCGATCCGAGCAGACCCGAGCGGATCGCCACGATCACCACCCCCACGGCGCGGTCTACTCGGTGGATATCCCCGGACGGCCGGCCTCTCGCCGCCGGGGGCATCACCCAACAGACCTGGATCTACGACATCGATCCCGACGCCGCCGCCCAGAGAATCTGCATCACGACCGGTGACCTGGTGAGCCAAGACGAGTGGTGCTGCCTCGTCGGCGACCATCCGTACCGGAACCCCTGCGCCTGCCTGATCGGTGTCGTGGTGTCGACCGGCTTTTAGACCGTCGCGTGGCTGGTGGGGCTCGGTCCTCGCCGACCACGGCCGGTTGCCGCGGATCGAGGCGATATTCGATCTCCACGTGGGTGTGGTGGCGGGCAGAATGAGCGCCGTGCTCACCGCTACCCATAGCCTGCTGGCGTCGCTTGACCCGTTGCCGTACCGCGCACGGATGAACCGCCTGGCGCTGTGGGCGCGGGTTGCGTCTGATCGGGTGCAGGTGTGTGCCGACTTGCGCGAGCAGGGTCCCTACGAGCGTCATCTCGCGTTGGTCGCGGCGATGGTGGCTGGGGACAGCGATGGCATCGTCGCGGCGACGCGTGATCCTCAGCCGTCGATCAGGGGTGCCGCGCTCACTGCGGCGTTGCGCGCTGGTCTTCCGATCGGTGAGTTCACCGATCGGCCAGCGATGGAGCGGCGGCGGATCTATCGGGCTCTTCGCCGTCGACGCGCGCCGGGGGTCGCCGATGCGCTGATCGGGAAGGTCCGTGCCCAGTTCGGTGATGACGAGGCCGCCGCGTTGTTGCCGGCATGCAGTGCCGCGACGGTGCGGGCGTTGCTGCCCGAACTGGAGCATGCGTTGCGTCTGGAGCGGCTTGTCCGGTGGCATTCCGGTCCGCTCCTGGACCGAGTCCGTGAGCGGTTTGCCGCGGCCTCACCTGTGATGCGGCAGCGGATCTGGGGTGAGGCCGCCGCGGGGGTGTTGACCAGCGGCTACCCAACTACGCAATGACCCTGGATGATCCTGTGTTGGCAACGTGTCATTCCACAGTGGAGTAATTGCTTGGACAACGCGCCGCACGGTGCGATATCAGGTCGCGTCGTGCAGCCAGGTTCGGCAAAGCCACCAGGCGGTCATGGCACCGAAGGTGCCCGCCGGGTCGATGCCGGTGACGGCGGCGAAGCGCCGGACCCGATTGCGAACCGTGTTGGGGTGCACGAAAAGTCTCGCCCCGGCGAGGTCGACATCGCGGTCGCTCTCCAGCCAGGCGAGCACGGCGTGCGCCACCGATTCGGCAGTCGGTCCGAGTGTCGCCCAAGCGGGCGCGTACCGGTCGAGCAGCACCGTTGCCAGGTCTGCCCGCTCGGTCAACGCCGCCAGCCAGGCCACATCGGCAATGTGGATCAGTCCGGTGCGGCCGGTGGACTCGGCGGCGGTCAGGGCCGCGGTGGCGAGCCGCTGCACCGGCGCGAGTTTCTCCGGTTCGGCCGGACCGGCGAGCCCTGCCACGGCCCCGGTCCCCTTCAGGCGGGCGGACGGAGCCCGGGACAGAACTCCGACCATCAGGTCGTCCACGGTTGCGCACAGCACCGGCGGGTGCTCGCGCACCGCTCGCTCGATGCCGGCGGCGGTCTCCCCGGGCCGGGCGACGAGCACCCACAGCCCGTCGGTGACCGGAAGGCCGGCCTCGGCGGCTGCCAGCGTGGCCGCCGAACCACCCTGGAGCAGCCGCCGCAGCAGTGCCGTGTCCCGGCGCCCGGGAAGCGGATCCGTGCTGGCTCCGGTAGCCCGATGCGCGCTGATCAGCCGGGCCCGGACGGCCTCGGCCCAGTCGTCGTAAAGGTCCCGGACGTCCAGCAGTTGCTCGGCGCTGACGCCTTGGTCCCGGGCGAGTTCCCGGGCCCGGGCCCAGATCGCGCGCTCGGCGAAGTGGATCGCGCCCAGCACCGATTCGATCGGCACGCCCTGCCGGGCACGGGTGACACCGAGGTCCGCGACGAACGACAGCTCAGCTTCGGTGGGGCCGCGCCGTGCGACCAGTGCGCGGGTTGCGGCCACCAGCAGAGCGCGGGTGTGCCCGGCGATGTCGGAGGTGGGCAGTGCGGAGACCTCCCGCACGGTGGTACGGACTCCGGCGACCACCGACGGCAGCAGTTCGTCATCGCCCACGACGCGTTCGATCAGGTTCACCACCGTCGTCCAGCCGTCCGGATGCGTCATCCTGTCATGCTCCCCGCCGTTGTGGTGCGCTACAACAAGAACCCGAAACTGCGTAGTCCACGCCATGTATTCGCCCCCGTGCCAGGCCCTACGGTTTGGCGGAAGCTACAACCGTCGAGGAGCACCATGGCCGTTTCTTCGAGTCGGGTGGCGGTGATCGGTGCGGGAGCAGCCGGTCTCGCCACGGTGAAGGCGCTGCTCGACGCCGGCTGTGCGGTGGTGGCGTACGAGAAGGGTGACCGGCCCGGTGGCCTGTGGGTCAGGGACAACAGCAGCGGCCTGTCTCCGGCGTACGCCTCCCTGCACTTGAACACCAGCAAACGCCGCACCGAGTTCGCGGATTTTCCGATGCCCGCGGACTGGCCCGACTATCCGTCGGCCAGTCGCGTCGCCAGTTACCTGGCCGACTATGCGCAGTCGTTCGGGCTCATTCCGCACATCCGGTTCGGGAGCACGGTCACCCGCGTCGAGCGTGACCGGCTCTGGGCGGTGACGACCGAGTCCGGTGACACCGAGCGGTACGACGCCGTGGTGGTCGCGAACGGCCACAACTGGCATCCGCGCTATCCGGATCCGGCTTATCCGGGCACGTTCCACGGCACCCAGATGCACGCCCACGACTACCGCACTCCGGACGTCTTCCGGGATCGGCGGGTGCTGATCGTCGGCATGGGCAACTCGGCCATGGACATCGCGGTGGACGCCTCGCACGTCGCTCGGGGGCCGGTCCTGCTCTCCGCCCGGCGCGGCGTCCACATCGTTCCCAAGTACCTGTTCGGCCGCCCGGCCGACGCGACCGGCGGCGGCCTCGCCGCCCTGCCGTGGCGGCTGCGGCAGCGCATCGCCGAGACCCTGTTGCGGCTCGCCGTCGGGACCCCACAGAGGTACGGCTTACCCGCCCCGGCCGGTGGCCTGTTCCAGAACCATCCGACGATCAGCGACACGATCCTGCACCGGCTCACCCACGGCGAGGTGACCCCACGTCCCGGCATCGAACGGCTGGACGGGGAAGGGGTGATGTTCACCGACGGCAGCGCCGACCCGGTCGACGTGATCGTCTGGGCCACCGGGTACCGGGTGAGTATCCCGTTCCTGTCCCCTCAATGGCTGGGCCCCGACCCCCAGCAGCTGCCGCTGTACCAGCGGGTCTTCCATCTCGACGACCCCAGCCTGGCATTCGTCGGCCTGATGCAGTCCACCGGTGCCGCTCTGCCGGTCGTGGAGGTCCAGGCCAAACTGGTCGCCGCGTATCTCTCCGGCGGCTATGCCCTGCCCGGCATCGACGAACAGCAGCACGCCGTGCAGCGAGCCTTGCGCGCCGCCATCGCGCGGTGGGGCACGAACGCGCGGCCGCACATGCGTATCGATTTCGACCGGTACGTCGCCGACCTGCCCAGGGAGATCGCGGCTGGTCGGAATCGCCTCGCCCGGGGCGGACGCACCTTCACCGCCGAGGAGAGTGTGGTTTGAGCGCCCGAGACCCCCGCGGATTGCGTGTCCTCGTCACCGGTGCCTCCGGCACGTTCGGCCGGGCCATCTGTGCCCGGCTGGACGAACTCGGGGCCGAGGTCGTCGGGTTGGACCTGGCCCCCCGTGCCGATGACCCGGTCCGGGTCCTGGCCTGCGACATCACCGACGACGACGCGGTGCCGGAGGTGGTACGCGAAGCAATTGACCAGCTCGGTGGGCTCGACCTGCTGATCAACAACGCCGGGATCGGTGGGCCCGCCCCGGCCGAACTGGCGCCGGGCGCGGAAGTACGCCGCCAGCTCGACATCAACCTGCTGGGCACCTGGCGGGTCACCGCCGCATGTGTGGACGCGCTGGTCGCCTCTGGTGGCCGGATCGTCATGCTCAGCTCGCGGATGGCCGTCATGCAGTTGCCGCTGGCCGCTGCGTACGGTGCCTCCAAGCGCGCCCTGGTCGCGTACGCGGACGCGCTGCGTCTGGAGCTCGGCACCCATGTCGGCGTCACCTGCGTGTACCCGTCGGCGGTACGAAGCCCGATCCACGACTCGACGGCCGCGGCCGGGCTCTCGCTGGAGGGCATGAGCCAATACGAGCCGCTGGACGGGGTGGTCCGGACCGTGCTGCGCGCCGCGCTCAGTCGTCGTCCTCGCCGTGATCTACCCACCACCCGGCGGGGCGCGGTCGAGTTCTTCCTGGCCCGTCACCTGCCCGCGCTGACCGATCGGATCGTGGCGCGCATCCTCGCCGGCCGGGTCCGCTCCGGCGCGTTCCAGGGCGCCGAGCTGGCTGCGGGTGTGGTCGCACGGCACGAGGCGACCCGATGACGGCGCTGCGCGGGGCGGCGGGCGAGGTGCGGAGCAGGGCAGGTGACCTGATCGCGTACGCCACCGGTTCGGTCGGGATGGGCGTCTGGGTGACCGTTCCCGGCCTGCTGTTGCTCTATTTCCTCACCAATACGCTCGGTGTCTCGCCGTTCCTGGCCGGTCTCACCCTGCTGCTGCCGAAGATCATCGACATCATCGTGCATCCGATGCTGGGCAGCCGATCCGACCGGGAAGCGCGCAGCAGCGGACACCGGCTCGGCATGCTGCGGGTCGGTCTGTTGCTTCCGGTGGCCATGGTGGCGATGTTCTCGGTGCCCGCCGGTTTCTCCGGCGCATCGGCGGCGCTCTGGGTGGGCGGCTGGTTCATCGCCGGCAACCTGTTCTTCGCGTGTTTCCAGGTGCCCTACCTGACCACCCCGTCCGATCTTCGAGTCGGGTACCACGAGCGCACCCGGGTGTTCATGTTCCGGATGCTTTTCCTCACCCTCGGGTTGCTTGGTGCCGGTGTGGCCGCACCGGCGCTGGTGGAGTCGGGACGGCGCGGCGACTACGGCTGGATGGCCCTGCTGCTCTCCGGCGTCATGGTGATCTCCGGGCTGGTCGCACTGACCGGGGTACGGCGTCTCACTGCCCACGCCGGTTTTCGGATGCCCGACCAGCAGGCGGCCCACTCGACCATCGGTGACATCGCGGTCGCCTGGCGGGATCCCGACTTCCGCGCGCTGGTGCTGTCCTACCTGTTCACCGGCACCACTACTCACCTGTTCCTCGCAGCGCTGCCGTTCTACACCAAGTACGTCTTCGAGAACTCTGGGCTAACCGCCCTGTTAATGGGGGCGTTCCTCGGCCCAGCGGTCGTCGCCGGTCCGGTGTGGATGCAGGTGTCCCGGCGCATCGGCAAGCAGCGTGGCCTGCTGATCTGCCAGGCGGTCTTCGTGGCCGGTTCGCTGGCGCCGCTGCTCGGCTACGGCACCGGGCCGGCTGTCGCGGTGGTCGGCGTCCTGGGCATCGCGTTCGCCGGGCTGCAGCTGTTCGCGTTCTCGATGGTCCCGGATGCGGTCGCGGCCGCCGAGCAGCGTGGTACCGTCCGGGCTGGCGCCTACACCGGTGTCTGGACTGCCACCGAAGCCACCGGCACCGCAATCGGCCCGTACGTGTACTCGGCCGTGCTCGCCCTAGGCGGCTTCATCGCCACCACCGAGGGGCAGACCGTGACGCAGCCGGAGTCCGCCCACACCGCCCTGTTGATCGGCTTCACCGTGGTCCCGGCGGTGCTGATGGCCGCGGCGCTGACATTCCAAGTGCGCTGGAAGCTGGATCGGACACGCTACACCGGTTGAGCGTTGCGTGCTCAGGCTGGGCACCGTCGCCGAGCGAAAGCTTGCATGGCCAGCGTCCCGAGCATCGGGCGGGGAGCCAGCAGCCAGAATGGGGGCTGACGTTGCCGGCATCGCGCCGGTTCGGGTTCGGCGATCACGCGGTGCCACCGCTGCCATAGCGTCCCGCACCGCCGCATCGACGGCTGGTCAGTCGGCGACGCGTTCGATGAGGACCGGCGCACGCCGGCGTCGAGCAGCGCCTGGGCGCGGTGCTGGCCGTTGTTGTAGCCCTCCCGGCTCGGCCAGGGCGCATACGGACGGATCGTGTCGACCATGAGCGAGAACAAGGCCTCGTGATCCCAAGGGCTGCGGCCATGATCAGCCAGGGTCGATACAAATCGACCACAGGTTGAAGATCAAGCTAGGAGCGGCGCCGGAGCCAGAAGAACCCGAACGCGGTCAGCAAAATAGACAGGCCGAGGAACATTGACAGTTCGATCCACTGGAACGTCCAGTATCGGTGGCCCGGCTGGTGGAGGTAGTCGAAGTGCAGGTTCTGCGCGGTCGTGCAGGCGTCGCCGGCCTCCCGGTCGTCCGGGATGAGGCAGGGCTTCGCGTCCTCGCCGCGGTACGGCGTATCGTCCGCCTTGTACAGCGGTGACGAGAACTCGAGAGCCCAGCTCCCGTTGGCCGTGTATCCCTGGATGTCGAAGGTGTTGTCTTCCTTCAGATTCATCCCGACGCCGCTGTTGAGCACGTTGGCGTCGACGGCCACGGTGTCGGTGACCGGGGGCATCAGGTTCTGCCGGACAATCGTCGGGATCAGCAGCTGGAGCCCGGCAAAGATGATCAGGGTGATCGCCATGGCCGGCAGCGTGCGCTTGACGATCATGCCGACCACGGTGCCGAGCACGAAGGCGAACAGCGCGTACCCGATCGGTACGATGTTGCGGGAGCCGAAGCTCAGCGCCGCGAACCGCTCACCAATCACCTCGTCGTACCGGCTTGCGCTCCACGTCAGCAGCAGGCTGAACAGGCCGGCCACCGCAATGCTGGCCAGGCCGATCACGGTGAGCTTGACTGCCAACCACTTGGTGCGGGTGACGCTCTGGTTCCACACCAGCCGATCAGTGCGCTGCTCCAGTTCCTGGGTTACCAGCGGGGCGCCCCAGAAGACCCCGATCAGGCCGGGTACGGCGATGAGCAGCACCACCATGACCGAGATCGCGTCGTCGTAGGTGGCCCGCAGGTCCAGCCGTGCGAGATAGCACGCCTGCTGGGTGCAGTTGGCGATCCTCGTGTCGTAGAAGTTGCGGATCTCGCTGCCCAGGTAGATCAGGTAGATCGCGAGGAGCGCGAGCGCCCCCGCGGCCACCAGTGTCTGGGCGCGGAACTGCCTCCAGGCCAGCCAGATCATCGGTCGGCTCCCGTCATTGCTGCGGTCGGCCCGACCGGGCCGGTGGTGGTGGCCCGGGTCAGATAGGCGAGGGTCATGTCCTCGAGGTCCACGGCCTCCGCCCCGGGAATTGGCGAGGTGGACCGTACGATCACCGACGACTCGTCGCGGCTGTTCTCGGCGTGGATCAGCTCGGCGTCGGCTGGCAGCAGCCGGCAGGGGTCGCCCGCACGGCCGGTGATCCGGTAGTGGACGGCGAGCAGGTCCGACACGTCGCCGGAGACATGCACCCGGCCGTTGGCCAGCACGATCAGGTGATCGCAGACCTGCTCCAGGTCGCCGAGCAGGTGCGACGAGAGAATCACGCTCACCTCGAGCTCGTCGACGAAGTCGAGCAGGTCCCGCATGAACCCGCGCCGGGCCAGCGGGTCGAGCGCCGCCACCGGCTCGTCGAGGACGAGCAGTTCGCCCCGCTTGGCCGCGGCGACGGTCAGCGCGAGCTGGGCCCGCTGACCGCCGGAGAGCGAACCGGCCTTCTGCTTGAGGTCGAGCCCACGCTCGCGGATTCGCCGCTCGGCGAACGCTTGATCCCACTTCGGGTTCAGCCGGGCGCCCAGCTTGAGGTGGTCGGTAACGGTCAGCCGGCTGTAGACCGGCGCGTCCTGAGCGACGAATCCGACCCGAGCCAGCTGTTCCGCGCTGACCGCCGGCCGCTGACCGAGCACCTCGATGCTTCCGCTGGTCGGCGCGATCATGCCGGACACCAACCCGAGAAGGGTTGACTTACCGGCGCCGTTGGGACCGACCAGACCGACGATCCGTCCGTCTGGAATCGCCAGCGTGCAGTCGTCGAGCGCGAGGTGGCGGCGGTAGCGCTTACTGAGAGATTCAGTATGGATGGCCAGGGTCATCACATCCTCCTGCCTTGTTTCCGGGACTCTTTGCTGTCAGTGAGAAGTTGTAGACAGCGGGCGGTCACAGCACGGTCCGTGCCGTTGTGACCGGCTTGTGACAGGAGCCTTATTAGCGTCAGTCCGGAACCGTCGTCGACAGTTGAGTCACACAGACAGGAACGCGTGTCATGCGGGTACTCGTGGTTGAAGATCAGCCGGACTTGGCCGACTCGGTCGCTCGGGTGCTGCGGCGCGAGGGCATGGCCGTCGACGTCGCATACGACGGCGGGTCGGCGCTGGAGCGGGCGACGGTGGTCCCGTACGACGTGATTGTCCTCGACCGCGACCTGCCCGTGGTGCACGGCGACGACGTGTGCCGCACGCTGGTCAGCCAGAGATCGCTGAGCCGGGTGCTGATGCTGACCGCCTCGGGCACCATCGCGAACCGGGTGGAGGGACTGGGTATCGGTGCCGACGACTACCTCCCCAAACCTTTCGCATACGCGGAACTGGTGGCCCGGATCCGGGCGGTGGCCCGGCGCTCGCAGCCCGCAGCGCCGCCCGTGCTGGAGCACGGTGACCTGCGCCTCGACCCGGCGCAGCGCACCGCAACCCGAGCCGGGGCTCGGCTTAACTTGAGTCCTAAGGAGTTTGCTGTGCTGGAATATCTGCTGACCTGTGGCAGCCGGGTGGTGTCTGCCGAGGAGCTGCTCGACCGCGTCTGGGACGAGGCGACCGACCCCTTCACCACCACGGTGAAGGCCACCGTGAACCGGCTGCGGACCAAGCTCGGCGATCCGCCGCTGATCGAGACGGTGCCCCGCGCCGGATACCGGATCTGATCATGCGACTCGGACAACACCCTCTCCGCCTGCGGCTGACGCTGCTGTACGTCCTCGTCTCCGTGATGTCGAGCACCGTCCTGCTGGTGATCATGTGGGCGCTGGCCAAGAGCCTCAATCCCGTGACGCCGCCGCCGCTCCCGTCCGGCCCGATGTCCGGCCCGCCGTTGCCCGGCCCGGCCGACGACGGCACGCTGCCCGCTATCGACGCGGCCGACACGGCCGGAAGCGGGCTGCTCCAGCCGCTGATCGCGCTGGCCATCATGGCCTTGATCTCGCTGTTCCTTGGCTGGCTGATCGCCGGCCGAGTGCTGCGCCCGGTGCTGACGATGACCGAGCGCCTGCGCCAGATCTCCGATCGCAACGTGCACGAGCGGCTGGCCCTGCCCGGCAACCGCAACGAGCTGAAGGATCTGGCCGACACCGTCGACGGCCTGCTCGGCCGGTTGGAGACCGCGCTCGACGCCCACAGGGGATTCGTCGCCAACGCCGCCCATGAGATGCGCACCCCGCTGACCGTGGAACGGGCGCTGCTCGAGGAGCCGCTCATCGATCCGGATGCCAGCTTGGAATCGTTCCGGCACAATTTCGAGCGGCTCCTGGTGATCAGCGATCAGCGGGGCCAGCTTCTCGAGTCGCTGCTCACCCTCTCCAGCAGCGAGCACGGTCGGGCCGCGGACGAGATGGTTGACCTGACCGGACTGGTCGAGCTGGCGCTGCGCGAGCGGGCGCTGGAGGCCGAACGGCGCGGGGTGCAGGTGGTGACCTCGCTGCGGCCGGTGTCGGTGCTGGGCGATCCGGTGCTGCTCGGCCGGTTGCTGGTCAACCTCTGCGACAACGCCATCCACCACAACGTGCCCGGCGGCACGGTCGCGGTCAGCATGCACCGGACGATCGGCCGGGTGGTGCTCACCGTGGCCAACACTGGCGAGGTCATCTCCGCGGATCAGGTGGACCGTCTCTTCGAGCCGTTCCAGCGGCTGCACCGCACGGCTGACGGCGGGCATCACGGCCTCGGGCTGTCCATCGTCCGCGCGATCGCCCGGGCGCACGGCGCGGAGCTCACCGCGCACCCGCGGCCGCACGGCGGTCTCGTCGTCGAGGTGGTGTTCTCGATGGTGGGCACCGGCGAGCTGGCGACGGCGGAGCAGCACTCCCTCGCCCGCCACCGGATCCGCCGGATCGTTTCCTAGTTGTCATCGCAGCGAGTACTCGTGGCAGATGGTCCGGGCCGCCACGCCTTACTGATAAGCCAGGGTGACTGGCAGGTTCTCGTATTCGTTTGGTGCGAGTGCTCCAACGCTCAGCGCGCTCGGTCACGGTCCGTTGCCGTTGGCTCGCCATCGATACGGTTGTTAGATGGGTAGCGACCCCCACTACACGGTTCGGTACCCGGGGCTGTCGGTGTAAGGAACGTGTCACCAGCCCGCAAACGGCGGCCATCACATTTGTTCGACGTAGTTGGCCGCGATGTCGTGGGGTCCTACGCCGACCTGCGCGAAACCAGAGGCCTCACGGCGTCTCAACTATCGGTAGCGTTACTCAGTCGAAGCGCTCAGCGGCCGACCCAGCTCGGACGCAGTTGAACCGAGGGACACTTCGGGCCTTCACCTCACCGGACGACGTCCAGGTCGGATTCCGCTCGGGGGGAAGAGCTTTTTAATCCGGGTACGGTATCGTCCGGAGCGCAACGCATGGTGAGCCATTGAGCGATTGCTGCGCCGGTGAACAGACAGCATGCTGGCGGCATGTCTTCGTCGATCCTCGCCACGTTCCGCCGAAGCCGATCCGGGCGACTCGCGGTATCGGGGTTGGCCACAGTGCTCGGCGGATCCGCGGCCGCGCTGGCCAACTTCGTGCCCGCGCCGGTAGCGGCCGGATTCGGGCTGGTCGCCGGTATGGCCACCTTCACTGGAGCGGTGGTGTGGGAGCGGCGCGCCCGCGCCAGCGACTTCGACCGCCGCTGGGCCGATCTGACCACCACCGGTCCGGGCGGCGAAAACTGGCCCGACGACCACGCCACGCTGCTCGCACTACACCCCGAACAGCGCGTTGTGCCGTACAACCTTTCGCACGACCGGCTGGTCCGTGCCACGCTGCGCTGGTGTCTCGGTGCAGACGAGATTCCGGTAATGTGCGTCGTGGGCCGGGCGGGAACTGGCAAGACCCGGCTGGCGATCGAGTTGACCGAGCATCTGCAGGACGCGAGCAGGCTTACCGGATGGCCGCGCAGCCGGGCCGCCGTGGCGGCGGTGGAGTGCACGGCCACGGCCACGGCACCAGCCGTGCTCATCATCGACGACGCGAACACCCGTACCGATCTGCCCGCGGCCCTGGCGACGCTGGCGGCGCTGAGCCCGCAGCAACGGCCGAGGGTGATTCTGCTTGCCCGCGACTTCGGAAAGTGGTGGCGGCGACTGCGCGCCGAAGCCGACCATGAGGTGGCCCAGCTGCTGCCGGCCATCCCAGCGATCGAGGTGGGCCCACTGGCGCAGAGCCCGAAAAGTGTTCAGCAGGTGTTTCAGCGGGCGGTCAAAGCGTACGCGGCCTGGTCCGACACGACGCCCCCGACCGTGCGCGTGGACGAGGACCCGCGGCATAGCGCGATGCTGCTGAGCGCGGCCGCCTTCGTCGCGGTCGAGAACGAGCTGAACGGGCTCATCGCAGCGCGCACCGCCGTCCGCGAGGTCTTCCAGCTCGAGGAGCAACGCTGGCTGACCCGAGCAACCGAGGCGAACCTCGCGGACCTCGGGCTCCCCGTGCTACGCGCGTCGGTGATCGCCGCGGCCCTGTTCGGCGCGGCCGGGCCGCCGCAAGCGGCACGGTTGATGCGGCGCATTCCCATGCTCGACAGCGCACCCGACGCTCTGATCGACGACCTGGCACTGTGGGTCCGCAACCTGTACCCGCAAGAGGCCGGCGACCGGTGGTTACGGCCGCACCTGCCCGCTCGGCTGGTCGAGGGCTACGTGGTGGACAGCATCCGCGAACACCCGGGCCTTCTGGAAGCGATGATCGCCGATGCTGACGTTGACGACGTCACCGAGGCGTTGACCTTCCTATGTGCGGCGAGCAGCCACACACCGGCTGCAGCACACGTGCTGCTGCAGGTGGTCGGTCGCGATCCGGCACGATTCCTGCCGACGGTGATCGAACGGGCCGATCTCGGCGAAGTCGATACCGCCCTGGCCAATTTCGCTGCGCAGTGCCCACTCAGCGATCAAGATCTCGCGGACATACAAGCGATTCTTCCTAATCCGGCGTCATCGTGTGCGGCCACCGCGGCCGTGTTGTGCCGCCGGTGGGCCGACACCGCGGCCAACGACGAGGAGCGCGCCGCGCGGCTGTTCACTGTCAGCCACCGTCTGTGGGAGGCGGGGAACCGCACCGAAGCGATCAACGTGATCGGGACCGTCTGCGACGTCTTTGAGGCCGCGGCGGACCGGGACCCGGACCGTTACCTGCCCCTGCTGGCCCGATCGCTGCACAAACGCGCGATGCAGCTGCACATGACCAATCGTCTCGGCGAGGGTATGGCGGCCGCGCAAAAGGTGGTGAAGGCTTACGACACGCTGATGTCAGCGGATCCCGACCGCTATCTCGGCGAGTACACCGCGACCCTGGACGACTTGGGCACCTTTCTGTTCGCGGCGAACCAGTACGACGAGGCCATAAAGACCTCACGCCTCGCTGTCGATCTGCGGCGGCGCTCATTCAGAGGAGGCGGGACAGCATCCGATGTCTTCTCGCTCAGCATTGCGCTGACCAACCTGGCGACCCGGCTCGGGGCGACAGGGCAACTCGTCGAGTCCATCTCGGTGGGCCGAGAATCCCAGGAGCTGCTACAGCGGCTGGTGCGCATCGACCCTCGCGCCTACCTCGAGGAGTACGCCAAATCCCACACGAACATGAGCCTCCGCTACCGGCGCGTCCGCAACTTCGACGCGGCACTTAGCTCAGCTCAGGAGGGAGTTGACCTGCACCGCCAGCTGGTCAAGGCCAGCGGCCAGGAACTCACGCCGGCACTCGGCAAGGCACTGCACTGCTTGAGCTCCGCACAGGCCGACGTCGGCCGCATCCAGGAAGCGATCGCCACCGGAGAGGAGGCCGTCGCACTGCTGCGAGATCACGCGACCCGGAGAGACGCGGACGAGGTCCAGCCGGTCCTCGCGGAGGCTCTGAACTCCCTCGGTGTCCGCCTCTCGGCTGCCAACCGGGATCAGGAGGCCGTCCACGCGGTCCACGCGGCCGTCCGGATCGTGGCGAAGCTTTCCGAGTCGTCCGACGCCTTCCTTCGTGACTTCGCTAAATATCTTGGCAACCAGGGCCTGTTCCTCGGCTATCTCGGCCGCCACGACGAGGCGGAGCCGGCCTGCCGGGCCTGCGTGAAGGTGTGGGAGCAACTCGAGGCGAAGAACCCCGGCGCATTCCGTTCAGAGATTGCAGCAGCGCTGGACAACCTGGGTCTGAGCCTGCGCGCTCTCGGCCGCCACCAGGAAGCGCTGGAGGTGACCGAACGTTCCGTGGCGCTGTTCGAGGAACTCCAAAAGGCGCTGCCCATGGTGTACGACCACGATCTCGGCATCGCGCGCAGCAACCTGGCCAAGTGCCGCGCGGCCGCTTCGACGGCAGCGCCTTCTCCGTCGCCGACCGATCCCGGCCACGTGCCGACCGACACGGCGGACTCAGAGCGCCGGGGGGCTACCTGAAGGCCACGGTCCTGCCTTCAGAGCGCTTCCGCGGTCGCTCGTGATTCTCGTGGCCCACACTCAAAGCCGTCTCAACGGCAGCCAGACAGCATTTACGTTCTGTGCGCCCACGCCTACCTCGCCGTCACCGCCGCACAGGCCAAAAGGAAGCGCTGGATCCGATGACGGCCTCATTCCCTCACCCTCGGCGAGGTCCGACGTCTCCTGGCACACCTGATCGCCACCGCCCGACCCTTCGACCACATCCATCGATGGTCACGATGGCGACGACGACACCAATACTGCGCTAGAACAGCCCACTACCAGCGAAGACTCCAACTCCACCAGGTGCGGCTGGAGTATCAACTACGCGGCGAATGTTCGGCGGATGATCGCTGAGGCGGAATGGAACGTCACGAGAGTTGATTACCTGGGTATCCTGCGGCCAGAGCTCGCCGCCGCGAGCGCTCATGTCGAGCGTCAGGCGATACTGTATCGATCCGATGTGCTGTGGGCGCTGTTTGCCGGTACGGATCTGCCGGCCGGTGCGCACTTGTCTTCGCCGATGCAACTGGTCGACGCCCGCTGGGCCGAGCAGCGGGAGAGGCGGATCGGTGGTCACAAACTCCATCCTGCCGCGCTCGGCACGCTGCCGGGCCAGGGCATCCATGATCAGCGGCGCTGCCGTGAGTGCCCTGGCCCGGAGTTTGTCAGCTACCCGCTACTGGGTAGCCATGCCACGACCCGTAGTAGTTGCTGCTGCTGCCCGGTTTGTCCTCAACGACCCGGAGGTTCGTCAGCACGTGGGAGAGTTCGTACGTGGTGCAGTCAACGCCCGACGTGTTGCTGCCGTAGATTACAGGTGCGGTCTGGTACGAGTTCGAGGCGCTGGTGTAGTACCCCGCCCAGACCCGGTGCCCGTCGTTTTCCGCGTCACAGATGGTGAGGACTCTACCGTTGTACGAATGTAGGGCGTAGTCGTTGCCCTGGCTCACCCCGTAGGCGCTCGCCGGGGTCGGTGCGGCCAATAGAGCCGCCGTGCCGATGCCGATTGCGGCCAGTAGTGCGATGATCCTGCGTCGCATAGTCTCCTCCGATCCAAGTTTCGATTGACAGATTTCATCGATGTGCTGGGCTTCACCTCCCCTGGTCGGACGGGACGTGCGAGCTGAGAGCCATGGTGACGTTGTGCGCCCCGACGGTGAGCGACTGCTTCACCCGATCCAGCTCGTCAACGTAAGACTCAATGAGGGTTCGCTGGGACTCGGCGGTGGCCTCCACTATGGTGTCCAGATAGCCGACCGCTGTCTTGCAGGCGACGTCCGCTCCGGCCACAGCGATCTCCTGGGGCGACGGTTTCGGGGCGCGGCGCCATTGTTGGTCCCGGGCGGCACTCATTGGTGTCGAGTAGTGGTAGCCGGCCTCCGCCATGCAGGCGCTCCACGCCTCGAACATCGCGGTAACCCGGTCATCGGTGGCGGCCTCCCGCGCCGCCTCCTCCTCCAGGCGCGTGACAAGCGAAATGGTGGCCAGCGGACGGGTGTTGGCCGAAAGTTGGCGCGAGGCCTCACCCCGGCACCCCTGCGCCGGCACCGAATCGCCATCTATAGTGGATCTTTGTCCGAACAGCACCTCGGCCACATCCGCCGGAGGCTCGTGGTGGTGAGCGTGCTCCCGCGAGGCGATCAACCCCCGTGCGCTCCAGCGCGGCGGGTGGTAGCCATGCGCGACTGCCTGTGCCTCATCGACGAGCCCAAACCGTTCGGCCAGCCCTGCGGCGAGTATCGCCCGTCCGGCCAACAGGTCCGGCTCGTCCGGCCCGGACCAGGTCAGGCCGAACCGGCTCAGACACGACACCTCCAGTGCCGCCTGGGCTCGATCCGCCCGCTCCTGCTCCTCCGGGCTGATCACATAGTCGTCCAGTGGCAGGACAATTGAGGTGGCTGCCCCGGGTGGCGGCAGGTCCGGCACTCCATGGGAGTGGTCCGCCTCCGCGGCGGTCCCCGAACATCCGGACGCCAACAATGCGGCAGTCAGGGTCAAGCCGGTCCACGGAAGTGCTGTCACCCGACCTCGTCGTCCCATCCTCGCCTCCTCCGGTGAGTGGCTGTGGCTGGGAACGAAGGTATGAAATCATGCCGTGTCACATCATCCATCCATCGATTGATGTATTGCTACCAGTGGTTGAACAAAGAGCACGTCCGGTAAACCCTCGTCGTAGGCGCCGCCGCGCGCCCGTTAACCTTCGCGGGCATGCGAGCGGTGGCGCACCTGAGGCAACTGTCGGACCGGCATCCGCTGCTGGTAGATGTGGCGTTGGCGGGGGCGACCGCCGCGGTCAGCCTGGTGCTCGGCCGGCAGGATCCGCCGGAGCAGTTCCGCGAGCTCGACGGCGTGGGTTACGCACTGACATGCCTGGTCAACGCGACTCTGGTGGCGCGCCGGCGGGCTCCCAGCTCCGTGCTGCTCCTGTACTGCACACTCTGGGTGGGGTATATCGCCACCGGCTACTGGCCGGTGGTGAACAGCGCGGGAGCTCTGCTGGCGCTGTACACGGTGGCCGCCCACCGGCCATCCCGGATAAGCGTGACCGCCGCCGTTGTGGTGGCCACGGTATGGCTATACGGTGGACTCGCCCTCGGCGCCGGCTTCGCGTGGGCTGCCTTGGCGCAGAGCGTGGTCTGGACTGCTGTCGTATGGCACTTCGGGAACCGCGCCCAGCAACTGGCGGAGCGCAACCGGCGCCTCGCCGTACTCGCGGAGCGGTTGCGCCGCGACCGCGAGGAGCGGGCCCGCCGTGCGGTCACCGAGGAGCGGGTGCACATCGCGCGAGAGCTGCATGACGTGGTCGCGCACCACATGTCGGTCATCTCCGTGCAGGCGGGGCTGGCCAGGTACGTACTCGAGTCCGATCCGGTAACCTCGCGCACCGCGCTGGAAACGGTCCTGCGGACGAGTGGTGAGGCGTTGCGGGAGATGCGTCGGGTGCTGGCGGTGCTGCACGTCGACGCGGACGAGGTCGACGGTGCGCCCGACGGCGAGACATACCAACCCTCACCGGGCATCGACCGCCTCGACGAGCTGGTGGAGCGGGTACGTGGGGCGGGCGTTCCGGTCGAGGTGGTGGTGGTCGGCGTGCCACGCCCCCTCGCGGCCGGCCTTGACCTGTGCGCGTACCGCGTGATCCAGGAGTGCCTGACCAACGTCCTGCGGCACGCCGGCCCGACCTGCGCCACAGTGACTCTGCATTACGACGCCGACCGATTCGTGGTTCGGGTAAGCGATGCGGGTCGCGGCATGGCCGAATCACGAGACGACGCCAAGCCCGGGCACGGACTAATCGGGATGCGGGAACGCGCCCGAGTCTATGGTGGAACTCTCGTCACCGGCAGCCGGCCACATGGTGGATTCGAGGTCTTGCTCACGTTACCCACGCCGGCCGCGGAAGCGGAGTGGGCTGAGCCAGGGGAGGGCCGTGCATGACCAGCGTGCTCGTCGTCGATGACCAGGTGCTGATTCGCGCCGGGCTGGCCGCGTTGATCCATGCCGCACCGGGTCTCACCGTGGCTGGTGAGGCCGAGGACGGCCAGACGGCGGTGATCCAGGCGGAGGCTCGCCGTCCGGACGTGATCCTGATGGACATCCGGATGCCACGCCTGAACGGGGTGACCGCCACCGAACGCATCCTCGCCGACGCGACGCACCGTCCACGGGTCCTCGTGCTGACCACGTTCGACCTGGACGAGTACGTCTACGCCGCTCTGCGCGCCGGCGCCAGCGGATTTCTCCTCAAGGACACGCCACCGGATCGCCTCATCGCGGCCATCCAGACCGTGGCAGCCGGTGACATGCTCTTCGCCCCCACGGTCACCCGACGCCTGATCGAGGCATACACCCGAGACTCCCACCTCCCCGAAACGCCACTACCTGACCTGCGGGGGCTCACCGCTCGCGAGATCGAGGTGCTGCGGCTGGTCGGCACCGGCATGACCAACGGCGACATCGCACGCGGACTGGTGGTCAGCGAGGCGACGGTCAAGACCCACCTACATCGGGCGATGACCAAGCTTAGCCTCGCCAGCCGAGCACAGGCCGTCGTGGTCGCGTACGAGAGTGGCCTGGTCACCCCGGGACGCGACGCCACGCCCGGCTCCCGGTCATGAACTCACGGGCGCCGCTCGCGTGCGATCGCCGCGGCCAGGCCGGCGAGCACGGCCACCGCCGCCACCAGTACCATCCGGCCGACCGGGACGGCGGTGGTACGTCATCGGCCGCCGCCGAGAGCAGGGCGCGCTCGTGTGCTCGTTCGACCTGCTCGCCGACGCCGGCGGCCGGGTTACCTGGGCGTGAGTCGCAGCTCGCCGCGAACGGGATTATGGATTCGTGGTCGACGTCGCCCCACCGACACGAACCCCCATGCCTGCGGCGGGCGTGCAGCGATGGGTAGGAGCGCGCCGCTCCCTTGGTGACGGGTGTTCTGCTGGTAGGGGAGCGGGACGCGATGGACTGGCGCGCCCTGTCGGCCCCCCGTTTACCCCCCGAAAACCCCCGCCCGTGGGTGACAACCAGTGACAAGTAGCGATCATCGCTTGAATCAGCGTCGCTGAGGGCATCGTTGGACAGCTTGACAGTGGACGATTCTTGGCAAAAAGGATGTGGTTGTCCCGGCGGACGCTCCTAGCTAGGTGCCAACCGCTGGTGACCTTGACTGGTGCCGGTCTGCACCCAGCTACGCCTCGCCTGGGGCGCGGTCTCCCGCCCACCCAGCGCTGGGAACTCTCAGCATGGTCGCTCCCAGCGTTGATCGACAAGAATTTCGACGCTGGAGGATCGGGCTGTATTACTCTCGGTGCGCGTCGCCGTCACATCGCGACGCAGTGACGTCGCGAGGCTGAGCCGGCGTAGCCGCCCCTGGGTCGACTCACTGAACGCGGCGGTCCTGCGGTCACCCCCTCAGCGTCCGGCAGCCACCGGCCTGGCCATTGACGCCACGTCAGACGTAGCGGTGAGGAGCAGCCTCAGGGTTGGTCGGGGCCGGACGTTACGAGGGCCCGGCCGAGGAAGTCGTTGATGAGCTCCGCCACTGTCCGCCCTTCGCTCTCCAGCAGAAAGTGCCCGCCGTCCAACAGGTGAATCTCCGCGTTGGGCAGGTCGTCCCGGAATGCCTCCGCCCCCTCCGCGGAGAAGACCTCGTCGTTGCGGCCCCATACCGCGAGGAGGGGGATCTGGCTGTCGCGCAGATACTCCTGCAGCCGAGGGTAGAGCTCACGGTTGGTGTGGTAGTCGCCGAACAGCCGCAGCTGCACCGCGTCGTTGCCGGGCCGCTGCAGCAGTGCGTGATCGAGCGTCCAGGTGTCGGGGGCGACCACGCTTGGGTCCGGTACGCCGTGGGTGTACTGCCAAACGATCGCGTCGAGGCTGAGGGCGGGTCGGAGGGCGGCTTCGTTCTGCGCGTTCGGGTTGTCGCCGTACGCCCAGATCGGGGCCCAGAATTCGGGCACGAAGCCGGCCTCGTAGCCGTTGCCGTTCTGGCTGATGATGGCGGTCACCGGGGCGGCCGGCTGAAGCGCGAGGCGCCATCCGATCGGCGCGCCGTAGTCCTGGACGTAGATGGCGTAGCGGTCGACCCCGAGGTGGCCGAGCAGTCCGGCGGTGAGCCGCGCAAGGGTGTCGAAGCTGTAGTCGAACTCGTCAACCGTCGGGGCGTCCGACTGGCCGAAGCCAAGGTAGTCCGGCGCGATCACGTGGTAGCGGTCGGCCAGCCTCGGGATGAGGTCGCGGAACATCAACGAGCTGGTTGGGTAGCCGTGCAGCAGTACGACGGCAGGGGCACCGGCAGCGCCCGCCTCGCGGTAGAACAGTCGCCGCCCCTCGATGGTGGCGTACCGGTGATGGACCCGCATTTCTAACCCCCGTAACCTGGCAAGGTGGTTAGGAGCCTACTGATAGACTTCTACCCTGTCAAACTCGTGAAGATGGTTAGGCGGTGTAATGCCGGTCTCCACTGGCGAGGAACTCCTCCTGTTCATTCTGAACAGCACCCCGCTGGTCAACGGCGATTCACAGGATTTGCTCGCCGATCCGACCGGCGCCCCGCCAGTGCTGCGGCGATTCGGCGGTACCGGCTCGCCCGAGGAGTTGGAGGCCGTACGCGCCGTTCGTCCCCTACTGCAACAGGCGGTCCGCGGCGACATCCCGGCCAACGCTCTCGCTTCAACCCTGACCGGTGTCCACCAGACCCCGCGACTGACCGCGACCGGCCTCACCTGGACGCTGGTGGTCGCGCCGGACCGCAGGCTCGCCGTCGAGGCCGTGCTCGCCTGGGCCGAGATGCGCGAAAGCGCCCCCGGACGGCTACGCCCCTGCGCCAACGACGAGTGTCGCCTGTTCCTGGTCGACCGCAGCCGGGCGAACACCGCCCGGTGGTGCTCGATGGCGACGTGCGGCAACCGACTCAAGGCTCGACGTCACTACCGCCGCTCGGTGAGCCCGGACGCCTGACGCTCCCGTTCGGTCCAGCCGGGGTCGTCTACCTCCACGCAGTAGACATCGTCCGACATGCTTTTCCACCCTGGGCCGATCGCTTCAAGTGCCTCGCCCTCTCGCTCGTGCAGCGTCGTAGGCGGCGGCCACCACCCCGCCGTAGGAGTGCCCCACGACCAGGGGGTGTCCCTATGGGTTTGTCAGGAATCGCCGTCAGTCATCGTCGGGTCAACAGATCCGCACCCGTGGCGACAGTTCGCGTCAGTGGAAGCTACTGAGATCCCCGGCCGGTCGCGCCGTGCCCGTGCCTATGCCAAGATCACGGCGCTGCTTCGGAAGTACCGAGCGCAGAAGCGGTAACGGCGTACATCGCCGGCCGGAGGGACATCGGCCGCCGTCGTGTAGGAGTTGCCTGCCCTGACTTTCCGTCACACAAGCTGCGACCGTAGCTTCTGTAAGCGGCCGCGCCACTGCGCAACACCCCTCAAGCAGGGCGAGGCCTGGCCGGGCGCGGCCGGTGCTACGCAGGGGTGTCGTCTTGCCGGGCCGGCCCGAAGAGAGTCATGACGAGCGCCACGGTGCTGAAGAAGCCAGATCCCAAGGCCAGCAGAAGGGAGGGAACGAAGGCGGATGGCGGTGGCACCCAGCCACCGAGCACCCAGGGCAGCGTGACGAGGACGACGACCGCTACCGTGGAGATGACTTCGTTGACAACGAACGCGGTCGAGATGGCTGAGCTGCCGCGAGCGACAATACGGTAGGTCGTGTCGACAGTTGAGGCAACCAGCAGGGCCGAGAGCGCGATGAAAGTAAGAGCGCCCCATATCGGCTCCAGGCCGGCGAGTGTGAGGGACACGATGAGCGGCACGGCCAAGACCAGGAAGACCCACCGCACTCCAGAGCGGAGGTAACGGTCGGCCGCAGCTGCGCCCTTGCGGGTCTTGTGCAGGTCGGAGTCGAGGTAGAAGAAGATTCCAATGAGGAATGTGCCGACGAGCGTACCAGCAACTTCAGCCATAGTCACAAAGAAATCGGCGCTGGTTTCTCGCATCGCGACCGACTCCACTTCAGCCTGGAAGATGTCCCGACAGCAGTCTCTCGGTCACCATACGGCCGACCGAGGAGGGCGTGTGCGTAATCGCCGTCTCGGCATTTGGAGGTGCCAGGTCCATGCGTTCAGGCGCGAGGTGGACCCGAGCTGCTCACCGCAGCCGGCAGCTACTGAACAAAATGGGCATTAGTTACTGCACTCGGTGTAAAGCCAGGCGACGACCGAACAGTTCGGGGTCGAGTGCCCGGCCCCGGACGGCAAGCCGCGGATCCGCACTCCCGTAGGCTGCTTCAGCTGCCGGTCACCCGCGATGGGGCCGTGGCGAAGACACCGATGTGCATGTGCCGCCGCGTCGAGGACGATTACCGCGAACTCGAGTCCGCCCTCGGGTTTGACCACGTCGAAGGACGCTCCTGGATCGGCTGGCACCGCAGCGTCATCGTCCGGGACTTCGCCCGACGCCACCCGAAAGGTTCACCGGAAACTGGGCGGTGAAGCCTGGCTGGCGCAGCGTCAGCATGCTCGGAGTCTGCGTGACTGAGCGTGAAGGCTGCACCCGTCAGAGGTTGATGACGGTGCGCTGTGGTGGTGACTGAGATGTCGACCCCGAGGGTAAGCGGCTCGCGGAGGTGGCTCGGGACGCCGCGCGTTCGGGGCAGGTTGTCTATCTGACCGATCGTGGTGAGCGGTTGGCGGCTACCGTACCGGCCTGCCAGGCGGCGCTGCTGGAACGCGGCGGTGTGCCCGGGGCCGGCGTGCCTGGGAACCAAACCTGCCGACCAGGACGCACGCCAGCGGCCGCGCGGTCACCTCAGGACGTGCCGCCGCCGACGACACTGGCCTGCACCTTCATACAGCGTCAAGGACCAGATGCGCTGCGGCTTCCTGCCGATCCTGGATCGAGAAGCGCGCTGGTTGGATACGGAGACGCTCAACGGACGTCTGAGGTGACGTGGTGTCACTGGGTCATGCCGGTGGCGTTATCCGTGTTGGCAGTTCGTCCATCGAGCTACCTGTATCACAGCGCGGGTGGCGGCATCCTCCGGGCGTCTGAGCCACACTGCGAGAATTCGGATCAGCACCCAGGTGGCCTGCGCCGCGTCGACGCCGCCTGCTGCCCCCGCCCGGCCTCGCAGCCGTCGGGCTGGATCCATGGGCGCTGACCTGGGTCGAAGCGCTTCAGTGACCTACATCCCAGATGTTTGCGGAAACGTGCCCTTGAGTTGAGACTTCAACTCAGCGGTGAGGCGCACCGCCTCAGAACGGAAGGACATGTCTTGACCAGGCAACTGATAGGCCGTAGCTACCGCTTCGACCTGGGCGATCTGAAGGTGCGGTTCACCTTTGATTCGCCGACCCAGGGCAGCTTCGTCGTAGTGCAGGGCGCGGGGCTCGCCCCCGACGGTCACGCGGAGACGGTGGTTCTGGACCTGCGGGAGATCCGTGAGGGCCTCTACTTGAACTCCTGGACCGAGGCGAGCGGGGCCACCGTCACGCACCTGGAGGACTTCGAGAACGGGACGGTCTATTCCAACGTGACCGTCGACGGCAAGCTCTACAACTTCGTCGGAACGATCAAGGAGGCCTGAACATGACCCAGTACCCCACCGCCCAGGACGATCAGGCAAAGCGAAACACTGACATCGTGCTCACCGCGATGCGGGAGTTGTTCGCGGAGAAGGATCTGACCGCCATTGACCGCTACTGGGCGGAACCCTACGTCCAGCACAGCCCGCAGATGCCCAACGGGCTCGACACCTTGCGCAACGTCGTCCCGGGGCTGGAAGGCTTTTCGTGGGAGCCGCAGCGGGTTGCCGCGCAGGGCGACCTGGTCTTTACCCACAGCATCGTGCATGGCTGGGCCCCGAACCCTGTGGCCATCGTCGACATCTTCCGACTGCAGAACGGACGCATCGTGGAACACTGGGACGTCGTCCAGGACATCGTTCCAGCCGAAGACTCCGCCAACGGCAACCCTATGGTGTAGGCCCGGCAGGTCGACATGCCGGTTCGTCGACCGCAAAAATGGGCACCGTGACGGTGCGACGTGACGATGACCTCGACCGGACCGCAGTATGGCACGCCTTCGTGCTGGCGGCCCACCTCCTCGAGGCCGCGTTGGAGCGACAGTCCCAGCGCGACGGGAATATCTCCCACGGGCATTTCAAGTTGCTGGTTCTGCTCAGCGCCGCGGAGAACCAGACGCTGGGCTTGAAAGCGCTCGCCGGCATGCTGCGCTTCTCGCCCAGCCGCGTCAGCCACACGCTGAACGTGCTGGAACGCGAGGGTCTGGTTACCCGGGGTCGGGTACCAACGGGGCGGCGTGCCTACGAGGCCGCCTTGACCTCTCAAGGTCGGCTACTCGTGGTGCGCGTGCTACGCGCACAACGAGCAGAAATTCGAGACGTCCTTTTCGATACCCTGGGCGCAGCTGATACCGCCGCCCTCGGCAAGATCAGCGCGCGTGTTATTGAAGTGCTCGACCAGGCAGGCACCTAGTACGGATACCGCGGCACGGTCTGAGGGGCTCAGTGCTGTCCAATTCCTCTCCGCCGGGTGTGCCGGAGCCTCCTGGATCTTGGAGTGTGGATCGGCTGTCAACGTCTATGGTGAGTGGGCGGTTCGAGCGTGGCGGGACGTGCCGGCACGGTACGGGCCGTGGAAGAGCTGGACGAGCGGTCACGGGCCGCTCGTCTGGGTAGCGGTAGATCAGGCCGTGCAGTCGGCCGCAGGCCGCCCGTCCTCGCGCAGACCGTCTGGTCCCCACCTGGTCCTGCTGGCTGCCTCGGCTTGTCCACTGCGGTCGCTTCTCCTGGCCGTCAACCGGTCGGAGCTGGGCGGTGGCTGTACTGCTTGCGCGACCGTCAGTGTGCGGGCCACACCACGATCATGGTTGGGATGGGAGCACCCGTTGTTTCGGGGTTCACGGCTGGCAGCGGGACCCAGTCCACCGACACCAGGCTCGGGCAATCGCAGGGCAGTTCGTCGTGGCCGACCTGGGGCTCACCGTCGGCCACAGTCACCGCGAAGCATGCCGTGAGCCCTGACGGATAAGGCACATCGATGAGGTAGCGAGTACTGAGTGGGGTCAGTCCGACCTCTTCCTCAACCTCGCGTCGCACGGCTTCCTCGGGGGTCTCTCCGTCCGCAATGCCACCGCCTGGGAGCGTCCAGTACTCCAGGCTGTCGTGTCGCCCGGACGGTCCGAGGCTTCGCTCCCGAACCATCAGTACGCAACCATCGCGAACGATCACCGCTGCCGCTCGTCTGCGTTCCGTCACCCGTGGATCATCCACCGCATCCGTCTCTCTGCCGGCTTCGATGCCTCCGACGAAGGGTTTCTGACCTGCGGACGCTGCCCGGAGCGGCTGGCCCTCGGCCGGGTGTTGCGGGATCGCACGGGTGCTCCGTTGCTGTTTCGTGCGGGCGACCGGAGTGAGGCAGCAAATTCCCAGCAACCCGCCTGACGACACGTAACACCTGCTCAGCAGGACGGCGTGGGACTCGGCGTCAGGTGGCAGGCCGGTCGTTATTGCTGCTCGAGGGTGAGGACGCCTCGGGCCCGGTCCCCGGTCCAGGCCGCTTCGAGAATCGCGGTCAGGCTGGCGGTGTCGGTCGGGCCTGGATGGTTCTGGATCAGGCGGGTGACGCCACTTGCCATCTGCGCGAAGCGGGGAAGGTCGGCGCGGGCCACGCCGATGTCCGCCAAGGTGGGCGGGATGCCGATGTCGGCAAGGAGTCTGTCGAGCCAGGTGAGGAACGTGTCCGCGGCCTCGGCGTCCGAGGCGTCGGTCACGTCGAGCCCGCACACCCCGGCGAGGGTGGCCAACCGGTCGGCGATGGCATCCTTGGCCGCGTCCAGCGCGTACGGCAGTAGCAGCCCGACGCCCAGGCCGTGCGGCGTGTGCGTGGCTGCGCCGATGGGGTACTGGAGGGCGTGCGGGGCCGCGTTGCCCGCGTGGGAGAAGGCGATTCCGGCGAGCATCGACCCGTAGGACATGTCTGCCCGCGCGTCCGTGTCGCCTCCGTCCCTGACCGCACGATGCAGGCTACGGGCGATCCGCTCCGCGGCCAGGAGCGCGTAGTGGTCGGTGATCGGGTTGCGGCCGAGGAACACCTGCTCCACCGGGTCGCGTGGTCCGTGGGCCCGGGGGCGCGCGGTGTAGCTTTCCACCGCGTGACAGAACGCGTCGATGCCGGAGTGGGCGGTGACGGTCGCCGGGCAGGTGTACGTGAGTTCGGGGTCGACGATGGCGAAGTCGGGCACGATGTGGACGCTGGACACCCCTACCTTGAGCTCGCGGTCCGGGTCGGTCAACACCGAGACGGGGGTGAGTTCGGAGCCGGTGCCTGACGTTGTCGGGACCGCGACGAGGGGAATCGTCGGCCCCGGCACCTTCGACTCGCCGTAGAAGTCGCGCGGCGTCCCACCGTGGCGCCGGATGACGCCGACGATCTTGGCGAGGTCGATGACCGTGCCACCCCCGATGGCGAGGATCACGTCGGCGTCCACCTCGGCCGCGGCCGAGACGGCCAGATCGACATCGGCGAGTGGCACGTCCGGAGTCGCCTCGGAGAACACCTTGACGATCTCGACCTTCTCCTGCACGGCGGCCACGATCTCGGCCACCCGCGGCTGCCGCAGAAGAACCTGGTCGGTCAAGATGAGCACGCGTGAGCCACTCTCGGCCACCACTCGTGGGATGTTCTGTGCGACCCCTTCGCCCACTATCAGCTGGCGTGGTCCGCGGACGGTCTCAAGCATGTCAGTGCCTTTCCGCAACGTCGGCGGCGATGTGCTGGGCGGACGTCCAGGCCACCTGGACGGCGTCGGCGAGGGTGGCCGCCCGGGTGTCGCAGGCGCGCGCGCCGGGTGCCCGGACCAGCGGCCGCGGCGGTGGTTGGCACGCCGGCGGGGTGGCCGGCGCCCCGGGTGTCAGCGGGTTCGTGCCGGCCATGGCCCGGGTTCCGTCCGCCGGGCGGCGACCGGTCAGGTCGTACGTGTGCAGGGCGCGATGATTCTCGGCGGGTGCCCGGAGCGGCGGGTCGGTCACGGTAGGTCGATCGCCGCGTAGGTGAGGTCGAGGTACTCGAGGATGCCCTCGTGCGACCCCTCCTTGCCGACCCCGGACTGCTTGACGCCGCCGAACGGAGCCGACGGGTCCGATATCAGACCACGGTTGATGCCGATCATCCCCGTATCCAGCCCCTCGGTGAACCGGAGCGCCCGCTGGAGGTCACGGGTGAAGATGTATCCGACCAGGCCGTGCTCGGTGTCGTTGGCCTTGGCCATCACCTCGTCGTCGGACGTGAACGAGATGATCGGCGCGACCGGGCCGAAGATCTCGGCCTTGAGCATCCGCGCGTCTTCGGGCACGTCGACCAGGACTGTGGGCGGGTAGAAGTGGCCCGGCCCGTTCGGGCGCTCGCCGCCCACCAGGACCCGGGCGCCGCGATCGACCGCGTCGGCGACGAGCTCGTCGATCGTGGCGACCGAGGTCTCGTCGATCAACGCCCCGACGTCCACGCCGTCGTCGAGACCATGGCCCACCGACAGCGCGCCCATCCGTTCGGCGAAGCGCGCCGTGAACTCCTCGCGCACCGGCTCCTCGACGTAGATCCTGTTGGCCGCGATGCAGGACTCCCCGATGTTGCGCATCTTGGCCACCATGGCGCCGTCGACCGCGACATCCAGGTCCGCGTCGGCACACACGATCAAGGCCGCGTTGCCGCCCAGTTCCATGGAGGTACGCAGTACGTTGTCGGCAGCCTGTCGTAGCAGCACGCGCCCGACCTCGGTCGACCCGGTGAACGAGAGCTTGCGGGTCCGGCTGTCGGCGAGCAGTGCGGAGACCACCTCGCCGGACCGCTTGGTGGTCACCACGTTGACGACGCCCGGGGGGACGCCGATCTCCTCCATGATGCGGGCCAGGAGCAGCATGGTGAGTGGGGTCTGGGCTGCGGGCTTGGTGATCGTCGTGCAGCCCGCGGCCAGCGCAGGAGCGATCTTGCGGGCGCCCATGGCCAACGGGAAGTTCCAGGGCGTCACGAAGACGCACGGGCCGACCGGCTTCGGCACGGTGAGGATGCGATATCCACCTGCGGGAGCGGTGCTGTAGCGCCCTTCGATCCGCACCGCCTCCTCGGCGAACCAGCGGAAGAACTCGGCGCCGTAGGCCACCTCTGCCCGGGCCTCGGCGAGCGGCTTGCCCATCTCGAGCGTTATCAGTCGGGCGATCTCCTCGGATCGCTCGGTCAGTGCCCGGTACGTCGCCGTCAACAACTCTGATCGTTTCCGGGGCGGGGTCGCCGCCCACTCCGCCATCGCCTTGCTCGCCTCGTTCAGTGCGGCGAGCCCGTCGACGACGTCGGCGTCCGCCACCTCGGCGATGGTCTTGCCGGTGGCCGGGTCCTCGACGGCAAAGGTGGCTCCGCTCGCGGCGTCGCGCCAGGCGTCGCCGATCCGAAGCCTCCGGTGCTCGGGAGCCAGGACGCTCATCGGGTCGCTCATCGCGCCGCCTCCTCTGATCTTCTTGGTGTTGTCTGGCGTGCCTCAGCGACCACGCCGGACAGGGTCCAGCCTCGTCCGGGGGGGTGCCGAGCGGATCGGATGTGGCGGTGGCCTGGGTTACCGCCCAGCCTTGGACAGCGACAGTCCGGTGCCCGCATCGAACAGGTGCGCACGGTCCAGGTCGACCGTCACATGCAGCCGCTCGCCCGGCGTTCCGGTGACGGTGGGTCGTGCCTTGACCTTGAGGATCTCCGTTCCCACTCGTACGTCGACCACCGTTCGGTCACCGAGCGGCTCAAGCCCGTAGAGCTCCCCGGACAACGACGCGTGCCCACGCTGCTCGACGGACAGGTCCTCCGCGCGCAGGCCCAGCAGCAGCGCACGACCGTCCTCAGCCGTGGTCCAGTGGGGCCGAGGCAGCGTCCAGCCTTGCGCACCGACCAGACGATCTCCCTCGGCGCGGCAGGCGAGCAGACTGATCGGCGGGCTCCCGACGAATCCCGCGACCCACTGGTTGGCGGGACGCTCGTACACCTCGGTCGGCGTTCCGACCTGTTGCACCTGCCCCTCCTTGAGCACCGCGACCTGGTCGGCCATGGACAGGGCCTCGACCTGGTCGTTGGTCACGTAGATGAAGGTTGCTCCGAGGCTGCGGTGGATGCGGGTGAGCTCGGTACGCATCTCGACGCGGAGCTTGAGATCGAGGTTCGTCAGCGGCTCGTCCATGAGAAACGCGCGCGGGCTACGGACCAGCGCCCGGGCCAGGGCAACCCGCTGCATCTCACCACCGGACAGCTGCGCGGGACGGCGCTGCAGCAGCCGTTCGATGTGCAGCAGGCGCGACATCTGCTCGACGGCAGCGGCGATCTCGCTGGACGAACAGCGCCGGGCCAGCAGCGGCGACGCGATGTTCTCGTACACTGTGTGTCGCGGGTAGAGGGCGTAGCTCTGGAAGACCATGGCCAGGTCGCGTTCGGCCGGGGCGTCACGGGTCGCGTCCGCGCCGTCCAGGTGCACCGACCCGGCGTCGAGCTTCTCCAGGCCGGCGATCGCCCGCAGCGTCGTCGTCTTGCCTGCCCCGGAGGGCCCGAGCACGACGAAGAAGGCACCGTCCGGCACGTCCAGGGTCACCCCGTCCAGGGCCTGAACCTTGCCGAAGGACTTGCACAGCCCCTGTACTGCCACCGTTCCCATCAGGCCACCAGCTCTTCCGTGCTCACGTCGTACACCACCGGGGTCCCGCCGGTGTGCCGTAGCCCGACCTGTGCGTCAGCTGCGAAACGGACAGTCGGTGGCATCCGCACCCGCACGTCGTGCTGGCCGCCGTGGTCGACGACGTAGATGATCTCGTCGCCCAGCCACTCCGCCGAGACCACACGGGCCGGGACCGAACGCTCCGCCCCCGGTGCGGTGACCTCCAGCGCTTCCGGCCGCACACCTGCGACCAGGTGACAGTCGCGGGACAGACCGGGCGGTGGGGTGAGGGCCAGCCCGCCCTGAGCGCGCAACGCCCCGTCGGCCACCTCCACCTCGATCAGGTTCATCGGCGGCGAGCCGATGAAGGCAGCGCAGAAGAGACTCGCCGGACGGTCGTAGACCTCCAGCGGCGTGCCGATCTGCTCGACGCGGCCCTTGTTGAGAATGGCGATCCGGTGACCGAGCGACATCGCCTCGACCTGGTCGTGGGTGACGTAGACCATCGTCGCCCCCAACTCTCCCTGCAGGTGCTTGATCTCGGTACGCATGTCCGCCCTCAACTCCGCGTCCAGGTTGGTGAGCGGCTCGTCCATCAGGAATGCGCGCGGCCGTCGCACCAGGGCGCGGGCGAGCGCAACACGCTGCTGCTCCCCGCCGGACAGTTGACGCGGTCGCCGATCCATCAGCGGACCGAGCCGCATCAGCCGGGCGGCCTCGTCGACCCGCTTGAGCACCTCCGACTTGGGCAGCCCCTCGGCCCGCAGGGGGAACGCCAGGTTGTCGCGGGTCTTCAGATGCGGGTAGAGGGCGTAGAACTGGAACACCATGGCGATGTCGCGCTCGGCCGGCGGCAGGTCGTTGACAAGCGTGTCGCCGATGTTGATGTCGCCCGTCGTCTGCCGCTCCAGGCCGGCTATGGCCCGCAGCGTGGTCGTCTTGCCACAACCCGAAGGGCCGAGCATCACGAACAGCTCGCCGTCGTCGATGGACAGGTCCACGTGATCGACGGCAACCGTGCCGTCCGGGTAGCGCTTGTGCAGCGCGGTCACCTCGATGCCCGCCATCAGCGTCGCACCGCCCCGAGCGTCACACCGGCGATGAGGTGCTTGCGCACCAGGTAGGCGAAGACCAGCACCGGTAGGGCGAAGACCACGGAGGCGGCGGCCACGAGACCCCAGTCCGTGGTGGTGCCACCGATGAGGCCGGCGATGGCGGGTGGAGCCGTCCGCACGTCGTCGCTGGAGGTGAGGAAGATGGCGAACACGAACTCGTTCCACGAGAAGATGAGGGCGAAGACCGCCGTCGCGGCGATGCCGGGCACGAGCAGCGGAAGGGTGTATCGCCAGAACGCCTGCAAACGGGTGTAGCCGTCGAGCATGGCGGCATCCTCGTATTCCGCGGGCACCTCGTCGACGAACCCCTTCATCATCCAGATCGTGAACGGGACGTTGAACGCGGTGTAGATGAGGATCAGGCCGAGCTTGCTGTCGATGAGTCCGACCTGGCGGTACATGAGGAAGATCGGGATCACGACCACCACGGGCGGCATGAAGCGGGTGGACAGGATGAAGAACAGCTGGTCCTTCTTGGCCTTCACGCCGAAGCGGGAATAGGCCCACGCCGCCGGGACCCCCAGCACAGTGGCCAGCGCCGTGGAGACCCCGGCGACCACGGCGGAGTTGAGGAACGCGACGGACAAGGCCGAGCGTCCGCCGTCGGGGCCGACGAACACGTCCTTGAAATGGTCCATCGTGACCGTGAAGCCGAAGAACTCGGCCGGGATGGCGTAGACGTCGCGGTTTTCCTTGATGGACGTCTCGATCATCCACAGCACCGGGAAGAGCATCACGACGGCCAGCACGGTCAGCAGCGCGACCTCCAGCACGGAGCGGCCTCGGCCGCCGAGGCGACGCGCGGGGGGCGTGCGATTCCGGTCAGGACCTGTGGACACGGCCTCATCGACGGAGACGGCCATCAGCCCTCCTTGAGCTTGTTCAGGTAGCGCAGGTAGAGCTGCGTGAGGACGATGACGACGAGGACCATGAGAATCCCGTACGCCGAGGCGGTTCCGGTGTTGAAGCCCAGGAACGCGACCTTGTAGACGTGGAACGACAACGTCTCGGTGGAGACACCCGGGCCGCCGTTGGTCAGGATGTAGACGAGGTCGAACAGTCGGAAAGCCTCGATGGCCCGGAACAGCACGGCGATGAGGAGCAGCGGCCACACCAACGGAAGCGTGATGGTGCGGAACCGGAACCACTCGGACGCCCGGTCGATCGAGGCGGCCTCGTACAGGTATTTGGGAACGGCGCTCAGGCCGGCAAGTGCGATGAGCATGATGAACGGCGTCCATTGCCAGGTGTCGACCACGATCAGGGAGAGCAATGCCGTGCGCTGCCGGGTGAGCCACTCGACCTGCCCCAGGCCGAGCGAGCCGAGCATGCTGTTGATCACACCGAACTGCGCGTCGAGCATGAATCGCCAGAACAGCCCGACCACCACCGGCGACAGCATCATCGGTACCAGGAACAGAGTGGTCAGCACTCCTCGCCCGTGCGTGCGGCGCGAGATCAGGTAGGCGATGCCGAAACCGAGCACGGTCTGCAGGGTGACCGCGCCGACGACGTAGATCAACGTCGTCAAGGCCCGCTGGTGGACCTGCGCCGACGTCAGGACGGCGGTGTAGTTCCCGAACCCGACGAAACGGGCGGGCCCCCCGCGGGTGGCCGAGTAGTCGGTGAAGGACAGGTACAACGCCCAGAGCAACGGAAACACCGACATCGCGAGCAACAGCAGCATCGCGGGGGAGATGAAGGCCACGGCGAGCCCCCGGTCGCTCAGCCGGCGGGACCGACCCGGCGCAGGTGGCGTCACGGACGCCACCTGCCCGGGGTCTTCGGTCGTCAGAGGTACGGGGTCACTCACAGCCCGCCGCCGCCCTTGCGGTTGCTGGAGTCGAGCACGGCCTGCTGCTCCTTGGCGATGTCGTCGAGCGCATCCTTCGGGTTCTTCGCGCCGTTCAGGGCGGCGTTGACGTTGGTGTTCTCGATGTCCACGAGGCGCGCGTACTCGGGCACGTTCCACATGTCCCGCATCCGTGGAACCGAGTCGGTGTACACCTGGTTGAACGGCCCGGCATTGAGGAACTCGGGCGATTCCAGGGCGTCCGTACGCGATGGCACGCCACCGGCCGCGGCCCACTTCTTCTGGACGTCAGCCCGCTGGAACCACTTCATGAAGTTCAGGGCCTCCACCTGGTTCGCCTCGGCGGAGTAGGCCGACACGTGCATCCCCATGCCGCCGAGCGGGACCAGGTTGGTCTTCTGGCTCGGCAGGGTGGCGAAACCCAGCTTGTCGAGGATCTGCTCCCGGGTGGTGCCGAGCGTCGACTGCTTTGGATCGAGCAGGCCGCCGCTCGCGGCGATCCAGTTGAACGCGATGCAGGCCTTGCCCTGGGCGACCGCCGCGTTCACCTCGTCGATGAACCAGTTGCCGGAGCCCCGGGCGGTCAGCGGCTTCATCCTGTTGACCAGGACGTCCATCGCCTCCTGGCCCGCGGCGTCGTTGAGAACGCCGTCGATCTTGCGGGTCTTGGAGTCCCAGAGGTTGCCGCCGTAGACGCCGTTGACCGTGTTGTAGGTTACGGCCGCGGCGTCGGAGCCGTTGGCCTGGTGGAAAGCCAGCCCGCTGACGCCGGGGTTGTCCGCCTGGCACTTCTCGGCGACCGAGATCATCTCGTCCCAGGTCTGCGGCGGCTGGTCGCCGATCAGGTCCTTGCGGTAGATCATCGTCCAGGTGTCGCCGAGCAGCGGCAGCCCGTACAGGCTGGCGTTCTCGTCGCGCTTGCCGGTCTCCGCCTGGGGGAACTGGCCGTAGGCCGCCAGGAGGTACGGGTTGTAGGCCTCGACGTCGATGTTGTTCTTGACGAAGTCGGTGATGTCGAGGATGTTGCCGTTCGTCACGGCCTCGCCGATGTGTTGCGAGTCCAGGATCGCGATGTCGAAGTCGGTCTTGCGCGCGGCGAACTGGGTGAACATCGCGTCGTGCCAGTTCGCATTCGGCACGGTGTTCACCTTGATGGTGGCGTTCGGCCGCTCCTTCTTGTACTCCGCGTTCGCGAAGTCTTCGAGTGCCTGGGCGGGGGGCCAGTCGAACCAGATGAAGCTGAGGGTCAGCGGGTCCGTGGTGAGCTCCGGGATGGTCGCCGGCGCCTTGGGGGCATTCGCCTGCTCGCCGTCGTCCTGGCCACCGCCGCAAGCCGCCATGGTCGTGGCCACCAGCAGCATGGCCGCCGTCGCCAGCTGCACCTTTCGCCCGGGAACGGATGTTCGTCCTATTCGCTGTTGATACCGCATATCCTTGCCTGCTTTCTGGGTGGGGACCTCTAGAACCTCGCTAGGTGCTTCGCCGAGCAGTTGCCGGGTTGGTTTCAGGCGGTTGGCGGGCTGTCGCGGAGGTTGACCCGCGGACCGGCGTCACGAGTGCGGCGTGATGTACTGGATCTTCGTGCCGTC
The DNA here is from genome assembly GCF_018070435.1 of Micromonospora sp. C51. NCBI lineage: Bacteria > Bacillati > Actinomycetota > Actinomycetes > Micromonosporales > Micromonosporaceae > Micromonospora > Micromonospora sp. C51. Next base: position 98,039 of record NZ_JAGPXQ010000008.1, on the reverse strand, counting down.
GAGCAGTCCTCCCGTCCTTCTGCGGCCCGGGGACGAACCGCGCAGAACGTCGAGCACGCTCACGGGAGCTCCAGGTGATCGAAGTAGAGCGATCGCGGGTGGTTCCGCGACGGTGCAGGATGGCGGTCGTACGCCACTTTTCCTATACGATCCGGCTGGGGCGTCAGCATGTCGCAGAGTTGTGACTGATGTCAACAGGTTCCGGAAGACGCAAAGAAGGGCCTCACGTCACGATGGACGACGAAGGAATGATCGCGCGGGGCCGTCGGGCCGTGACGGGCGGCACGTCGTCGGGAAGATCTGGTGGCCGGCTCGCCGACGAGGTGTACGACACGCTGCTCGGACAGCTGATGTCGCTCCGGATCGAGCCCGGCTCCCGGGTCACGATCGACGTTCTGGCGCGGGAGCTGGGGGTCTCGCAGACGCCGATCCGGGACGCCCTGAACCGCATGGAGGCTGAGGGCCTGGTCGTGCGGGTGCCCCATGCCGGCTACCGCATTCCACCCCAGATCACCCGTCGCCGATTCGAGGACATGCTCGAGGTCCGCCTGCTCCTCGAGCCGGCAGCAGCACGCAGATCCGCCGAACGGGCATCGCTGGAGCAGGTGGCCGGTCTGCGGGCGATGCTGGAGGAGATGGCGGAGCTGGAGGGGGGCACCGGGCCCACGGCCTATGGCGCCTTCGGTCTACGCGACGCCGCCTTTCACGACCTGGTCGCACTGAGCGCGGAGAACCAGGTCATCCGGGAAGCGCTCGCTCGCCTGCACAGCCACGTGCACCTCTTTCGGCTGCACCACGACACCCAGGTCACTCACTTGGCCATGGCCGAGCACGAGGAGATTGTGGCCGCCATCGCCGCGCGTGACCCCGACGCCGCCGCCTACGCGATGCGTCGGCACATCCTGCGGTCCGGCGAGCGTTTCCGACGATTGTTCGACGAGGCCAAGGACGCGGACGGAGTGGCGGTGGAGGGTTGACGGGCGGCCTGGGCCGGGGAATGCTAACGGAATCGGATCGGATCGGATCGGATCTACCCCCACCCGCCCCAGGATGCGAGGAGAAGCAGGTGCCCAGAGCGCTGCTCCTGACCGGCGACGCCGCCGAGGAACTCGACACCATGTATCCCTACTATCGCGTGCAGGAGGGCGGCTGGGACGTCGACGTCTCGTCACGGACGAGGCGTGACGTGCAACTGGTCATCCACGAGTTCGACCCCAACTCCGACGCCTACGTGGAGAAGAACGGCCGGAAGCTGCCGGTCGACGTGCCCTGGGCCGAGGTCGACGTCGAGCGCTACGACGCCCTCATCATCCCCGGGGGACGTGCCCCCGAGTGGATCAGGGTCGACGCCGACGTCAGGCGCATCACCGAGCACTTCTTCGCGCGCAACCTGCCCATCGCGCTGGTGTGCCACGGTGCCCAGGTACCAGCGGTGTACGGGCTATTGAAGGGTCGAAAGACGGCCTGCTTCCCACCCATCACCGGTGACATGGAAAACGCGGGCGCGACAGTCATCGACGCTCCCGACGTCGTGGACGGCAACCTCGTCTCCTGCCGGGGCTGGCCCGACATGCCGCAGTTCGGCAGGGCGATGATGGAGCTCTTCTCGAAGTCCGTCGACCCCGCATCGGCATGAGCACACCTGGCCCGCCCCGGTGACGACACGTCGGACCATCACAGTCGACGGCTCTCCCGTCCACGTCCTGGAGGGCGGCACCGGGCCTGCGGTGCTGATGCTGCACGGCTCCGGACCCGGCACGACCGGGTCCGGCGCTTGGGCAACGACGGCGCAGGCGCTGGGCACGTCCTGTCACCTGGTGGCTCCTGACCAGGCGGGGTTCGGTCGTACACCTGTCCCGGCGGGTGCCCGGGGTGGGCTCCGGCTGTGGACGGACCAGGCCGCGGGCCTGATGGCTGCCCTCGGCATCGACCACTACGCCGTGGTGGGTCACTCGATGGGCGGCGCGGTGGCGTTGGCATTGGCGGCCGCGCACCCCCAGCAGGTCACCCGGGTCGTGGCGGTCGCGACGATGGGCGCCCCGGGAGCGCCGCTGTCCGCCGACCTCGACGCGCTCTGGGCCGCCCCCGCCGGTCCCCTGGGCGCACGAGACATGCTGAGTCGCCTCGTCCACGACCAAGCGCTCGTGACCGATTCGGCCGTCGACGCCCGTGCCGCGGCGATGCGAGCGGGGGCAGCCGCATACGCGTCGTTGTTCCCTCCACCGAGGGCACGATGGGTCGACGAACTCACCCTCTCGGCGCAAACGCTGGCAGCGATCCGCGCGCCTGTACTGCTCGTGCACGGCGCCGAGGACCGGATCACCCCGCTCAGGACCGCAGCCCAACCCCTGCTTGAGCTCCTGGCCGATGTGCGTCTGCACGTGTTCGGCCGATGCGGGCACGTGCCGGCTATCGAGCACCCGCACGAGTTCAGCCAACTGCTGTCCTGCTTCCTCCGCCAGGACCGCCGTCCCTGATCATTCAGGGACTCGACGACGAGAACGCCCCCGTCCGCGATGGACGAGGGCAACTCGATGGACGGATCGGGCGGCTACTCGGAACAGATGTGGTCCGGGCCCTCGCCGACCGGGAGTACGAAGATGTCGACCGTCTGCCCCTGACCGTCGATTTCCAAGGGGAAGCTGGCCACGCACCGGTCGCCGAGGGTCGCCGTTACGGTGTAGACGCCGGGCGCTAGGCCGTGTTTCGTAGGGCACGAAGCCATTGGTTGATGGCGGCGATGGTGAGGGTGGCTTCGTAGCGTACGGCGAGTTTGTCGTAGCGGGTGGCCATGGCGCGGTGTTGTTTGAGCTGGTTGATGCCGCATTCCACGGCGTGGCGTAGGCGGTAGAGGTCGGGGTCGAAGGCGGGTGGGCGTCCGCCTTGGGATCCTTTGGCCTTGCGGTGGCACGTCCTGGTCGGCCTTGTTTGGGATGCCCGCGCGGATGCCGCGGGATCGCAGGTGGGCGCGGTTGGCCTTGGACGTGTACGCCTTGTCGGCCAATACGGTGTCGGGGCGGGTCCGTGGCCGGCCACCACCGGCTCGCATGACGCGGATCTTGGCCAGTACGGGGATGAACTGTGGGCTGTCGCCGCGCTGTCCGGCGGTCACCACCAGGGCCATCAGTTTGCGGCCCTGCTCGCAGGCCAGATGGCTTTTGGTGGTCCAGCCGCCCCTCGATCGGCCGAGCCCGTGATCTGCCGGCTCGGCCTGCACACCACGAGGAGGCTCCTTCTGCGCTTGGCCGTCGCGGCGGGCTCCCGCGGCGTGCTGGTGGGCGCGGCTGATGGTCGAGTCCACGCTTACCGTCCAGCCAAGCAACCCCGCCGCGTCCGCTCGGGCCTGCAACGAGGTGAGAATCCGGGCCCAGACACCGTCACGCTGCCACCGCCGAAACCATCGATACAAGGTCTGCCACGGCGGGTAGGGCGCGGGCACGTCACGCCACGGCGATCCGGTCCGGACCCGCCACCGGATCCCGTCGATGATCAGTCTCATGGTCCATCTGCGCGGCCGAGCATGCCCCATTCCGGCAGGCAGCAACGGCTCCAGCGCCGCCCACTGCACGTCGGTCAGGTCATGTCGCCTCACTGCCGTTACGCTCGGCACGAGGTCTCCGGTGTGAAGTTCTAGCTTGGTCGCTGAACCAACTACCGGAGACCTCTCCCATTAGCGACCACCGCCACGCCCAACAACGACGCCCTACGAAACACGGCCTAGGCCGGTGAAGGCGTAGCCGCCGTCGGCGCCGGAGGTGGCCTGATGATCGCCGGGTTGCAAGGTGATGACGGCACCGGCCTGTGGCAGGAAGTACGCGTCCCACACCGTGCCAGCCAGGCTCGTCGCCGGCGGCACGGTGAACTCGCTCTGGCTCAGGCCACTGACCCGATTGCCGATGTCGTCCACTGCAACCGCGTAGATCGGCCGTGAACCGCTGACATTGCCGACGTCGAGGGTGACGGTGGCCGAGCCACCGGCGCTGATGGCAGGCACGGTGCTGCCCAGCCCAGTGCCATCGATGCTGTATCGGAAACTGGTGACGTCGGTGTCACCCCCCCGCGTCGAACTTCACCGTGAGCTGACCGCCTGCGGAGACGTCGCTGCCGTTGGGGAACGTGATCGCCGGCGGCAGCGGCACGACGGGATCGCCCGGCCCGGAGCTGGCCCGGACAGTGAACGTGTAGGTCACCGGAGCCGAGATGCGACCCGCGTGGTCCCGCGACCACACCCGCAGCACGTTGACGCCGTCATGCGTCGGGGACACGCTGATCGTCGATCCGCGGTCAGACGTCCGCGCCGGGACGGTCTCCGCCGCGATCAGCACACCGGAGTCCAGGCTGTAGGCGTACTCCTTCACCTTGCCTGGCCGGACGGCCGGCGCGGTCACCTCGAACGTGCCAGGCACGCCCACCCCTCCGCTCGGGGTGCCGTCACTGGGATAGTCGTCGGACCTGACGCTCGACGGCGGCGATGGCGGTGCGATGCCGGACGGCGCCGCCGTGGCCGGGCCCGGCATGATCACCCCCGCAACGAGCACGGCCGCCGCGACCGCGACGGTCCACCAACGCCGCGACACTTGTACGCACACACCAGCCATCCGGCGCCCCCGTGATCCACGTCGGTTCGGGCAACTCTACGGATAGCTATCGCTGCATGTAAATGGCCAACTGTGACTGCGGGGGCACCAGCCACCCGAGGACTGCCGCGGCCGGGGGTCGAAGGACCGCAACGAGGCGTGCGTTTGCTCAGAGACTCAGATGACGACGCATCGCCGTCGCGGCCTCGGCCAGATGGGCGAGTTGCGCCGGAGTGAACGCGTCGACGAACACTTCCTTGATCGCCTGCAGGTGGGGGAAGGTGCTGGCGCGGAAAGCGCGCTCGCCGTCCTCGGTGAGGAGGACCCGTGACCCGCGGGCGTCTTCTTCGCAGGGCTCGCGGCGCACCAGGCCGCGCTTCTCCATTCTGCCCAGCTGCCCGGACAGGCGGCTGCGTTCCCACCCGATCTGGTTGGCGAGCTCCGAGGACCGCAACGCCTTCCCTTGCGCCTCGTTCAGTGCGAGCAACACTCGGTAGTCTCCGCTCGACAGCTGCGAGTCCTGGTGCAGGCGGGACTCGATGCGGGAGCGGACGATCTCGAACGTCTCGATGTGCGCCCGCCATATCGCGAGCTCTTCGCTGGTGGGGAGTCGCCGACGCCTCGTTGTGCCCATCGCTCTCCTCGGTGTTTGCGGTCGCAACAATATCGGTGCATGATTCACATGTCAACTAAATTTCGAGGCCGCCGATGGCCGAATCAGTCGGGCGAAAGGGACACGCCGGTCCGGGAGCAGACGAAGGGCCCGCTCGTGGCTCCTTCTGCGCCCGCCGGGCGCAGAAGGGACGAAGACCGTGAAGGAGTCGCACACGATGGATGTATCGCAGCTCGAGTTTGGTGTCGACAGCTTCGGAGACCGTCCCCGTGATGACCGGGGGGAGATCGTCTCGCACGCGCAGGCGATCCGCGCGGTGGTGGCCGAGGCGGTGCTGGCTGACCAGGTCGGCATCGACGTGGTGGCATTGGGTGAGCACCACCGGCCGGAGTACGCGATCTCCAGTCCGGAGACGGTGCTGGCCGGCATCGCGACCGCCACGAAACGTATTCGGCTCGCGTCGGGGGTGACGGTGCTGTCCTCTGATGATCCGGTGCGGGTGTTCCAGCGCTTCGCCACGGTCGATGCGCTTTCCAGGGGTCGCGCCGAGGTGATTCTCGGGCGAGGGTCGTTCACCGAGTCGTTCCCGCTGTTCGGGTACGACCTGAAGGACTACGAGGTACTGTTCGAGGAGAAGATCGATCTATTCCACCGACTGCTTGACGAGAAGCCGGTGACCTGGCAGGGCACCACTCGCGCCTCCCTGCAGGAGGCGGACGTCTATCCGAAGACGGACTCGGGCCGTCTGAACACTTGGGTGGGAGTGGGTGGGACGCCGCAGTCGGTGCTGCGCACCGCGCACTACGGGTTCCGGCTGATGCTCGCCATCATCGGTGGCGCACCCGATCGCTTCGCTCCGTACGTGGACCTGTACCGACGCGCGCACCAGCAGCTTGGCACGACCGCTGCGCCGGTCGGGATGCACTCGCCCGGCTTTGTCGCCGCGACCGACGAGGAGGCCAAGGAGCTGTTCTACCCCGGCTACCGGGAGATCCGTGATCGGATCGGCGCGTTGCGCGGTTGGCCGCCGCTCCGGCGGAGGGAGTTCGATGCCGACGTGGAACACGGCTCGCTGTACGTCGGGTCGGTCGAGACCGTCGCGGCGAGGATCGCCCGCGCGATCCGGGTGCTGGACGTGGGTCGTTTCGACATGATCTATTCCGCCGCCGGGGCGGTCTCCGCCTCGGCTCGGATGCGGTCGGTCGAGCTGTACGGCACGCAGGTCATCCCACGGGTGCGCGAGCTGCTCGCCGAGCAGTCCACGGTCACGGCGCGGGCGACACGATGACCTCTCAGGCCACCACTATCGGCATCCTGGGCGCCGGGAAGGTCGGCACCGTCCTGGCCCGCCTGGCCGTCGCCGCAGGTTACCGTGTCCTGATCTCCGGATCCGGAGATCCGGCGAGGATCGCCTTGACCACCGAGGTGCTGACCCCCGGCGCTACTGCCGGGTGGCCGACCGAGGTCGCGACAGCCGCGGATGTCGTGATCCTCGCGCTTCCGCTCGGCAAGCACCGCGAGCTCCCGGCAGACGAGCTGAAGGGGAAGCTCGTCGTGGATGCGATGAACCACTGGTGGGAGATCGACGGCCCGCGCGACACGATCGTCCCGCCCGGCGTGTCGTCGAGCGATGCCGTGCAGCGGTTCCTGACCGGCGCGCATGTCGTGAAGGCCCTGAACCACATGGGCTATCACGACCTCGAAGACGGGGCGCGTCCGGCAGGGCGGCCCGGGCGCAAGGCGATCGCGATCGCCGGCGACGCTCCCGACGACGTCGCGGCGGTGGCGCAGCTGATCGACGCGCTCGGGTTCGACCCGGTTGCGATCGGTCCCCTCATGGCCGGCACTTACCTGGAGCCTGGGACCGCCGCATTCGGAGCGAACGTCGAGGCCGCCGAGCTGCGAACCCTCGTCGCCGCAACGGCTGAGCAGCATGCCTTCCGCCAGACGCAGGTGGCCGAGCCCACACCTGCCGAGCGCATGAGTACGGGCAGGCGAACTACTGCCAAGGAGGACGGATGCGGTCAGTCGTTCCCGACTATCTGACTGAGGCACTTGGAGATGTCGAATCGGACACCTCCGGAGCGCCGGCCGGGTACATTCCCGAACTCGCGACAGCTGATCCTGACCGTCTCGCAGCGGTCTTCGCCACGGTCGACGGCACGGTCCACGGTGCCGGCGACGTCGATGTCGCGTTCACGATCCAGTCGATCTCGAAGCCCTTCGTGTACGCGATGGCACTCTCCGATCGCGGCTTCGATCGAGTGCTCGCCAAGGTCGGGGTCGAGCCGTCCGGGGAGGCGTTCAACGAGATATCCCTGGAAAGCGAGACGGGGCGTCCCCGCAATCCGATGATCAACGCTGGCGCGATCACCGCTCACTCACTCGCCGGACCGGAGGACCTGAAGCCCGTCGAGCGGGTCGACCGCGTCGTTCAGGGGCTTTCGGCGTTCGCGGGCCGTCAGCTGACCGTCGATGAGACGGTGTGCGCATCCGAGATGGAGAACGCGCACCGCAACCTCGCCATCGCGCACATGCTCCGCAGCCACGACATCCTCACCGAGGATCCCCGGACCGTCGTCGACGGTTACATCCGTCAGTGCTCGGTGCTCGTGACCACCCGGGATCTGGCGATGATGGCGGCGACGCTGGCCAACAGTGGCGTGAATCCCCTCTCGAACGAGCAGGTGGTGGACGGGGCGGTGGTGCGCCAGGTCCTGAGCGTCATGGCCACCTGCGGAATGTACGACGCCGCTGGCGACTGGGCCACGCAGGTCGGCATTCCGGCGAAGAGCGGTGTGGCCGGGGGACTGATCGGTGCCCTCCCTGGTCAACTCGGCATCGCCACCTTCTCGCCGCGACTGGACCGGCACGGCAACAGCGTGCGCGGAGTGTCGCTGTTCGAGCGGTTCTCGTACGACATGGGGTTGCATGTGATGGAGGTTCCTCCCGCAGCGCGCGCGGTGGTGCGGTCCAACCGAGTACGAGGCGGTGGAGCGGACGCGACCCGGGTTCTCCGGTTGCAGGGCGGAATCCGCTTCGCGGGAGCCGAGCGGATCGTTCGGGAGCTCGTGGAAAGTTCGCCTGCGGAGCCCCGAGTGGTTCTCGACGTCTCGCTGGTGCACTCCATCGACGATGTGGCCCGACGGATGCTCCTGGAGGTCGCGCGTCGGCTCACGCTTGACGGTCACGAGGTCTATCTCGTTGATCCGGAGACGATGATCCCGGACCCGGATCCCGGCGATGGTGGTCGTCTCACGGTCGTCGACGCAGTTGATCACTTGTGATCGCCTGCCCGCCTGCCCGCCCGCCTGCCTGCCTGCCTGAGCAGGACCGACCGATTGACCGGCCGATCCGGCGCGGGCCGCAGCGTCCGACACTCGTTACGTGGGCCCAGCGTGCGCACCGCTGCGCTGGGCAGCCAGGCCCTGTCCTGCCGGATCCTGCGCCTGGACCGACCGACGTCGAGGTGCGAGGGCCTTCGAGTCGACCGACGGGCCGACGGCACGACCGATACCAGGAGAGGACCCCATGACCGCGACGGGGATCGAGCAGCCCGACTTCACCGGGCTGCGCGCGACATACATCAACTGCACCCTCAACCGTTCCCCCGGCCGTAGCCACACCCAGGGGGTGGTCGACCGCAGTGTGGCGATCATGGAGGCGAACGGCGTCAGCGTGGACCAGATTCGCGCCGTCGACCACGACATCGCCACCGGCGTCCGACCCGATATGACCGAGTACGGGTGGGAGACCGACGAATGGCCCGCGCTGCTGGCCCGGGTGCTGGCCGCAGACATCCTGGTCATCGCCGGACCGATCTGGCTGGGCGACAACAGCTCGGTGACCCGTCGGGTGATCGAGCGGCTCTACGGCTACTCCGGCGTCCTCAACGACCAGGGCCAGTACGCTTACTACGGGCGGGTCGGTGGGTGCCTGCTCACCGGCAACGAGGACGGCCTGAAGCACTGCGCGATGAGCATCCTCTACAGCTTGCAGCACATCGGCTTCACTGTCCCGCCACAGGCCGATGCGGGTTGGCTCGGTGAGGTCGGGCCCGGGCCGTCCTACCTTGACGAGGGTTCCGGTGGGCCGGAGAACGACTTCACCAACCGCAATACCGCGTTCATGACCTACAACCTGCTTCACCTCGCGTCGATGATGCGTCGTGCCGGCGGGTTCCCGGCGTACGGCAACCAGCGCACTGCCTGGGACGCCGGAGTCCATCCGGATGCCGCCAACCCCGAGTACCGCTGACGCGTCGGCCGGCCGAACCGGGGACCCGACCACGACGACCGTCACCCTCCCGTGACAGCGCCAAGGATGTGAGTAGCGATGACAAGCCCGGCAACGACGAGCTGGCCGAGCCTGCGGGTCTCGGACTGGACCCCCACCCGCGAGACCCTGCACATGTGGACCCAGATCGTGGGCAAGATCCGTATGGCGCACGCTCCGCTGCTCAACCACTGGTGGCAGGTGCCGCTGTACGTGAGCCCTCGCGGGTTGACGACGTCCGCCATCCCGTACGGCACGGGGGCCTTCGAGATCGAGTTCGACTTCATCGGCCATCGGCTCGACGTTCGTAGCAGCAACGGCGGCGCGCGGAGCCTCCCGCTCCGGCCGATGGCGGTCGCCGAGTTCTACTCGCGGGTCATGGCCATGCTCGACGAACTCGGTATCGAGGCACCGATCCGGCCGCGCCCCAACGAGGTCGATCCGGCGATTCCCTTCGCGGAGGACCACGAACACGCCTCCTACGACGGCGAGGCGGCCGCCCTGTTCTGGCGACAGCTGCTGCAGGCGAACCGGGTGATCGGCGAGTTCCGGTCGCACTTCGTGGGCAAGGTCAGTCCGGTGCACTTCTTCTGGGGTGGGATGGACCTCGCCTGCACCCGCTTCTCCGGCCGGTCGGCCCCACCGCACCCGGGCGGCGTGCCCAACTGCGGGGACTGGGTGATGGTCGAGGGCTACTCCCGGGAACTGTCCAGCTGCGGATTCTGGCCCGGCGGCGGCGAGGAAGGCGCCTTCTACTCCTACGCCTATCCCGAGCCCGACGGGTTCGCCGAGCAGCAGGTGCGCCCCGAAGGCGCGTACTTCAGTGCCGAGTTCAAGCAGTTCCTGCTGCCGTACGAGGTCGCCCGCAGCGCACCGGACCCGGACCGTGCGGTCGCCGAGTTCCTCCAGAGCACCTACGAAGCCGCTGCGGACCGGGGGCACTGGGACCGCGCCGCGTTGGAGGACGACCCGTCGCGGTGGGAGCAGAACTCTGCTCGGTGAGAATCGCCGACGGGCGGGTGCCAGCCGGTGCCCGACGACCGACGGCGCACGGTCGGACCGGTCGTCGCCCGCTAGCTGAGCCGCAGGTCTCCATCAAAGTTGATCCTGGCCAGCTCGGTACGGGAGGTGATGCCCAGCTTGGGGTAGACGTTGGCCAGGTGGTGGCCGACCGTGCGCGGGCTGATCAACAGCTGTGCCGCGATCTCCCGGTTCGTCAGACGGACCGCGGCCAACCGCGCGACCCGGAGCTCCTGCGCGGTCAGCCCGGCAGCGGTAGGAGGATCGGCCACGTGGAGGGCGGCCCGCCGGTCAGTCAGGGCCTGCTCGCGCAGCGCCCGCACCCGCAGTGGGCCCGCGCCCAGGCGATCGAAGGTCTCGGCCGCGGCGGCGAGTTGTGTGCTGGCGTCGGCCCGGCGACGCGCCCGCCGCAGCCACTCCCCGTACAGCAGCCGGGTGCGGGCGTACTCGAACGGCTGTGTCCCCGCTCCCGCGACGTCCAGGGCGGCTCGGAACGAGGCCTCGGCCGCCGATCCACCCTGAACGAGCGCGCTGAGCCGATGGCCGGCCGTGCGAGCCCAGGTGGCGCCGGTACGCTGTGCCCACTCCTGCACCATGGCGAGCTGAGACCCGGCGGCGTCGCTGTTGCCGACCTGCACCGCCGCCTCAACGGTGTCCGGGGCGGCGAGCAGTGCGAAGGTGCTGTGGGCGGCCTCGTGGCCGGGCTCGACGAGGCACAGCAGGTCGCTCAGCGCCTCCTGCGGACGACCGTCGAAGAGCGCCGCCCGTCCACGGATCCAGTACGCCGATGCGCTGAGCGCCCGCACTCCGCGTGGCACCGAGACCTGCAACATCCGCGTGGTCTGCTCCTCGACGGCGCGATGCTCGCCGCGGGCGGCAGCCAACAAGCCGAGGCAGCTTCGGCTCTGCGTGGCGAGGTGATCCGCTTCGACCTCCTCGGCCAGTCGCAGGCCCTCGGTCGCCGCCAGCTCGGCGGCGGCCCACCGGCCCGCGGCGGTGTCGAGGACCGCGATCTGGGCCAGCACCAGTGCCAGCGCGGTGAGCTCGTGCCGACGCCGCAGCTGCACGGCCTGCATGCGCAGCACGTCGAGCAGTCCACCCTCGATGCCCCAGGCCTGGACCAACGGCACGGGCGGGAGCAACTCCCACGCGACCGTACCGAGCCGACCGACGACGTCGCTGGCCAGATCCCGGGTCGTCGGGGTGGCCTCGCCGGTCACGTCGTAGCAGGACCACCAGTTCTCCAGCACGGGCATCAGTCCCGACACCGCGGAGTCAGCGGCGGTGTCCACGGCCCGCACGCGTCGTAGCGCCTCCTGCTGGAGATCGGACCGCCCGGCCGACCAGGCGGCGCGGACGGCCACCGTGCCCAGTTCCAGGGCGCGGCGGGTCTCGGGTACCGCGGCCATGTCGCTGGTCAGGTAATGGTGGGCGCGCTCGGGCATGCCGTACGCGAATTCGAGGATCCCGCGCAGCCCGCCGCTCTGCCGGACGACGGGAAGCACACCGCTCAGGCGTTCAGCCTCCTCGAGCAACTGCCGCGCCGCCTCAGCGTTGCCGGCGTGCCAGGCGGCGCGGGCGGCGGCGGCCAGCCGGCGCGTGGCGTCCGCTGGCTTCGGGGACAGCTCGGCGGCCCGACCCAGGGCGCGAGCCGCCATCGGACCCGCGCTGCGTCGCAGGCACTCCTCGGCGGCGTGCTCCAGCAGTGTGGCGACGTCCTCGTCCGGCCCGTCGGCAGCGGCTGCCAGGTGCCAGGCCCGCTCCATGGTGGCGTCCCGCGGCAGGGCGGCCGCCAGCGCCTGATGCACAGCCTGCCGCTCCGCGAAGGGGGAACCGTCGTAGATGGCTGTCGGAATCAGTGGGTGCCGGAACTCCAGGCGGCTTCCCGAGGCATGGAGCAGGCCCGAACGCAGGGCTTCGTCCCAGGCGGAGGTGTCGATGCCCCAGGCGGCGCCGGCACGGTGCACGACGTGCCGGTCGCCCCGGCCCTCGGCGGCAGCCAGCAGGAGTAACGCCCGGGTCGACGGTTTCAGGGCCTCGGCCCGTGCGCAGAATGCCCGCCGCAACCGTGGGCCCACCGGCACCGGGTTCCCGGAGTGCGGGAGGGTCGCCCCGCCGTCGGTCTCGCGATCGAGGGTGGGCAGTTCGTGCAGCGCCAGCGGGTTGCCACCCGCCGCCTGTACCGTCCGATCGACCAGCGCCGTGTCGATCCCCGGCACGACAGCGGTCAGAAGCTGGTACGCGTCCTCGTCGGCCAGACCTCCGACCGCCAGGGCCGGCAACCCCTCCCACGGCCCCGATGCGGGATCCTCGTGTCCGGTCAGCAGCATCGCGACCCGCTCCGTCGCCACCCGCCGGGCGACGAACCCCAGGCACAGCGCGCTCGCCTCATCGACCCACTGAGCGTCGTCCACCACGACCAGCACCGGTCGCTCCTGGGCGAGACCCGAGAGCAGCGACAGCACGGCAGCGCCGATGAGGAATCGGTTGGCCGGCTCTCGGCTCATTCCCAGCGCGCCCCGCAACGCTGCACCCTGCGGGGCGGGGAGCGTCTCCAGTCGGTCCAACACCGGCCACAGCAACTCGTGCAGTGCGGCGAACGCGAGCCCGGTCTCCATCCGAATGCCCCGACACCGCAACACCGTCGCGTCGGACGCCGTCTCGACGGCGTACTCAAGCAGAGCGGTCTTGCCGATGCCCGGCTCACCCCACAGCACGAGCCCGGAACCGGCGCGATCCGCCGCCCGATCCAGCAGCCGGTCCAGTACCGCGGTCTCGGCGTGCCGTCCGAAAAGTTCCATGTCTCCCCCCGCTGGCCGCGATGGCACAGCCGCCTCAACGCTATAGCCCAGCCTGCTCCGTCGTGCGACGACCGATTGGCCGGGTGATCCGCGCCGGTCATGGTGCCGCACACTCGACCCGGTGACCCGCACCAGTCCGTACTGCCGAGGCTCCCGGTGCTTTGGTTCGTCCGAGCACGGCCGCGTCGCGGTCAGCGGAACAGGGCGGTCGGCCGTTGGCGTGGCAGCCGTGACGCTCGCGATGTCGCACGCAGGTGGCCTGCTGGTCCACGACGAGCGTGTCCCCATGACAGCGCGGACGCGCCGGAGACGTCAGTGACGCGGTGTCACCACCGCTTGTGACGTGGTGTCACTGTCGCCGACGGCGCTGAGACGATCGGCTCTCTCCTACGCCGTAGGCTCGCGTCGTGAACCATCCCGATGTCGATGCGTGGGAGGCCTGGCAGCCGGTCCAGATGGCCGAACGCCTTCGCGACCTGCCGATCCCCTGGTACGTCGCGGCCGGCTGGGCGGTGGATCTGTTCCGCAGCGAGCAGACCCGGGCCCACGGGGACCTGGAGGTCGCCGTGCCTGGGGCGCACTTCGCGCTCCTGCCGCCGCTCTTTCCCGAGCTCGACTTCTGGGTGCCGGCGGGTGAGGGCACGCTGGTGCCGTTGACGGCCGACGCCTTGGCCGGCGACTCGCATCAGACGTGGGCCTGGGATCCGGCGGCAGGCAGGTGGCGCTTCGACGTCTTCCGGGAGCCGCACGACGGCGACGTCTGGCTCTGCCGCCGCGACGAACGGCGGATCCGGCGGCCGTATCGCGAGATCATCCGGCGCAGCGACGACGGGATCCCGTACCTGGCTATCGAGGTCGTACTGCTGTTCAAGGCAAAGCACCCGCGCGACAAGGATGAGGCCGACTTCACCGGCGTGCTGCCGCTGCTGTCCCGCGCGGAACGCGGCTGGTTGGACGCGACGCTCGGCCTGGTCCACCCGGATCATCCATGGCGAGCCCGGCTGCGGTCGGGTTGACCCGCCTCGGCTCGTTGCGTCGCCGTGGTGCCTGTCCTGATCGGCCGGCATGCCGGCCGATCAGGACAGGTGATGTTCAGCTGGCGGTGCACACCGGGGTCAGGCCGGTGGCGGTCCCGGTGCCCTGGAAACCGAACTCGGTGGACTGGCCGGCGTTCACCGAGCCGTTGTAACTGACGTTGCTGAACTGCACGGTGCCGCTGCTGCCGGAGCGGTTGGCGTTCCAGGCGTTGGTGACGGTGGCCCCGGAGGGCAGGGTGAGTTGGACGCTCCAGCCACTGATCGGCGCGGTGCCGGCGGTGACCCTGACGGTGGCGACGAACCCACCGGTCCAGGAGTTCAGCGAGACCGTCGCGGAGCATCCGGTGGTCGGCGGCGTGGTCGGTGGCGGTGGGGTGGTCGGATCGACAGGCGGCGTGGTCGGCGGGACGGACGGCGTCACCGGCGGCGTGGTCGGCGGTGGGGTGGAGTTGCGGCCCTTGTTCAGCTCGTCGAGAACCGCGTGGTAGGCGGCTTTCTTCTGGTAGCTGCCGTTGCCGCCGGTGAACAGCAGGCCCCGCTCCGAGGAGCGCCACGACTCGCTGTCGGAGATGCCCCAGACGGTGATGCCGGTGCACTGGGCGACGTTGAGGCAGGCCCGTACGACCTTGCGGTAGTTCTCCGCCTGGCCCGCGCCGATGTCGTTGTTGCTCAGGTCGTCGTCGATGTCCAGCTCGGTGATGTGTACCTCGACGCCGAGGTCGGCGAAGCGTTGGATGTTGGCCTGCAGGTCGTCGGTGATGATGCTGTTCGGGTTGTCGTTGAAGTGCGCCTGGAACCCGACGCAGTCGATGTACTGCCGGTAGTTGCGGACGATGTCGTACAGCGCGTTGGCCTTGCGGTTCGGGGTGCCGCCCTGCACCGTCAGGCCATCGACGTCGTAGTCGTTGATGCAGAGCTTGGTGCTCAGCCCGCCGGCCTGCACGACCTGCTTGGCCCGGATGAACGAGTCCCGGATGACGTCGGTGTCGCCGGCGTCGAAGAAGTCACCGTCGCCGTTGGCGTCCCGATTCATGGTGTGCGGCCACTGGTTGCGCCGCCGGCCGGTGTTGTTGTCCTCCAGCGCTTCGTTGACCACGTCCCAGTACGCGATCCTGCTGCCCCAGCGGTTGATGGCGTTGCCGATGAAGGTGTTGAGCGTCGCCTGGCTGGCGCCCTGCAACGCGCCGGCCTGCGAGTGCCAGACCAGCGTGTGGCCACGGACCAGCATGTTGTTGCTCTGGGCGTGGTTGACCAAGGTGTCCGCACCGCTGGTGTTCTGCAGCCCGCCGCTGGAGGTGGCGATCCTGTCCGGCTTCATGTCGTTCTCAGGCGTCAGCTGGCTGAACTCCTGACCGACGATCGGGTAGAGCCGGTTGGGGGAGGCGGCGACGCCGAAGAACAGCCCGGCGTTGGCGGCAGCGGCCCGCAGCGTGGTCTCGGCCGCCGCGGCCGGGGCGCTCGACTGGACCGCGACAGCGCTGCTTATCAGCAACAACACCGCCGTCGGCACAGCTGTTCGAGCAACCCTTTTTCGCTGGCGCAGGTCGCTGTTCACGGGCCCTCCTTGACGCTGGACGTTCTCGATCGACGGGTGTGCATGTCCCCGAACGGTCAGTCTCGATATCGCCCCGACGCACTGTCAACAACTTCCGGAAACGTTCCGGAAATCTGCGGAGCGTCGGCGGTCGAGGCGTAGGCGTTACGCAGCCGGGCGACGTACCGGCTCATGGCTCCCGTCGATGCGGGCGAGCCGACCAGCGCGGGCCGCCCGGCTGAACCAGGCCCGTTTCGTAGGCAACGATGACCAGTTGCGCCCGATCACGTACCGCCAGCTTGGTCAACAACCGTCCGACATGCGTCTTGACCGTGGTCGGGCTGAGATTGAGATATGTGGCCAGTTCCGCGTTGGACAGGCCGCGGGCGATCAGCGTGAGCACTTCCCGTTCCCGCTCGGTCACCGCATCCAGCCGCCGGGGCAGCGGCCGGGCCGGCTCGGGCCGACGCGCGAACTCGTCGATCAGCCGGCGGGTCACCGTCGGTGCCAGCAGCCCTTCGCCGGCGGCCACCACCCGGATGCCGGCCAGCAGGTCCGCCGGCGGGGTGTCCTTGAGCAGGAACCCGCTGGCTCCGGCGCGCAGTGCCCCGTAGACGTACTCGTCCAGGTCGAAGGTGGTCAGGATGATGATCCGGGTGCCGGCACCCGCCGGATCGCCGCAGATCCGTCGAGTCGCCTCGATGCCGTCCATCTCCGGCATCCGCACGTCCATCAGCACCACGTCCGGCCGGTGCTCGGCCGACAGCGCCACGGCCGCCGCGCCGGTGCCCGCCTCGGCGACGGTGATGAAATCCGGTGTCGAATCGACCAACAGCCGAAAACTGCCACGCAGCAGCGCCTGGTCGTCGGCGATCAGCACCCGGATCACGCGGCCGCCCGGTAGGGCAGGCTGGCCGTGACGATGAAGCCGCCGCTGGAGCGTGGACCGGCGTGGAACTCGCCACCGTGCACCGCCACCCGTTCCCGCATCCCGACAATCCCGTGTCCCTCCCCGACGGGGAAGACCGGGCGGCGGCCGTCGTCGATCACCTCGACCCTGACCTCGCCGGGCGTGACGGTCACCGTCGCCCAGCAGTTGGCCGGCGCCGCGTGCTTCACCACGTTCGTCACCGCCTCCTGCACGATCCGGTACACCGCCAGACCCACCGACTCCGGCACCGCTGCGGCGGCCGGTTCCTCCCGTCGCACGTCGAGCCGTACGTCGACACCGCCGATCGCGGCCTGCCGGGCGAGCGCGGGCAACTCGTCCAGCCCGGGGTTCGGGGCGTACGGGGTGCCCTCGCGCAGCACGCCGAGCACCCGGCGGACGTCGGTCAACGCGTTGCGACCGGTCTCTTCGATCACCCGCAGGGCGGCTCCCGCCTCGCGGGGGTCGGCCTCGGCGACGTGGTTGGCGACGGCTGCCTTCACCACGATGAGGCTCAGCGTGTGCGCGACCACGTCATGCACGTCCCGCGCCACCCGTAACCGCTCGTCGGTGGCGGCCTGGCGGACCAGGTGCTCGCCCTGACGGACGGCGAGGGCGCGGCGCTCCCGGACCAGCCAGCCGATCATCCCGGCAGGCACGATCATGAAGGCGGCGTAGCCGACCGCACCGGTCCGCGACCAGAGATCACTCTCGCTGAACACCAGGGCGACGCTCACCAGAGCGAGACAACCGGCGACGCAGAGCACCGACCGGTGCATGCTCGTCGACACGGCCACCGTGTAGACGGACAGACCGACGGCGAGCCCTGGCGCGGCGGCGGCATAGCTGGGAACCACGCCGGTGATCAGGGCGACGGCGGCGACACAGCTGATCACGACGGCGACCGTGACCGGCCACCGTCGGCGGACGGCCAACGGCAACCCGAGGGCCATCCCGACGAGCACCGACACCCACAGCGGTTCGTGCACGCCACCACGCAGCGGCGATTCCAGCGCCGCGTACGGACCGAGCAGCCCACCGACCGACACGGCGAGCACGGCGTCCACGGTGGCCAGTTCCACCGGCCGCAGCCGCCGGGTCAGCAGGAAGGCGGTCACCTGCCCGAGCGTATCGGCCGGCCGGACCCGGCGCGTCCACCTGTGGGTGGTCATCCTCAGGCAGGACTTCGGCCGCGTTCCGGCACCCGGTTCCACTCAGAGGCGGACCGGAAACTGTCCGCTGCGGCACGACGCCCGACACCTGCTCGAGCCGGCACGCTGGCGGACATGACCACACAGACGGTGACCCTGACCAGGCTACGGGCGGTGTACGGCACCGGAGCGCGGCGGGTGACGGCGCTCGACGACGTGACGACAAGCTTCGCCAGCGGCACGTTCACCGCGGTGATGGGTCCGTCGGGCTCGGGCAAGTCCACCCTGTTGCACTGCGCGGCCGGGTTGGACAGGCCCACCGAGGGGACCGTCGTCATCGGCGGCAGTCGCCTCAACGACCTGGGCGAGGACGAGGTGACTCGGCTGCGTCGCGAGCGGATCGGCTTCGTGTTCCAGGCGTTCAACCTGGTGTCCACGCTGACCGCGGCGCAGAACGTCGAGTTGCCGCTGCGCCTGGCCGGGCGCCGCCCCCCGGCCCGGGACGTCACTGCCGCGCTCGACGCCGTGGGGCTGGCCGATCGGGCCGGCCACCGGCCGAGCGAACTGTCCGGCGGCGAGCAGCAGCGCGTCGCCGTGGCGCGGGCGTTGATCACCCGTCCCGCGGTGGTCTTCGCCGACGAACCGACCGGGGCGCTGGACAGCGCGGCGTCTCGGCAGATCCTTCGGCTGCTGCGCGCACTCGTCGACGACCACCGGCAGACCGTCGTGATGGTGACCCACGATCCGATCGCCGCCGCGTACGCCGATCGGGTCCTGCTGCTCGCCGATGGCCGCATCGTCGACGACATGACCGGCGGGATCACCGCTACGGTCGTCGCCGCGCGGATCGCCGAGCAGGAGACCGCCCCGGCGGAGATCGCCGGGGAGCGGTCGTGCTGAGCCTCCGAAGGTCGGTGAGCGCGTTCGTGGTCGTCGCCGTCGGCGTGGCACTGGTAGCGGCAGCCACCCTGCTGCTCGCCTCCGGACGCCCGCAGGTGCCCGACCGGCTGGCGTACGCGGCAGTCGTCGTCCAGAGCCCCGAGGCCGGTGCGTCGGCCGACTCGTTCGCGCCGACCCGGCCCTGGTCGGCCGCCAGGGCGGCGGAACTCACCAGCAGGCTGACCGAGGTGCCGGGGGTCACGGCCGCGGTGCCGGACCGGACCTTCTACGCCCAGGCGCTGGTCGACGGCCGGCCCCCGGCCACCGACGGCCAGCGAGAGGACGCCCACCAGGGGCACGGCTGGTCCAGCACCCGGCTGGGTGGATTCCGTCTCACCGCCGGCGAGGCGCCCCGGCAGGCCGGCGAGGTGGTCGTCGACCGTGCGCTGGGGCTGCGTCCGGGCAGGCCGCTCACCCTGCTCACGGCAGCAGGGCCGCAGTCGTACACCGTCACCGGTCTGGTCGATGCGCCCGGCGTCTACGTCGCGGACGAGGTTGCCGCCGCGCTCGCGCCCGGCGTCCGGGCCATCGGTCTGCTTGTCGCGTCGGGGGTCGATGCCGAGGACGTCGCCGCGGCGGCCCGCGGTGTCGTCGGCGACGACGGACGGGCGCTGACCGGCGACGGACGCGGAGCGTTGGAGCCTCGGGGCGACGCCCGTACCCGCTGGATCGGTATGCAGGTGCTCACCGCCACGGCGGTTCTCGCCGGTTTCGTCACGGTCTTCGTGGTCGCCTCCGCCTTCGCGTTCACGGTCGCGCAGCGCCGCCGTGAGTTGGGCTTGTTGCGCGCCGTCGGCGCGACGAGTGGCCAGATCCGCCGCATGGTGTACGTCGAGGCGCTCGTCGTCGGTGTCACGGCGGGACTCGCCGGGCTCCTGGCCGGCGCGGCGCTCGCTCCGGTGCTGGGTCGACTGCTTGTCGACGTCGGATTCCAGCCGGCGACCTTCCGGGTCCGCTACGAGCACTGGCCGGTCACGGTGTCGCTCGCCGCCGGGCCGCTGATCGCGCTGCTGGCCGTCTGGTCGGCGTCGCGCCGAGCAGCACGCGTTCGCCCACTGGAGGCGTTGCGTGAGGCGGCCGTGGAGCAACGGCCGATCGGACGGCTACGAACCGCCACCGGGGCGCTCCTCGTCGCGGTGGGGGTCGCCCTCAGCCTCGGTACCGCGACGTCCGACGACGCCCGCAGTGCCGCCACGTTCGCCCTCTACGCGGTGATGGCCCTGGTGGCCGGTGTCGCGGTGCTGGCCCCGACGGTCGTCGGCCCGGTGGTGCGGATGCTGCGTGTGCCGGTGCGTCGACCGGGCGGTGCGATCGGGATGCTGGTCCGGGCCGGGGCGTTGACCGCGACCCGGCGGACGGCCTCGATCGCCGCCCCGGTGCTGCTCACTGTGGCGTTCGCGGTGCTGGTCTCCGGCATGGTGCGCACCACGACGGCCGCCTACGCGGCGGGCCGGGCCGACAACGTGAACGCCGGCTGGATCGTCGTGCCCGACCGCACACCTGGCCTGTCGGACCAGGCCGTCGCGGCGACCGGGGGCACCGCCCTGCTACCGACGACGGTGTTCGTGAGCGACCCGGCCAGGCCGCCGGTGAACCGGCCACTGACCGCGCTCGGCGTGGACCCGGCGGGTTTCGCCGCCGCGAACCGCGCGCTCACCGTCACCGCCGGCTCCCTCAGCGACCTCAGCGGCGGTGACACGGTGGTTGTCACCGCATCGGCGAACCGTCAGCCAACCGATCGGTACGCGTTGGTCTTCGCCGACGGGGAACTGGTGTCGCTGCGCGTCGTCGCTGTCGTCACCGACGACTCGATCCCGGGCGATCTGCTCCTGCCCCGGTCCATGGTGCGGGAGCACGACCCGTCGGCGCTCTCCTCCGCGGTGTACGTCCAGGAGCGGATCGATCCGCCGGCCGGAGCGCGGATCATCGACGTCGAAGGGTGGGCGGCCGAGGCGGATCGTGCGGGGGATCGCCTCGTCTGGCTCGCCACGCTGCTGCTGATCGGTGTCTCGGCCGGCTACGGGGCTGTCGCGGTGGCGAACACGCTGCTGATGGCCGCTGCCGGCCGGGTGCCGGACCTGCGGCTGATCCGGCTGGCCGGAGCGACCCGCCGGCAGGTCATCTGGCTGGTCACGGCCGAGTCCGCCCTGGTGGTGCTGATCGGGGCGCTGCTCGGAGGCGCTGTCGCGTTCGTCGGTCTGCTGAGCATCCGTGCCGGACTCGCCGAGCAGGCCGGTGTGCCGGTCGACCTGGTGGTGCCATGGTCGGTGGTCGGCGGGGTGGTGGGCCTCTGCCTGCTGCTGGCGGTGCTGGCGAGCGCGCTGCCGACCTGGCGGTCACTACGCCACCAACCCGCGCGGTCTCCCGTCAGCGTCGTGGCGTGAACCCCTACCGCCGTCCGCGTCACCAGGCTCGGGTCGGGCGGTGCCACGCACAGCCGGACCGGCCGCATTCATGCAGACCAGGGCCGTGACACGGGTCGATATCATTGAGTAATGAGGTGGCGACTGTTGGTAATCGTCGCGATTCTGCTCGTGGTCCTCGGTGTCGAGGGCTTCCTGGCGTGGCTGTTTCTGCGCATCGGTCTCGGACAGAGTGATCAGGTCGCCTCCGTGCTGAGCCTGCTGTTGGCGGTCGTCACCACCACGGCGACGGTGACCGGAGCGCTGCGGTACCGGGACCGAGGCGCGAACGCGAACGCCGCCCCGATGCCCGCGCAGCTGGAGGCGAGCACCCGGTACTTCACCGGCCGGGCCGCCGAGGTCGCGCGGCTCGGCCGGCAGCGGCGTCGATCGGCCACCACGCCCGCCGTGGTGCTGATCTGCGGGACCGCGGGGGTGGGCAAGACCGCGCTCGCCATGCACTGGGCCCATCGGAGTCGCGCGCACTTCCCCGACGGGCAACTGCATGTCAACCTGCAGGGCTACCATCCCGGACAGGCCGTACCGCCTCGGGAGGCCCTGGCCGTGTTCCTCGCCGGCCTCGGTGTCGCCGGCCCGTCGATTCCGGAGGGCCTCGACGAGCGCACCGCGCAGTACCGCACTCTGGTCGCCGGCCGTCGGATGCTCGTCGTGCTCGACAACGCGGCCTCGGCGGACCAGGTCCGTCCGCTGCTCCCTGGCACCGGGCCGACCATGGTCCTGATCACCAGCCGGGACACTCTCGCCGGTCTGTCGACCACCACCGACGTCACCCGCATCAACCTGCCCCGGATGCCGGACGCGGAATCACTGGCCCTGCTCACCAAACTGGTCGGCCCGCGCGCCGAGGCCGAGCCGGACGCTCTGCGCGCGGTGGTCGACAACTGCGCTGGTCTGCCGCTCGCCCTACGCATCGCCGCGCGGCGGCTGGCCGAGTATCCCGGCGAGCCCTTGGGCCAACTTGTTCAGCAACTCGTCGAGACCACGGCGATGACCGTACTGAGCCCTTCCGGGGATCCGTTGAGCGCGATCCGAACGGTCTTCTCCTGGTCGTACCGCCGGCTTCCCGGCGAAGCCGAACGGCGCGCGCTGCGCATGGTGGGGGTGCATCCCGGGCCTGACATCGACGCGTACGCCCTGGCGGCGAT
The DNA here is from genome assembly GCF_018070435.1 of Micromonospora sp. C51. Classification (NCBI taxonomy): domain Bacteria; kingdom Bacillati; phylum Actinomycetota; class Actinomycetes; order Micromonosporales; family Micromonosporaceae; genus Micromonospora; species Micromonospora sp. C51. The sequence continues at coordinate 75,596 of NZ_JAGPXQ010000008.1, read as the reverse complement.
GACGTCCGCCACGCCGGACACGTCGCGGCACCTGCTGGACGAACTCGCACGCGCGAGTCTCGTCGAGCCACGGGGCGGTGGACGTTTCGCCCTGCACGACCTGCTCCGCCAATATGCACTGGACCTCGCCAACCAGGAGGACGCGGTGGACGAGACGCGCCGCCTCCTGTTCGACCACTACCGCGTGAGCGCCGCGGTCGCCGTCGGCGTGTCGTACCCGTCGCTACGCGCCACGCTGCCCGCGGTCCCCTCGTCCAGCGTCAGGATCCCTGACCTGATCGCGCCCGGAACGGCCCGGGCCTGGCTGGATCGGGAGATGCCGGTGCTGGCGCGCGTGGTCGCCACCGCGGAACGCAACCTGCCCCGACACACCGTCGACCTGGCCGCGATTCTCAGCCGGCACCTGGACACGACCGGCATGCTGCCGACGGCAGCCGTCATCCATGAGGCGGCAGCGCGGGCCGCGACGTCCGTCGACGATCAGGCTGCGCTGGGCGTCGCGCTACACGATCTGGCGGCCGTCGAACTACGGCGCAGTCGATACGCCCCCGCGCGGGCATACGGCGAACGGGCGCTGGCCGCCGCGCGCAGGGCGCGCGACCGCCGCTGCCAGGCGAGGGCGCTGCTGCTGCTCGGCATGGTCACCTTCTGGCAGGGTGAGCGGGCGCGGGCCATGCCGTTCTACCGTGCGGCACTCGACCAGTCGGTGAGGGCAGCTGACGAGCCACTACAGGGAAGAATCTGGTACGGCATCGGCACTGTCCTGCATGAACAACGGCAGTACGCCGAGGCAGCCGGCGCCTACCGGAAGGCCCTCGACGTGGCCCTCCGGTACGGCGATGCCCAGGCCGAGGCAGCCGCACACTCAGGGTTGGGTGGCATCGCCGCGGCAGAGCGACGGGTCGAGGAGGCGACCGAGCACCACCAGCGCACCATCGACACGCTGACCCGGCTGGGAGACCGGACACTCCTGGCGGGCGCATTCTGGGAGTACGCGGACTCCCTGCGGGACCTGGGCCGGCTCGCGCCCGCCCGGGACCGGTACGAGCAGGCGCTCGATCTGGCCCGGAAGTTGGGTGATCCGGGCAGTTGTGCGTTGATCCTCAACGCGCTGGCGGAGACGCTCCTGCGCCAGGGCCGGCGTCTCGCCGCGCGGCGGACATTCCGGCAGGCGGCTGCGGCGGCTGCCAGCTGTCCCGACGACATCGCGCTCGCCGCGGCGTACCACGGCCTGGCACGCGTCAGCGTGACTCTTCACCGGCGGGCGTCCGCCCGCCGGCACGCCGCCGAGGCCCGACGACTCTATGCTCTGCACAATCACTCCGCAGCATCGACACTCGACGACTTCCTCCGGCAGCGACCGCAAGGAAGCTCCACCAAGGACCCAGCGTCCAGAGCCGAAGCGTCTTGACCGTCGCCAGGGGAGTTCAGTGGAACGTGCAGCGCAGCTGCCGGATCACGTCCTGGTCGTCGGCCTCGGTGGTCAGCTACCGGCGGAGGCCTGCCATCAGTGTGCTATCGCCGGGCGGCGGCGGCCCGCTGGCGTGCCGATTCGTACAGCACGACAGTCGCGGCGGTCGCCGCGTTCAGTGAGCTGGCGGACCCGGACATGGGGATCCGGACGAGTTGGTCGCAGGCTTCACGCCAGCCGGAACTGAGACCGGTGGTCTCGTTGCCGATCAACGTCAGGGTGGGTTGTGTGAAGTCGTACTCGGCGGCTTCAAGGACGCCGCGCTCATCGGTGCCCATGATGCTCATGCCGATGCCGTCGGCACGGATGTCAGCGACCCAGGAAAGAACGGCCTGGTGGGAGGGGACCCGGACCACGGGCAGGGCGAACAGTGAGCCGGTGCTCGCCCGGACCGCCTTCGGGTCGTACACGTCGGCGGCGTGGCCGGTGACGATGACGCCGTCGGCGCCGAAGGCGTCCGCCGACCGAACGAGGGTCCCGATATTGCCCGGGCTGGTGGGCCGATCGAACACGACCGTGAGCATGGTCGGAGACACCGGGATCCGGCGGAGGTCGTCCTCCGGCAACGCGACCACGGCCAGCAGCTCTGGCACCGTTTCTGCCTTACCTCCGAGTTCGTGCATCAGGTCACGCGAGACGGCGAACGTCTCGGCCCGGACTGTGTCCAGGGTCTGGCGTGCCCAGCCGGACAGGTGAGCGCTCGCGTCGTAGAGCAGTTCCCGGACCTGCCAGCCGTGTGCGACGGCCATGGTGATCGGGCGCACGCCCTGCACGAGGAACTCGCCGCGTCGCTGCCGCTTGGTGCGATTGCCGAGGAGAGCTTCCCACTGCTGAAACCGAGCATTGCGGCCACTCACTCGCAGCACCACTGCCAACCTCGCCTCCGTCGACGTTGCCCGCCCAAGCCCTGTCCTCCCACACGTTCACCGGCCACGGGACCGGATGCCGGCCGGGACGGCCACGGGTCCCGAACCCGGGCACGTCTCCTGCAAGACCTTCCGGCAGCTCTCAGGAACGGGTTATGTCGCCCTGGCCTCGCGGTCGGTGTCGTCCCCGTCCGAAGCGAGGGCGTCCTGTCCGAGACCCCGACGGATCGCGATCTCCACGGGTGAGTATGCGCCATCGGCCCGCTTCAACTCGTACGGTGCTGCTGGCATCAGCGGTGGTTGGGCCATGAAGCGAGGCCGCGTCCCGTGGTGCGGTTGCGCCGCGTGCACCAGGAACGGGTGGCACAGGAAGACATCACCCGGAGATCCGGTGGCGAGGGCGAGCGGCCGGTGCTCGGACGCCGCCACCAGGTCGGGTGCAAGGGCCAGCCCGCTCGCGCCGTCCTCCCCGTACTTCTCCAGCACCTTCGGCACGTCGAGGTGGGAGCCGACCCGGATCCGGGTCGGGGCGTCCTGCTCACCGACCTCACTGAACAGGAACAGCATCAGCAGTGCCCGGCCCCGGGAGCGCACGTTGGTGAAGTACCAGCGCTCGCCCTCCGGCAGATAGCTCCCCTCGATGTGCCAGCCCGCGTCGTCCGGCTCCTCTTCGTGCGGGAAACGCAGCGGAAACGTGCCCAGCGAGTAGCGCGGCTCCCAGCGTCCCGCACCGACGAGCAGGTCGTACGCGCGATGGAGGAACGGAGAGTTGGGAGCGGCGGCGAACGGCCCCTGCGCCATTTCGGATACCCAGTGCACGGGCCGCGTCCACGTCGCTGGATCGTCCGGGTCGCAGCCTGTCTCCCGCCACAGCAGCCGTGCGCAGTCCGCTGCCACGCGCGGCGCGACCGCGCCCTTCAGCTTGACGAAGCCGTCGCGAAGAAAGCGGGATACCAAGGTCGTGTCATCCATGCCTCATTGTGCGGCGGTGGCGGTCCCGGTCACGCGACACTTTCCGCGTCGCTGTTGTCAGGTCCCGGCCGGTGCGCTGCTCCCAAGGTCGACCTCGAACGAGGGCTCGATGATCCCGGTCCGGTGTCTGACGGGCGGGATCGAGTGGTACGTGGGCCTCTCCGGCTTGGAGCACACCAAGCTGAGCAACGACCAGGTCGCCGTCGAACTCGGGAAGTCGTCAATTTCGTACGCACCAGTCGAGCCCGAGCGCTTCAGGTCAGCAACTGGAGACAATGCCGGTAGAAGTCCTCCTGCTTCACCGTGATCGCACATCGCACGACGCGTCCGTCGTCGGCGCGTACCGTGCGCCCCTCGCTTGCGCCATCCACCACGACATCGCACCGTATCTGGTCGAAGGTGAACAGCTCAGGTGCGGCGAGATACGACGTGGCCAGGCTGTCCCAGCAGCAGTATGGCGAGCCAACCGTCTCGACGGTGCCAAAGGTCATGGCGAGCAACGAACCTGCTAGATCGCTAGCCGGATTGCCGTAGTGCGCCCCGAACGCGCGGACGAATTCATCGGTGACCGGTACCTGGTTTGTCACGTCGAGCGGGAAGAGGGTGATAGGTATCTGGGTGGCGAAGACTCGCTGGACCGCCTTCGGGTCGCAGTAGACGTTCCACTCTGCGGAACCGTCGTGTCCCGGTTCGTCCACGTTGCCTTCCACGTCGAACGCGCCTCCCATGAAGACGATTTCGCTGATCGCCTGTTCAAGCCATGGATGCTTGTCCAAGCACCAGGCGAGGTTGGTGAGCGGCCCGGTGACGAGAATGGTCAGCGGCGTGGCCGCCTGCTCGATCCACTTCACGAGTTGTTCGTGCGCCGGGAGGTCCGGCCCGGGCGTACGCGCCCGCGGCGGAAAGCGGTTGAGCACGGGCAGCGCCTCCACCCGCAGCGCGTCTGTTCGCCATGCCATCGGGAACGGGTGGGGGCCGGCGAGACTACCGGGCGCTACCTGCACGTGTGGGAGGTCGGCCAAGTCGAGAATCCGGTGAGTGACTGACAACGCGGGCGCCAGCAGACAGTCGGCCGGGGTGACGGCGACCCCCTTCAGGTCCACGTCGTAGCGGGTCAGCAGCAGTAACGACAGCAGATCGTCAAGGGAGCCGTCGTGATCCATGATCACGGTGCGGGCAGGTGTCCGGGTCTCAGTCACAAGGGTCCTCCGATTCAAATGGCAAGCCAATGCCGAATACCGTTCGCAGGTGACACAGGGCCTAGCCCTGTCGCGGACTCAGTGGGGCATGGCTCAACTCGCTCGCACGGGGGTAGCTCGGTATGCAGAATCGCCGCGTCACCGACACCGCGGCGGCGCGGCAGGCCAGCGTCACCGCTTCCGCGAGCGGCATGCCCGCCGCAATGCCGGTGGCCAGCGCGCCGACGAAGCCGTCGCCAGCGCCGGTCGTATCGACCACCTGCACCTCAGGCGCTGGCACGTGCAGCTCACTGCCCTCGCGGATGACCAGCGCTCCCTGAGCGCCCACGGTCACCACCGCGGTCGGGGTCCTGATCTGTCGGCGCAACTGCGCGGCCTCGGCGGAGAGGCCGCTGGGCGCGCTACCGGCGCGCTTGCCGATCAGCCGTCGACACTCGGCGGCGTTGAGCACCACCAGGTCCGCGCGAGCCAGCAGACGAGCGACGTCTGGATCGGACTCTCGCTGAGTGAAGGGCTCGACCGGGCTCGGATTGAGCACCACGGTGACGCCGGGCACCGCGGCTGCGGCTGCTGCTGCCGATACCGCCACCGGGATCTCGCCCTGTAGCACCAGGACCGCGCCCGGTCGCAACAGCGCGGCTTCTGCGGCGGCGATGTCAGCTGTGAGAGCGTCCGCGGCACCGGCCCAGGTCATGATGTACTGCTGCCCACGGGAATCCAGGCAGATGAAACTGCGTGCGGTGGGCGAATCTGTGCGTGGGCAAGCGGATACGTCCACCCCGTCGCGGGCCAGTGTGGCCAGCGCTTCGGCACCTTCCTGGTCTCCGCCCACCGCGCCGATGAAGCGTGCTCGCCCGCCGAGCCGTGCCGCGGCCACCGCGACGTTGGCAGCCTTGCCACCGTGCGCGGACGCGGTGCCGGTCGCCGCCACAGTCTCGCCCACCGACGGCAGTCGATCACCGAAGATGTAGACGTCGACGGTGTAGGCGCCGACCGCGAGGACTGTCACGGCAGGGGCCCGCTCATGGCGTGATTCCCAGTGCACACGGTGCGATGCTGCTCGCGTCGACCGTGACCTCGACATGGGGATGCCGATGGGCGAGCGTGACCGGCATCGACACGTCCGGCTCCGTGGTCAGGAGCAGCACTCGTACGATGTAGCGTTTCCAGGCGCCGCCATCGGTGATCAGGTGCAGCCGTCGCGCGGACAGGATCTCGGCCATCCCCACAGTCACCGCCATCCGGGGGATGGCCTGTGTGTAACCACCGGTGGTGCGGTGTGAGTGCGCGACGATCGTGTCCTCCAGCAAGGTGACCACGCGGGTGGTGGACTCGGCGAACTCGTCCACGCTGTAGTGGTGCCAGCGGCTCGACGGCGGCTCGTTGAAGGCCAGGTGACCCCGGTATCCGAAGCCGGCGAAGCACGTGTCAGCGCCGCCGACCTCTGCCAGCCGGGCGGCGAACTGATCCGGGGCGAACACGTCCGGGAAGATGATCTGGTCAGGATCCGGCCGCAGGTCCGGTCTGAGCAGGTCGTACAGATTGCGGTCGCAGAAGCCACGGAAGCTGAACGGATGGGTGGACGGCAGTGGCCGGCCCTGCCAGTCCAGGAACTCGTCCATGTGGAACGCGAAAACGTTGGCCCAGCTGATCCCCTCGGCATTGCAGATATTCGCCAAGATGGGGTATTGCGCTTTCGGGCCGACCGGCAGTATCCACCGGGTGGGTGCGCCGCGATCGTTGTTGGTGCGTAGCTCATCCGCCATGTCCCGGGCAAGCCGCTCATACAGGTCGGTCGTGTCTTGGTGGATTGTCAGCGGGTAGCGGGACACCTTTGCCAGCTCTTCGGTTGTCATCGTCAGGTTTTCATCGGTCAGCTCGTGCGCGTACCGGGGATACCGAAACATATCACACTCCTCGCCAGATAAAATATCCGAGATCGGCTCCGGGATCAATGATCGTCTACGTTTCCGATAAGGCAAGAAAATCACGGCGAATCACGCCGATTCGCCCAAGCCCCACTTATGCGTATCAACGAGCCCGGTGGCAGCCCAGGCTGCGGCCGGAAACCACTGAGGCGAAGTTCAAATGCGATAAAAACCACCCGTATGGTATCGATCCACAACCATTTTCGAACGTTGACATCAGGCGATGATTCCACTAGCGTCACGCCCCAGTAACCGTACGTTAACCTGATTCGGTGTCGTGGTCACGTAACGATCTTGAGCCCACCGATACCTCGATTGAAACGTGGATCGTTTCACTTGCGGAGGAGTCGCACAGTCGTGAGCCAACGAATTGCCCATTCGAAGATCACCAAGAAATTTCGGTCCCACAACAAGCAGCTCCTGTTTTCTGGAGGAAAGGGGGGCGAGGTCGAGGATGTCAATGGAGCGACCTACCTTGACTTCGTCATGGGCTACGGGCCAGTGATTCTCGGCCACGCGACACCCGAATTCACCGAGCGGTTCAGCCGCTACCTGAGCAACGGTGTCATGATGCCCGGGTATTCGCGCTTTCATGAAGAATATCTGGATCGCCTGCTCGCGCCACGACCGGGTGCGCGGGGGGCCTTCTTCAAGACCGCTTCGGAGGCGATAACGGGCGCACTGCGTATCGCCGCGATGGAAACCGGTCGGCTCGGTGTCATCCGCAGTGGGTACATAGGCTGGCACGACTCACAGGTCGCGAATTCGCTCAAGTGGCATGAGCCGCTGCACTCACCGTTTCGCCAGAAGCTCCGCTACGTCGACGGGATGCGCGGAGTCAGTGGTGACGAGGCCGTGCACAACTGGGTCGACCTGCGACTGGAATCCCTCGCCGAGATCATCGACACGCACCGGGACCGGCTGGGCTGCTTCGTCTTCGATGCCTACCTGGCGTCGTTCACGACTCCCTCGGTGCTTGCCCAGGCACTCGCGATGTGCCACGAAGCGGGACTTCTCACCGTCTTCGACGAGACCAAGACCGGTGGCCGGATCTCCCCGCTTGGGTACGCGCACGATCTCGGGCTGGAAACAGACCTCATCGTCATCGGCAAGGCGCTGGCGAACGGAGCGCCGGTCAGCGTCCTGATCGGACGGCCCGAACTACTCATCCACGCTGAACGCGCCCGGCTCAGTGGCACCTTCTCCAAGGAGATGCTCGCAGCCTACGCCGCCCTGGCCACCCGGGACATCCTGGAGCAGCCGATCGGCGATTCCCCGGACGGCTGGGCCGAACTGGGACGAATCGGCACCAGAGTAGCGGAGACGTTCTCCCAGGCGGCCAAGTCGGCGGGCGTGGCCGGTTCGGTGTGGGCCCAGCCGGTGCTCGGCGGAGGCATGTTCGAGTTGGTCTATTCCGACGACGTTCTCGGGGACAAGACCCGCCGGGAGAACCTGCTCGCCGCGTTCGCGGCCAACGGAATCCTGCTGCTGGAGGGGCATCCGTCCTTCGTCTGCCTCGCCCACGGCCAGACCGACTGGGCCGACCTCGAGGACCGAGCCGCTCGCGCGCTGCGCCAGTGGTCGACCGATGGCGAGGAAGACGATGAGTGACCCGCTGCGTCTCGCGCTGGTCGGCTGCGGCCGCCAGATGCGCCAGAATCTCCAACCGTTTCTGCATCGCCTGCCCGCCCACCAGACGGTGGCCTGCGTCGACCCGGATCCCGACCTGGCTGCGTCGATGGGCGCCGTCACCCGCGCGACCGTCCTGGCCGGTGCGGTCGAGGAACTCGATCTGGGCACCATCGACGCCGCCCTGATCGCGGTCCCCCCGATACCGTCCTTCCAGATCACCGACTACCTCGTGCGGCGGGGCGTCCACTGCTTCGTGGAGAAGCCGGCGGCTCCATCGACCCCCGCCCTGAGGCAGCTCGACGAGGTGATCCAAGGTTCCGGTCTGCACGTCCAGGTGGGTTTCAACTTCCGGTATGCCGAAACCCTGCAGCATCTGCACGCGCTCACCGCCGCGGCGCGGCGCACGCCGGTCGAGACGACCATCGACTTCTACAGTCGGCATCCGTCCGCGCCCCAATGGGGGTGCGACACGACCCTGGAATCCTGGCTCCGGCAAAACGGGGTGCACGCTTTCGACCTGGCTCGCTGGTTCTCGCCCGCGCAGGTACGGCGGGTGGACGCGCACGCGATCCGCAACGGCGAGCATCGCTTCCTCATCAACGTCACCCTGCGACACGAGGACGGTTCGCTGACCACCTTGCGGATGGGCAACCACACCAAGAGTTTCCTGATGGGGCTCAGTGTGCACACGGTCGACGGCAGCCGGTTCACCGCCGGATCGCTGGAGCAGATCCGGCTCGACGTCGATGCCGGACGTCCTGCCGGAACGTTGCTGCACAGCACACGCAATCTCGACGACGGCTGGGCGCGCAGCGGCTTCGGGCCAGAACTCGCCGCCTTCCTCGACAACTGCCGCGGCGAGGCGCCGACGGACAAGCCCGCGCCGCTCATCGGTGACGCGCTCGGTGCTTCGATTCTCATCGACCAGGCTCTGGCGCAGCTCGGTTCAGCGCCGCACCTGACTGCTCCGGCAGGCGGAAACGGAAAGAGCCGTCGAACCGATCGTGTGGAGGTGCGCTAGCATGGCCGACCGGACCGGCAGGGCTGGCACTCTGGGCTGGCTGTCGGTCCATCTTCGGCCGCAGGGCTGGTTGCTGCTGCTCTTCACCGTTGCCACGGTGGCCGCGCACCTACTCGCCACCCTGATACCGCTGTACGTGGGCCGTGCCTTCGACGAGCTGACTCGTCAAGATCCGGCCCTCACAGTGGTGGTGAACGCTGCGTTGGTGATCGCCGCGCTGGGCGTCGGACGGTTCCTGGCGGACCTGCTCTCCGCCGGATCGATGGAGATCGTCGCGCAGCGGGTCAAGCGGGACGCCCGCGATCAGCTCTTCCGCAGCCTGCTGGACAAGGGCCAGGCATTCCACGACCGGCAGCGGATCGGGGACATCCTGGCCCGCACCATCAACGACGCCCGACTCGTCGACTACCTGATCAGTCCCGGCGTCGCGACCGCCTTCAACGGAGTGATCGCGCTCGTAATCCCGATCATCTTCATCGCCACGATGCGCGCTGAGCTGCTGCTGGCACCAGCGCTGCTCGTCACCGTGTTCGCCTTCGCGCTTTGGCGGCACGTGCGCCGGTTGCATCCGTTGACCCGCAGGCTGCGACGGAGGTTCACCGATCTCAATGAACAGTTCTCCGAAACTCTGACCGGTATGGCCACGGTGCAGGCATCCGGCCAGGAGCGGAACGAGCTCGCAAAGTTCGACACCGCAGCCACGGCGTATCGAGACGCCTATGTCCGGCGCGGTTACGCACAGGCCGTGTACCTGCCGGCCTTGGGTTTCGGGCTGGGTATGGCGGCAGGATCGGTGCACTCGCTGGCACTCTTCTCCGCCGGTGAGCTGGCCCTTGCCCAAGTGATCACCTACCTCGGTTGGCTGGGCCTGTTCGCGGTGCCTATCTCGATGTCGGAGCAGTCCGTCCCGGTGATCCAGGAGGGATACGTGGCCTGCGCCCGGATGCACGAGTTGACCGATGCCGACTCCGACCAGCGTGAGCCAACCGGCGGCACCACCGCGATGGTGACCGGCAGCGTGACCTTCGACCGAGTGAGCTTCACCTACCAGGGCCGGGTGATCCTGCGGGACGTGTCCTTCCATCTGCCTGCTGGCCGGACACTCGCCGTGGTCGGCCCGACGGGCAGCGGAAAGACCATGCTCACGAAGCTCGTCAACCGCACCTACGACGTCACCGGCGGGCGGGTTCTCATCGACGGGCGAGACATCTCGGACTGGCAGCCCGGTGCGCTGCGGCGGCAGATCGGAAACGTGCACCAGGACGCGTTCCTGTTCTCCAAGAGCGTGTTCGACAACGTCGCCTTCGGTGTCCACCGACCAGTCAGCTCCGAGGAGGTGTCCGAGGTCGCTCAACTTGCCCGCGCGGACGGATTCATCCGCCAGCTGCCGCAGGGCTACGACACCGTACTCAACGAGGGTGGTAACACCCTTTCCGGTGGTCAGCGGCAACGTATGGTGATCAGCCGGGCATTGATCGCCGACCCACCCATCCTCACGCTGGACGACGCGACCAGCGCGATCGACGCGCGGACCGCTCAAGAGATCACCGACGCGATCGACGCTCTGACCACCGGGCGGACCACCATCCTCGTGTCGCACCGCCCTGACCAGATCCGGCGGGCCGACCTGATCCTGGTGCTCGACCGGGGAGCGGTGGCCGGCCTTGGCAGCCACGCCGAGCTGATCGATCACTGTGCGTTGTATCGGGAGATATACCGATGAGCGACCTCTTCGCCGGTTTGCATCCTGACGACTACGACCGGGTCTACCGTAACCGCGAGTTGATCGCCCGGATCGGCCACCGGCTGCGCCCGGGTTCACGGCGTATCGCGCTCGCCGTCGTCCTGACAGTGGGTGCCTCGATACTGACCTCAGCGGTTCCGGTGGCCATCGCCCGGATGATCGACCAGGTCCGTGATGGCAGCCAGCTCACTTGGTCGATCAGCGCGTTCGTTATCGTCGCCGCGGCGGCGGCGTGGGCCATGAACTGGGGCCGGCAGCGGCTCATCGCCTGGCTGGTCGGTGACCTCGTGCTGCGATTGCAACGGGAGGTGGCCGAGGCGGCGCTGGCTCGGGACGCCTCATTCCACGACCGGCATTCAGTGGGCAAGGTGCTGAGCCGGGTGACCGGCGACACCGAGTCCTTCAGTGCGGTCATGACGCTCACGCTGAATTTCTTCAGCCAGATGGTGCTGGTAGTGGTACTCGGGTCGGTGGTGTTCGCCGTCGACCCTCGTCTCGGCCTGATCCTGCTGGTCGTGACGCCCCTCCTGGTAGGCGTCGCGCTGCTGTTCCGCCGAATCGCCCGCGTCGCCGCCCTGCGCACCCGGCAGGTCATGGCCCAGGTCAACTCGACCGTGCACGAGTCGATGGTGGGCATCCTGATAGCCAAGAGCTTCGGCCGGGAGGAGAGCCTCTACCAGGATTTCCGGCAGGTGAACCGACTGTCGTATCTGGTCTACGTCCGGCAGGGCCTGATCTACACCGTCATCCTGCCGGTGCTAACCATGATCTCGGTGCTGGGCACCGCCGCGCTACTCGTCGGCGGCGGCAGCCTTGCCATCGATGGGAGCCTCTCCGCCGGGGACTGGTACTTCGCGCTGCACGCGCTCGGGTTGTTGTGGCTGCCGCTCACCCAGGCCGCCTCGTTCTGGAGCCTGTTCCAGCAGGGGCTGGCCGCCAGCGAACGGGTCTTCGCGCTCATCGACAGCGAGGACAGCGTCCGGCAGACCGCCGCCGAGCCAGCCGCCAACCTGCGCGGCGAGATCGAGATCCGCGATCTGCGATTCGGGTACGGCGTCGGGGCACCCGTTTTCGACCGGCTCAACCTGCACATAGCCGCAGGCGAGACGGTGGCCGTCGTGGGACGCACCGGCGCGGGCAAATCCACCCTCTCCAAACTGATCCTTCGCGGGTACGAGTTTCAGCAGGGCGCGTTGCTCATCGACGGCCGCGACATCCGCCGACTGGACCTGGCCGAGTATCGGCACCGGCTGGGCGTGGTGCCACAACTCCCGTTCATCTTCGCCGGCACCCTCGCCGAGAACATCGCCTACGCCCGGCCCGGCGCCGACCGCGCCGACGTGCAACAGGCGGTTGACCAGCTCGGTGAAGTCTGGGCCCGCTGCATACCCTTCGCTCTGGACGATCAGATGGCCAGCCTCGGACGGGAGCTGTCCACCGGCCAGCGCCAGCTCATTGCGCTGGCCCGCATCTTCCTCAAACAACCGGCGATCCTCCTGCTCGACGAGCCGACCGCGAGCATCGATCCGCTGACCGAGGCTGGAATCCAGCAGGCGCTGACGCGGCTCATGGCCGACCGGACGGTTCTGGTGATCGCGCACCGGCTCGCCACCATCCGTCACGTGGACCGGCTACTGGTGCTCGACCACGGGCGGGTGGTCGAGGAAGGTGATTTCGACACGCTACTTGCCGCGGGCGGCCACTTCACCGACTTGTACGCCAGCTACTACGCCCATCAGCAGACCGGACGAGAGGCGGGACTACGCCAATGGACGCGATCCTGACCAGCCTTGACCAACTGGGCAGAACTGCTGAGCGAGAAGGCCTTACCTGTGTCGTCGGCGCGGTCATCACCGATCCACGCGGGCGGGTGTACCTGCAACGCCGCGCGCCTCACGTCCGTCTCTTTCCGGGTTGCTGGGACATCGTCGGCGGCCACGTAGAACCGGGAGAGACGTTACCCGCTGCGTTGGCTCGCGAGGTCACCGAGGAGACTGGCTGGCGGCTCGGCCGGATCACCGATGTGGTTCACGTGTTCGACTGGACCGGTGCTGACGGACAACGCCGCAGGGAAATCGACGTCCTGGCGACCGCCGATGGCGACCTTGGCCAGCCCCGCCTGGAAGCCCGCAAATTCACCGAGGGACGCTGGTTCGACGAGCAAGGTCTGCAAGAACTGTTGACGATGGAAGAGGCCAGCGGCGATACCGCCATGATCAAATTGGCTCTTCACGCACTGACTTCGCCTCAAGCCCGACCGGGGGAACCGTCCTGACCGTGACGTCGCGATGAGACGCGGCCTGTCGATCACCCGGCTGGCTGCGTCCGGCGTCGTTGGTACCGCGGATCGTTCCGCTCGGTCGGACACGCCGGTCACCGCCATTCGGCGTGCTGCCTGGTCGCGGGGCCGATCCGCTGGGAGCGGTACCAGCGGGGCGACGATCTACACCGTCCGATCGCTACACTCCCGGACAAGGTCCGGGGCCACGCACAGACCCGGCGCTGATCAGAATCGGATGGAGATGCCATTGACCCGCGACGAGGCCGCACCCCCCGGAATCGACCTCACCGTTCCCAGCGTGGCGCGGGTCTACGACTACTTCCTGGGCGGTAAGGACAACTTCGAGGTCGACCGGAAGGTCGCCGAGCACGCCCTGCGGATCACTCCGGACGGGCCGGCCGCCGGCCAGGCGAACCGGGCCTTCCTGCGCCGGGTGATCCGTTTCCTCGTCGCCGAGGCCGGCATCGATCAGTTCCTCGACATCGGTTCGGGGCTACCCACCCAGGGCAACGTGCACGAGGTCGCCGCCGAGCACAACCCGAACGCCCGGGTGGTGTACGTGGACAACGATCCGATCGTCCTGGCGCACGGGCGGGCCCTGCTCGCCGCCGAGGGCACGGCGACGGTGATCCAGGCCGACATCCGGCGACCGCGGGAGATCCTCACCCATCCGGACGTCCGCCAGTTCCTCGACCTTGACCGGCCGATCGGGTTGCTGCTCTTCGCGATCCTGCACCACCTCGGCGACGACGAGGAGCCCCGAACGGTGTCGGCAGAGCTGATCGAAGCGCTACCGTCGGGCAGCTACGTGGCGATCTCACACTTCCGTGATCCGGGCGAGCGGGACCCGGAGGGCTCCCGTAAGGCCCGTGAGGTCGAACGGGTCTTCAACGAGTCGCTTGGCACCGGCCGCTGGCGAACCGATGAGGAGATCCTCTCCTTCGCCGACGGGCTGACGCTGCTGGAGCCGGGGTTGGTGCCGCTGGCTGAGTGGCGTCCCGATCCCGGCACGCACGCGCCGAAACAGACCGACACCTACCACACCTTCGTCGGACTACTCGCCCGCAAGCCGTAGGCCGTGGCGACGGAGCCGCCGATCATCGCCGCCCGCGACGGTGGATGGTCGGTGGTTCCGCGCCTGTCCACCGACCGGCAGCGGCAGTTGCGACCTCGATCCGGTACGGCCGCCGGGCCAATGGGCACTCGACAGAGCACGCCTGCGATGGCGCATGATGCGAGAAGACGAAGCCTTGATAGGCAAGCGCCGGATTGCCTATGGTTGACGGGTGCAGGTGCTCTACCGAGCGCTGGCCGACCTGACGCGGCGGCGGATCATGGACGAGCTCGCCCTCGCCGACGGTCTGAGCCTGTTCGAGATCCATAGCCGCTTGTTCGCGGAGCATGGCACCACCTCGACCCGACAGGCGATCTCCCAGCATCTGGCCGTACTGGAAGAGGCTGGCCTGGTCTGGTCCGAACGGGTCGGCCGCACCAAGGTCCATCATCTCGACACCGCACCACTGCGCTCGATCATCGAGCGGTGGCCACTGAGCGAATAGGAGAACGCACGTGAGTACCCCACCGACTCCGGACGAGAAGGACGCGCAGGGCCGCAAGACGGGCCTCTGGACCGACCCGGATCCGCACGGCGGTGTGATGGTCGGCGAGTATGTCGAGGGCGAGCGGCAGGGCACCTGGAAGCACTTCTTCGCCGACGGCAGGTTGCGTGCGGAGGGCGGCTTCGACAACGGGACCGTGCACGGCGAGTGGGTGTGGTATCGCTCGTCCGGCGGGATCATGCAGCGAGGTGGATTCGACCACGGACGCAAGCACGGCACGTGGACGAGGTGGAACGCCGCCGGTGAGCTGATCGACCGGGGTGACTACGCCAGCAACAAGAAGGTCGGTGAGTGGACGACCTTCAACCCTGACGGCACGGTGAAGCGTACGGTGACCCACGGCGCCCGCCGCTGACGGCCAGGCCCGGATCGGCATCGTGCCGCTGCTGGAGATCCCGGCCGACAACTTCGGCGAGAGTGCGGCCTCCCGCTGCCGGCAGGCCGCACTCTCGCCGAAGTTGCACACCCGTACCGCGTGGGCCGGCGGGCCTGATCATGCCCGGGACTGGTCCAGGTACCTCTCGATCCGGTCGGCTGCGGCTGGCGGGCCGCCGGCCGTCAGGATCTCGTGTCGCATCCGATCGACCCGCTCGCGCAGCGCCGGGTCGTCGTGGAACCGTTGCACGGTAGCCCGGATCGTTGCCGGCTCGACCTGCTCCGGCGTCAGTTCGTAACCGAGCCCCAGCTCGACGACGCGGCGCGCCGACGGCGCGGCCTCGGTCGCGAAGTGCGGCACCAGGACCAGCGGTACGCCGGCCGCCAGGGATTCCAGCACGGCGCCGGTCGTACCGTGGGTGACGCAGGCCTCCGCGTGCGGCAGGACCTCGTGGAACGGGATCCACGGGTGGGCCTCCGCGTTCGGCGGCAGTGGCTCCAGCACGGTGGGGTCGAGAAAGGTGCCGATCGCCAACACGGTCTGCCACCGGGTACCGGCGAACGCCTCGGCGCAGGTCCGGAAGAACTCGGGATGCTCGTTGAACTGGTTTCCGAGCGACACCAGGATCACCGGAGTGTCCGGAGTGGGAGGCTGCCAGCCGGTGCGGACCGGCCGGTCGGTAAGCGTCGGTCCGACGAAGGCGAACCGGTCGTCGTCGAAGGTTTCCGAGAAGGGTTGGAAGGACTTCGGCAGGAACGTGATGTTGAGATCTTCGATCTCGTTCCAGAATTGTCGGACCGGGGTGTGCACCCCGTAGCGGGCGAGCAGATCGACGATCACGTCGTTGACCTCCGGCACGTCCGCGGGGTGGCGCTGGCCGTGGCTCTTCCACAGTTCCTCGAAGAACGAGTAGTGCTCGTTGGCGGTGAAACCGGCGCTGAGCCGGACGGCCGGACGACGCCACCGGGTCGCCAGCAACCGGCCGGCGATGAACGGGAAGACGTCGTAGACCACGAGATCCGGGATGTCGTCGGCGAGCCCGTCCTCGGCGGCGCGCAGGATGGCCTCGTTCTCCCGGACGTACACCAGGTGCAACTGGGTTTCCGCGTCCGCCTTGGTGACGGCGTCGGGTACGTGGAACGTGTCGAACTCGGACTTGTACGGCACCACGGTGGCACCGGCCGCGGTGACCACGTCGGCGAAGAGCGGGGTGGTGACGTAGCTGATCCGATGGCCACGCCGAACCAACTCGCTCACCAGGCCGAGCGAGGGGTAGACGTGTCCGTGGCCCTGGACGTTGGCGAAGAGAATGTGCCGCCGTTGGTGCATCTGCTCACTCCCGCTATCCGGTGAGCTTTCAATGTATATAGCTACGTTGTCGGGCGGGCTAGCCCCCGGGTCTGTCCCGCGCATAGACGGCAAGCTCAGAGACATGCGGCGACGATGAGCTTCCTAAGGTGTCTGTAGACGGCTTTCGCTGGGGAATGGAGGATCCGTGACACCTGCCGCGAGAACCAGATGGTCCGGCCTGATCTCCTCCCTGAACGGCCGATACCATCGGATAGCGCTTGCGATTTATATGGCGGTGGTGGTCGCGCACTGGGCGGAGCACCTTGTGCAGGCGTACCAGATCTGGGTTCTCGGTTGGGCGCGGCCGGAGGCACGCGGCGTGCTGGGGATGCCGTTCCCCTGGCTGGTCAGCTCCGAGTGGCTGCACTACGGGTACGCCATCGTGATGCTGGTCGGGCTCTTCCTGCTGCTGCCGGGCTTCACCGGCCGCGCGAAGGCGTGGTGGACGGTGGCCCTCGCCCTGCAGTTCTGGCACCACATCGAGCACGCGCTGCTGCTGATCCAGGCGCACAGCAGTTTCCGGATCGCCGGCGAGGAAGGGCCGGTCAGCATCCTGCAACTGGTGGTGCCCCGGGTGGAACTGCACCTGTTCTACAACTCGGTCGTCTTCATCCCGATGCTGATCGCGATGTACCTGCACCTGCGTCCCAACGCGACCGAGCGGGCGGCGATGCGCTGCTCGTGCGCCGGTCGCTTGGTCAATCCGCGTCAGCCCGCAGTCGTCGGACGCTGATCGGGCGGGATGTCCACCACCGGCCGCATCTACGTCGGCTCCGCCATCTGCCTGGCGGCGCTGGTGGCCGTGCTGGCACTGGTCGGCCGGGCCGGCACCGACGCGGAAGCGGGGCGGGCGGTCGAGGTGCTCGCGATGGAACCGGCCGACGGGGCGGTCCTGCCGGACCTGCCGACCACGGTACGCATCCGGGTCGCCGGTGAGCCTGACCCCGGTCGTTCGCACATCGTGGTCTACGACGCCGATCGGATCCGGTTGGACACCGGGCCGGTCGTGCCCGACGGCGACGACGGTCTGCGGCAGCAGGTCGCCGTGACCCGGCCCGGTCAACTCGCGGTGGCGTACCACGTGGTGACCGTCGACGGGCGTACCGCCTCGGGCATCGCCCGCCTCACCGTCGGCTCTCCGAACGCTGCGGCGCCCGCCGGGCCGGCGGACGCGACCGACGACGGGGCACACGCCCACGGGGTGGACCCGATGGGCGCCGCCCTGCTCGCGCTGGACGGCCTCGTGCTGCTCGCCGTGGTGATCCTGCTCCTGCGCCGCCCCACGCATGGCGCCGCCTGACCGTCCGCCGCCCGGCATGCGCCTGGGCGGAGCGGAACCGCGCGGCGGATGACGCCCTCAGGCGGCATGGGCCGGCACGACTCGTGGCCGTCGCCCCGGTCCAGAATGGGACATTGCGCGAGTTCTGGCTGCTAAAGTCCTCGGGTGCCGCCGGATCGAGTCCGGTGAGGATGCACCCGCAGGAAGGCCACGAGGGCAATGAACAGGATCTTCGACGGGCTCCAGGACACCGACCGCGAGTTGCGGGAACACCCGAACGGCATGAGCATCCTGGTGCTCCGGCGCAGCTACGACGCCTCCCCGGAGGAGGTGTGGGACGCCATCACCGATCCGCAGCGCCTGGTGCGTTGGTTCCTGCCCGTCGCCGGTGACCTCCGGGCCGGTGGACGTTTCCAGTTGGAGGGCAACGCCAGCGGTGAGATCCGCCGGTGCGAGCGGCCCAGCCTGATCGGCCTGACCTGGGAGTCGGGCGGCGGCAGCAGCGAGGTTCAGCTACGACTGACCCCGGACGGCGAGTCCACAGTCCTGGAACTGGAGCACGCTCCGGTGCCGGCGGACATCGTGCCGAACGCCGGTCCCGGCCTCTGGGGGCTGGGCGCGGGCTGGGAGATGGGTCTGCTGGCGTTGGGCGACTACCTGGCCGGCGACCTGCCCGAGGGGCGGGCGGTCGACTGGATCGCCACCGCCGGGCCGGAGCAGGTGGCGGCGGCCACGGCGATGGCCGACCGGATCGGCGGCGCGTGGGAGAAGCTGATCACCGGACGGCCGTGATCAGGTCCGGTCCGATGCCGGGAGTACGCCGCCGGGTCGCGGCGGGAAAGCGACCGGGACGCGGACTGGCCAGCTCGACGTCGCCGGGCTCGCCCGACACCCGCTCGGGTCACCAGGCGACCGGTAGGGCGTACAACCCGAAGATGTTGCCGTCCTCCTTGAGGCGAAGGTCGGCAACCTCCGTCGTCAGTCTCAGGCCGGGCAGCCGCCGGAACAAGCGACTGAGCGCGACCTCCAGCTCCAACCGAGCAAGATGCTGACCCGGGCAGACGTGCCGGCCGTAGCCGAAGGCGAGGTGCGCGCGGGCGTCCCGGTCCGGGTCGAACTCGTCGGGGTGTTCGAAGACCGCCGGATCACGGTTCGCCGCCTGCCCCAGCGCCACCACCCCTTCGCCCGCCGCGATGGTCACCCCGCCGATCGTGACCTCGGCGGTGGCGGTGCGCGCCGTCGCCGCCTCGACCACGGTGAAGTACCGCAGCAGTTCCTCCACGGCGGCCGGAAACCGCTCGGGCTCGGCGCGTAGCCGGTCCAGCCGTGCCGGATGAGTGAGCAGGGCCAGCACGCTCAACGCGATCATGTTGGACGTGGTGACGTGCCCGGCGACCAGCAGCACGAACGCCATGCTCACCACGGCCTCGTGGTCCACGTCACCGGCGCTGCGCTGCTGGTGCAACAGCCGGCTGAGCACGTCGTCACCGGGACGGCGCTCCTTGTCGGTCACCACCACGTCGAGAAAGTCGCGGATCTCCCGGGCACAGCGGGCGCGTTCGTCAGCCGGCGCGCTCCGGCGGAACATCAGCGTCGAACGGCGCTCGAAGAACTCGTGCTCGCCGTAGGGCACGCCGAGCACCTCACAGATCACCTGTGATGGCACCGGGTAGGCGAACAACGACACCAGGTCGGCGCCGGGCGCGGCGGCGACCAACGTGTCGAGGTGGGTGTCGACCACCCGTTCGACAAACGCCCGCAACTGCCGGACCCGGCGTACGGAGAACTCGTCGACGATCTGCCGCCGGACGATGGCGTGCTCCGGCGGGTCCAGCCAGTTCAAGGGTGGGCGGAAGTTCGCGAACGACGCCTGCCGTTGGCTTTCCGTGGTCGGGGCGAACTTCGGGAAACCGGGTCGACGTCGGTCCGCGCTCATCCGGGGATCGCTGAGCACCTGCCGGACGTCAGCGTGCCGGGAGACCACCCAGGCCGTGTCACCGCCGAGCATCGGCAGCCGGACGACCGGGTGCTCGGCGCGTAGTCGCGCGTACTCGGCAGGTGGGCTGAAGGGGCAGCGCCGGGGCAGCGGAAACGCGTCGATGCCCGGATCGGTCGACCGTGACGGCACCGCCGCGCCGGGCTGGTCGCCGGTCGGCGGGTCCTGGTGCCCGGTCATGTCAGCGCCCGCAGGCAGAGCAGCAGGCTGCGCGCCTCGATGTTGACCTGGTAGCTGAACGCGGTCATGGCGGTGAGCTGGCGCAGGGTCACCCAGGTGTAGTCCGGTGGGGTCGTGGCCGGGAACTCCGGGCCCACCTCCACCACCAGGTGCCGCGTCACCGCGTGGTGGAATCGGCCACCCTCCTCGGACTGGAGGACGTCGTAGTGCACCTGAACCCGGTCGGAACGGACCAGGTCCAGGTAGGTGGGGCGGTGCGCGCCGGTGAAGTTGTCCGGAGTGCACTGCACGGTCGGGCCAAGCTCCACGATGTCCCGGTAGCCGGGTCGTAGGTCGGCGTGGGCGAGCACGTGCAGGACGCCGCCGAGACGCCGGACGACGAAGGCGACCAGACCGGTGCCGCAGGGGGCCAGGAGCGGCTGCCGCCACTGGGCCACCTCCCGGTTGCTGGCCCGCACGGCACGCCCGACGATTCGAAAGTACCGGCCGGAGCGGTGCCGGATGTCGGCGTCGCCGCGGTGCCAGTCGCGTACCTGCCGCAGCGGCACCTGGTGGGCCACCAGGGTCCGGTCGGCCTTGTTGGCGGTCAACCAGTTGCGGACCTGGAGCAACGGTTGCCACGCCGCATCGTCGTCAGCCAGTGAGGACCGCGCGACGGCGGCGGCGATGCCCGGGTCGGCGGGGTCGGCCGCGACCGCGTGGCCGGGCAGGCAGGAGAGCACGGTACGGGCGTCCATGTTGACCAGGTTCGGCCGGTGCAGCAGGTCGTGGATCTGGCCGAGGGTGAGCCACACGAAGTCCGGGTGCGGTTCGATGTCGTCGGTCACCTCGACGACGATGTTGCGGTTGCGTTTGCCGCGAAACCACGAACCCTGCTCCGACTGGAGCACGTCGACAAGCACTCGTCCGCGCCCGGGTTCCAGGAAGTACTCCACGTAGCGGGACCGTGCGCCCCGGTGTGTCCGCAGGTAGTTGCTGGGGGTCGACTGCACAGTGGGGGAGAACTGGATGCCGTTGACGTTG
Organism: Micromonospora sp. C51; assembly: GCF_018070435.1. Lineage (NCBI taxonomy): Bacteria > Bacillati > Actinomycetota > Actinomycetes > Micromonosporales > Micromonosporaceae > Micromonospora > Micromonospora sp. C51. The sequence goes on along the minus strand of NZ_JAGPXQ010000008.1, from coordinate 54,659 downwards.
CCCGGCTCCATCTTGGCTTGGAGGAGGAAGTGCAGCACACCGCCGATCTCACGGGCCAGGATGCCGAGGATGGCCCGGTCCGGCTGGTGGATGATCGGCTGCCACCACTCGTCGACCGGCCCACCGTCGGTGCGGACGTGCAGGCCCTCGACGCTGAAGAACCGGCCGCTGTCATGCACCAGGTCACCGCTGTGCGGCGCGAACGACCACCCGGTCAGCTCGGCGAACGGCACCTCGGTGATCTCGAAGGGGTTGGCCCGCGCCCGCGCGTCCAGCCACGCCTCCAGGTCGGAGACCGGACGCGGGCGGTGTCGTGCCGACCGGGCCAGCCGGGCGGCGAGGTGGTCCCGGTCGGCGTGCCCCGGACGAGGTCGGGCTTCTGTGTGCGGCAGGACCATGGCTACTCCAAAGATTGACCCTGGTGGGTGGCGGCGACCCGACCGGCCGAAGGGTCACCCCCCGGCCAGGGGCGGAACTATGGCCACCGTGCTGTCGGCGGGGGCGGCCACCCGGGATCGGTCGGTGGCCTCGACGAGGTCACCGTCGAGGTAGACGTTGTAGTAGGTCAGCGGCTCCCCGTCGTCGTCGAGCAGCCGCCGCCGATAGTGCGGGTAGGACTCGACGAACTCCCGGATGACGTCGCGGACGGTGCCTTCGTGGCACGCGAACGTCTTCTGCCCACGGTGGGCCCAGCCCGCCGACAGCAGCACCGTGACCATTTGCTACCTCCCGTGGTGTTCGGCGCCGGACTCGGGCGCGTCGTCGGCGCAGCGGAAGCCGAGGGCGAAGTTGGACCAGCCGGTGGGGTCTCCGTAGAGCCGCTCCGCGCATCGGACCTGGTAGCGGAAATTCATCCAGGAGCCGCCCCGGATCGCCCGGAACCGGCCCATCACCAGGTGGATGGTGGGGTCGCAGCGGGTCTCGGGCGCGTACAGGTGGGCGGTGGTGGAGGTCCACTCGTACACGTTGCCCGTCATGTCGGCGCAGCCGTCCGGGCTGTCGCCGTGCGGTGAGAACGCGCCCACCGGCGTGGTCTGCGGCACCGGGCCCTGGGCGTTGTGGATCCCCGACCACCACTGCCGCCACTCATCGAGCCCGCGGAGGCTGCCGCCGGTCCACTCGGCGGTGTTGGCCCGGGTCGGGTCCCAGGTGTCGCCCCAGGGCCAGAGCCGGTACGCCCGCCCGGTCGCCGCCCGTTCCCACTCCGACTCGGTCGGTAGCCGTTTGCCCGCCCACGTCGCATACGCCTCGGCGTCCGGGTACGAGATGTGCACGACCGGGTGGTCGCCGCGGTTGCGGACGCCACTGCCGTAGCCGGCCGGACGGTGCCAACACGCGCCCTCGCGGATCTCCCAGTAGTCGCTGTAGACCATGCTGCCGCCGGCCCGCTCGGCCGAGGTCACGTATCCGGTGCGGGCGACGAAGTCGGCGAACTCGGTGACCGTCACCGGGTACCGGTCGATGAGGTAGTCGCGCAGGGTCACCGGTCGCTGCGGCGTCTCGTCGGTGAACCAGTCCCGGGGGAAGGCCTGCCCCTCGGCCTCCAGCCAGTCCAACGTCCGCTCCGGCGAACCCTGGAGGAACGTGCCACCGGGAACGCGGACCATCGTGGCCCGGGCCGGCGGGGCGGTGGGCCCGGTGGTGTGCAGGTCACCAAGGCTGGTCATGGCTGCGTTCCGTCCGTCACCGGCGTCGCCTCCAGTACGCACATCACGCTCGGTGCCGGGCAGGGCGCGACGGAATCCAGCTGGAAGCCCGCCGCGCGTAACAGCTCCCGGAACTCGGCCACGGTGCGTTCCCGGCCGCCGTGGCACACCATCATGTTCAGGTCGTTCATGACCACCTGAGCGACGCTCGGGCTGGTGCTGACGGTCGGTGGCATGACGGACTCCACGAGCAGGATCCGGCTGTCCGGGCGGGTCGCTCGGTGGACGGTCCGCAGCACCGCCACGCACTCGTCGTCGTCCCAGTCGTGCAGGACGCTCTTGAGCAGGTAGGCGTCCGCGCCCGACGGCACCGACCGGAAGAAGTCCCCGGACCGGACCTCGCACCGGTCGGCCACGCCCTGCGCGGTGAGCGTGCGCGCGGTGTCGGCCACGCCGTCGGGGGTGTCGAAGACCGTGCCACGCAGCCGTGGGTGCGCGGCGAGCAGCCCGGCGAGCAGGTCCCCGCTGCCACCGCCGACGTCCACCACGGTTTCCAGGTCGGAGAAGTCGTACGCGGACATCAGCGTCGGCACGAACGCCCGGGAACCCTCCGCCATGGCCGCGTTGAACGCCGCCTGCCGTTGGGGGTTTGCGGCGAGGTAGGCGAAGCAGCTCTGCCCGTGCGCATGTTCCCAGGCCACCTCGCCGGTGCGGACGCCGTGTTCGAGCTGCCCCCAGGCGGCCCAGCTCTCCGGCCCGGAGAGCAGCAGCACCAGTTCCCGCATCGACCCGATGGCGTCCGACCGCAGCAGCTCGCCCTGTTCGGTGAGGACGAAGATCCCGGGCTCCGGCTCCTCCAGCACCTCCAGGAACACCAGCGCGCGCAGGAGCCGCCGCAGCGACGGCGCGTGCGTGTCGGTGGCCTCGGCCAGCGCGGCGACGTCGGCCTTACCGTCGGCGAGCAGGTCCGGTATCCGGAGCCGGGCGGCGACGTGCAGCGTCTGGGCGGTGAAGAACCCGTAGATCAGGTGTTGCATCCGATGCCGCAGCCCGGGCTGGGGATTGCTCGTGGTCGGTGCCATGCGGTCCTCCGGTGGGGGCGCGTCCGGCGGTTCAGCGGGCGGCCGCTCCGGCCGGCTGCGGCGGGGCGGCGATCAACTCGGTCAGTTCGGCCGCGATCGCCACGACGGTCGGTTGTTGCCAGAACAGCGAGGCCGGCAGCACCTGGCGGTACGTCTTCTCCAGCCGCCGCCGCACGATGACGGTCATCACCGAGTCCAAGCCCTGCTGCACGAGGGGCAGACGCGGGTCCAGTGACTCAGCGGGGAGCTTCATCTCCGCGGCGATCGCGGCGCGCACCTCGTCGATCAGGCGTTCGCGCAGTTCGTCCGGGTCCATTCCAGCCAGCGACCCGCCGGCCGCTCCGGGCTGGTCGGCCGGCCCGTCCGGAGCATCCGGCACCACCGGGTACCGCAAGCCGGCGAACTGCGCGACGATCGTGCCGTCGGGCGCGCTGACCAGGACCGAGGCGGTGTCCTCCCGGGATGCGTCGCGGATCACGTCGATCACCGCGACCGTCGGCGGCGCGCCGGCCATCTCGACCCACTCGGCGCCGTCGACCAGGCGCAGTCGGGGCGGGCCGGGGAAGACGACAGGTGCGATGGAAACGGCCGCGTCGACGATCGCCGCCCAGCCGCCGGCCGACTCCGGGAAGCGGACCCGCGCCCGCAGGCCGCCTTCGGCGGTGATCAGACGGTCCACCGTCCAGGGGAAAGCGGTGGCCGGCACCCCCACGGCGGTCAGGTGGGCGGCGACCAGACCGACGTCGGCGACCACACCACCGGCCGGCGGTGTGGCCACCGTGCCGGCGAGCGGGTCGTTCGCCGGCACGGCCACCGCGGTGGCGTGGGTAAGCCACGGTGCCGACTCGCCGTTGGCCGGTCGGGAGGCGAGCCGCAGCTGGCCCTCGTCGTCGACCACCTGGATCTCCTGACGCAGATGGGTGGCGAGCGGGACCCGCATCGACAGCTCCCGCAACGCCACCGGAGCACCGTCACGGGCAGCGGCGGCGAGGAACGTGGCGACGAGCACCGCCGCCGGCACGAGTTCCGCGCCCTGCACCTGGTGGCTGCCCGGGTACGGGCGGGTGGCGTCGGTGAGCACGGTGTGCCAGAGGCGCAGCTCGCTGCCGGCCACACTGGTCGGCGTGCCGAGCAGCGTGTGCGACCCGATGTCGTGCCCGCCCGCGGCGCCCGGCGGCTCGGGCTCACGCCAGTGCTGGCGGTGCTGCCAGGCGTAGTGGGGCAGCTCGACGAGCCGGCCCTGCGGGTGGTGGCGCGTCCAGTCGAGCTCGACCCCGTGGCAGTACGCTCCGGCGACTGCCGCCACCATGGTGCGGTGGCCGGGGGCGTGCCGCCGCAAGGTCGTCCCGATGTACACGTCGGCGATGTCAGCGTGGTCGGCTGCCTCCCGCAGCGAATGGGCGACCACCGGGTGCGCGGAGATCTCAAGGAAAGCACGATGTCCGTCGGCCAGGGCGGCCTCGACCGCGTGGACCAGGCGTACCGGGCGCCGCAGATTGGCCGCCCAGTAGTCACCGTCGCAGCTGGGTGTGGCGCGCGGGTCGTCGAGCACGGTCGAGTACATCGGCACCACGGCCGGTGCCCGGTCCAGGTCGTGCACCGCGGCGCGCAACTCGTCGACGAGCGGGTCCATGTGCGGGCTGTGGAAGGCCACATCGGACTGCACCCGGCGAACGGCGATCCGTTCGGCCGGCCACTGCTCGATGATCTCGTCCACGGCGGCGATGTCGCCGGAGACCACCGTGGCGGCGGGGGCGGAGGCGATGGCCGCGACCAGGTTGGCGCGGCCGGCCAGCCGCTCGGCGACGTCGGCGAAGGGCAGGGTCACCATGGCCATCGCGCCGCGCCCGGCGGCGCGGCGCAGCAGGGCGGAGCGGCGGCAGATCAGTCGGGCACCGTCCACCGGGCTCAGTACGCCGGCGGTGACGGCGGCGGCCACCTCACCGACGGAGTGGCCGATGACCGCCGCCGGACGCACCCCGTACGCCCGCCACACGGCGGCGAGACCGAGATGCATGGCGAAGGTCAGGATCTGGATCCGGTCGACGCCGCCAAGTTCCGCGGCGCCGAGGGCGGCGCGGAGCGAGAAGCCCGCCTCCTCGGCGACCACCGGTTCGATCTCGTCGATCGCGGCGGCGAACGCCGGCTCGTGACCGAGCAGGTCGCGGCCCATTCCGGCCCAGTGCGACCCGTGCCCGGAGAACACCCACACCGGGCGTACGGAGCGACCGCCCGGTGCGACCCCGGACACGGTGCCGGCGTCCGCCTGATCGTCGGCGAGTTGGCGCAGCGCGGCGGCCAGTCCGAAGTGGTCGGCGCCGGTGACCACGGCACGGTGGCTCAGGTGGGCGCGTCGGTGTGCCAGGGTGTGTCGGAGGTCGGCCAGGTTCGTCCGGTCGTCGGCGGCGAGCCGGTCGGCGAGTCGGCCGGCCTGCGCGCGGAGGGCGGCGGCGGAACGGGCGGACAGTGGCACCATGGGCTGGCGTGCGTCGTCGTCCGCGGTGTCGGTGGACGGTAGCGGCGGGGCTTGTTCCAGGATCACGTGGGCGATGGTGCCGCCGTATCCGAAGCCGGAGACGGCGGCCCGGCGGGGCCCGTCCCGACGGGGCCACGGCAGCGGGCTGGTGACCAGTCGCAACCCGGTGCCGTCGCCGTCGACGGCGGGGATCGACCGGCCGCGCAGCGGGGTGCCGGGAATCCGGTCCCGATGCAGCGCGAGGATCGCCTTCATCAGTCCGGCGACGCCGGCCGCGCCTTCCAGGTGGCCGATGTTCGACTTGATGGACCCGATCAGGCAGGGCCGTTCCGGCGGTCGGCCGGTGCCGTAGACCGCGGAGAGCGCGCCGGCCTCGACCGGGTCGCCCAGCCGGGTGCCGGTGCCGTGTGCCTCCACGTAGTCGACAGTGTCCGGCGTGACGCCGGCACGGGCGCAGGCGCGGCGGACGACGTGCTGCTGTGCCGCTCCGGAGGGTGCCATGATGCCGTCGGTGCGTCCGTCCTGGTTGACCGCGCTACCGATGATCACGGCCAGCACCCGGTCGCCGTCCCGGATCGCGTCGTCGAGTCGCTTGAGCACCAGGACACCGCAGCCCTCACCTCGGCCGTAGCCGTCGGCGTCGCGGTCGAAGGACTTGCTGACCCCGTCCGGCGCGAGCGTGCCGGCGGCGTCCAGCGACACGTTCTGCCCGGGCGCGAGCACCAGGTTGACACCGCCGGCCAGGGCGACGCTGCTCTCACCGAGCAGCAGGCTCTGGCAGGCCAGGTGGACCGCGACCAGTGACGCCGAACAGGCGGTGTCGACGGCGACACTCGGTCCGCGCAGGTCCAGGGCGTACGAGATGCGGTTGGCCAGCGCGCAGGTGGCCGCGCCGATGCCGGTCCATGCCTCGACGGTGGGCAGGTCCTCCAGCAGCCGGTCGCCGTAGTCGGTGGTACTGACTCCGACGAAGACGCCGGTGTCGCTGCCGGCCAGCCCGGTCGGTGGCAGGCCGGCGTGTTCCAACGCTTCCCAGCCGACCTCCAGCAGGATCCGCTGCTGCGGGTCCATCTCGGCGGCCTCGCGTGGAGTCAGGCCGAAGAACTCGGCGTCGAAACCGGCGATGTCGTCGAGATAGCTGCCGGCGGTGACCGTCTCCCGCAGGACCGCCTCGTACTCCGGGCCGCGCTCACGGTACGCCCGCCACCGCTGGGTGGGGATCTCCGCGCTGGTCTGTCCGCCCTTGAGCAGTAGTTCCCAGAGGGCGTCGGGGCTGTCGACGTCGCCGGGCAGCCGGCAGCCGACACCGATGACGGCCACCTGGAAGGGGCGGCCGGCTGGGTCATCCCGGGTCATCGTCGTACCTCCGTGGGTCGGTGGCGGCTTCCGGGCCGGTCAGAGGCCGTCGGGGGTGTGCAGGATGCGCAGCACGGCTGCGGTGAACTCGACGCCGGGGCCCATCGCGAGCCAGAGCATGTGGTCACCGGCCGTCAGCTCACCGGTACGCAGCAGGTGGTGCAGGGCGAGCAGGTGGTCGCTGGCGCCGCAATGGCCGATCATGCGGCCGAAGTCGAAGGTGGACTTCTCCATGCCGAGGCCGAGTGGCGCCATGCAGCGCTGCTCCACCACCTCGCGGGAGTAGTTCATGAAGGCGACCCGGGTCAGCTCGGTGGTGTCGATGCCGGCTTCGGCGAGCGCCTGCTCGGCCACGGTCGTCATGGTCTCCTGTGCCTCGCCCAGCACGGCGAGCACGGGCGTCTGCTCGGTGATGTGGTAGAAGAGGCGCGCACCGAAGTCGAGATCCTTGCCGAGGGTCGCGCCGGGCGGGAACATCGGCTCGCCGCCGCGGTGGACCTCCTCGGCCTCCGGCACGGTGATCGAGCAGACCGACAGCAGCTCGGCGAAGCCGCTCTCGGTGCTCAGCACCACCGCCGAGGCGGCGTCGCCGAGGATGAACCCGAGGTTGGTCCGCCAGCGGTCCAACAGCGGGGTCCCGTAGTTGTCGGCGGCGACCAGCATCGCGGCCGTGCGTTCCGGCTCGGCCTTGAGGTAGCTCGCGGCCAGCTCCAGCATGGTGAACATGCCGTTGCAGCCCTGCCGGATCTCGCTCGCCCGGGGCACGCCGCCGAGCAGGTAGTGCTGAAGGTACGCGTGGGCGATCCAGCCTTCGGGACCCTGGTGCCAGGCGGCGGCGTAGAGCAGCAGGTCGATGTCGCCGCGATTCAGCTCGCTGGTTTTCAGGGCATCCTGGGCGGCGCGGAGGGCCATCTCCGGCGCGGGCAGGTCCCCGGCGACGGCGGCGCCACCGAGCTCGTGGGTCTCGATGTCCTCCTCGGGATACCAGCCCTGGGCGACGGCGTGTTCGACGGTCACGGTCTCAGGAAGGTAGGCCCCGATCCCACGAATGTACGTTCCGGCGGTGCGCATCGAGTTCACTCCTCGGGGCGAATGATCTTAAGATCTTTACTTTAACAATATATAGTGTCTGATGTTGGGGTCAATGCTCGTCGATTGCGCCGGGGGTAAGGCTCTCGTCCCCGCGGACCAGCCCGGAGAGCAGCGACACGAACGAGAGCTTGGGCGGCAGGCTTCGGTCGGGATCCACGATGGCCTGAGCCCGCAGGTGCAGTTCCTCCTTGCCGTGCGCGCCGTCGTAGAAGAACCGGACCAGCTCCAGCAGTTGGCCGAGGAAGTCCCGGTACCGGTCCTCGTAGTCCTTCATGACGTGCCGTTCCTTGTCCGGCGCGGTAAGCGTCTCGTGGACCGCCTTCGCCACGCTGTTCGCTCCGCGCATGGCCAGGGTCACCCCGGAGGAGAGCAGTGGGTCGATGAACGCGGCCGCGTCGCCGACCAGGACCCAACCCGGGCCGGAGAACTGCTGGCAGGTGTACGACCAGTCGCGCGCGGCGCGATAGACGTCCACCCGCTTCGCGCCCGAGGTGAGCCAGGAAACCTCGGACGATTCCGCGATCTGTTTTTCCAGCAGCTGCTCTGGCGACAACCCGGAGGCCACCAGCCGATCGCTGGTCGTGACGTAGCCGATGCTGGTCAGCTCCGGGCTCAGCGGCGCGTACCAGAGCCAGCCCTGCCGGCAGCTCTCGGTCAGCAGGTCCCCCTCGTGCTCACCCGGGTAGCGCAGGCCGCCCTGCCAGTAGCTCCACACGGCCACGTTGCGCAGGTCGTCGTACCAGTCGACCAGCCCGAACCGGCGACCCAACCAGCGATGCTGGCCCGCGGCGTCGACCACCATCGTCGCCCGTGCCGACACGGATTCCGACTCGCCCTTGAACTGATAGCGCACGCCGGTGACCCGGTCGCCGTCGGTGAGCGCGTCCCGCACGGTCGCCCCCTCGACGACGTGCACGCCCAGCTCCCGCGCCCGGTCCAGCAGCATCGCGTCGAACTCGGCGCGCCGGACCTGCCAGGCGTACTCGTAGCGGCCACCCCGGACCTCCCGGAAGCGGAACGACCAGGGCTCCGTCTGGTTCTCGCCCCACAGCAGACTGCCGCCGTACTTGACCTGGAACCGCAGCTCGGCCATGCGGTCGAGCAGTCCCAACGCGGTGAGCGTCGGGACGATGCCGGTGATCAGCGACTCGCCGACGTGGTACCGGGGGAACTTCTCGCGCTCCAGTAACAGGATCCGGTGCCCCTCCAGCGCGAGGAGACCGGCGGTGCACGCCCCCGCGGGGCCGCCACCGACGACGATGACGTCGTACTCGGCAACGGGTTGTCTCATGGCACCTGCTCCTCCTGCTCGCGTACGTCGGACCGCCGGCGGGGCTCAACCGGCCGGCGTGAACGCGACCGGCAGCCTCGTCAGACCGCGGAACATCGTTCGAGGCTGGTAGACCAGTTCGTTCGGGCTGACAGCCAGGCGCAGGTCGGGTAGCGCGGTCATGGCGCCGAGGGCGGTACGCAGCTGAAGCCGGGCCAGGTACGACCCGAGGCAGTAGCGCATGCCCGCTCCGAAGGACATCGACGGGACGGGATCGCGGCGGACGTCGAACTCGTCGGGTCGGTCGTACCGCCCGGGGTCCCGGTTGGCCGCGCCGGCGAGGACCACCACGACGTCGTCGCGGCGCAGCCGCCGGCCGTGCAGCTCGACGTCGGCCGTCAACTGCCGGGTGTTCGACTGCACCGCCGGGTCGAAGCGCAGACATTCCTCGACCGCCTGTGGTACCAGGTCCGATCGTCGGCGCACCAGCTCCAACTGCTCCGGATGGTCAAGCAGGCTGAGCAGGCCGTTGCCGAGCTGGCTGGCCACTGTCTCGTGGCCGGTGAAGATGAAGGTGACCACGGTGCTGACGATCTCGTTGCGGCTCATCCGCCGGCTCCGGTGCGCGCCGAGCATCAGGGCCAGCAGGTCCGCACCGTCGTCGCGCCGCTCGGCCAGCGCCCGCTCCACGTAGTCGGCGAACTCGGCGATGGCCGCGTGCCCCCGCCGCATGTCCTCGGCGGTGGCGCCCCGGTCCAGCGTTCGGCCCACCGCCCGCGACCAGCGGCCGACCGCGTCGGCGTCGCCGGCCGGCAGGCCGAGCAGCCCGAGCACCGCACGCAGTGCCAGCGGGTAGGCCAGATCGGCCACGACATCCATCGCGCCGACGGCCCTCGCCGGGCGCAGCAGGTCGTCGACGGTGGCCTCGATCATCGGTTCCAGGCGGCGCAACGCCGCCGGCGAGAAGGCCGGGCCGACCACCCCACGCAGACGGCCGTGGTCCGGCTCGTCCTGAAACAGGATGATGTCGCCGACGATCCGGCTGAGCAGACCGGGCCCGACCAGGTCGGTCCAGAATCGACGGATGCCCGTACGGGCGAACCGTTCGTCGCCGAGCACCGCGCGGACGTCGGCGAAACGCGAGACGTACCAGACCTGGTGGGCGCCCCGGTGCACCGGATCGTGGCGGAGCAGCCAGTGGTACGACGGGTACGGGTCGCGCCGGACGTCGACGGCGGTCGGATCGAACGCGGTCACGGCATCGGCCAACACGAGGTTCTCCCTCCGGTGGCTGGTCACGCCGTCCGCCGGACGGGCCGGCGGGCGGCGTGAGCCGGCTCAGTTGGCGATGTGCTCCACGAGGCGTCGTACCGTCTCCGCCGGCGTGGGCAGCGCGCGCATCTCCTCGCGTACCTCCCGCGCCGCCGTGCGCATCGACTCGTCCTCGATCAGCCGCCGCAGCAGGTCGGCGTCGACCTTGTCGGCGGTGCTCACCAGGCCGATGCCGCGTCGGCTGACCGCCTCCCGGGCGGTGTGCTGGAACTGGTCGCGGGGGTCGGGTGCGAGCAACTGCGGCAGACCCGCGTCGATCGCGGTCATCACCGTACCGCCACCGCCGTGGTGCACCACGGCGGTGCAGGTCCGCAGCAGGGTGTGCAGCGGGGTCCAGCCGACCGCGCGCATGTTCGGCGGCAGCTCGCCCAACGGGGTGATGTCGAGGTCGCCGAGCGCCAGCACGAAGTCTGCGTCCACCTCGGCGGCGGCGGCGATGATGGGCGCCACCGCGCCGATGCCGAACGCCTGGAGTTCGATGGTGCCCATCGTGATGGCCACCTCCGGGCGGGGCGGTGACGCCGGCAGCCGGTCGCCGAGGACCGCCCCACCGCCGTACGGCACCCAGCGCATGAACCAGCCCTCCGGCTCTGCCTCCAGCAGCAGGCTCGGCGGGAACGACTCGATCGTCACGCTCGGCTTGGGCAGGGCGACCTGGTGCTTCTCCATCAGGTCGGTCAGGAAGGCGGCGATCGAGGCGTGCATGCCCCGGGTGCGCCAGGCGCTCTGGTTACGCTGGATGGCGGGTACTCCGGCGCGCGCGGCGGCGAGCAGCCCGACGGTCGCGCCCTGCTCGTAGACGACCAGGTCCGGTTTGAAGTCGTCGGCGAGGGCGATGGTGCGGTCCACCAGCGGCCGGTTGACGGCGGCGATCTGCACCCCCCACTCCTCCAGGTCGATGGCGGGGCGGGTGGCGACCGTCTCGGCGAACCGCGGGTTGTCCTTGGCCACCTGCTCGAAGACCTTGACCGCGCTGTAGTCCGGGGCCACGTCCACGACCTCCAGGCCGGCCGCGGCGGCCTTCTGGGTGTGTTCGGCCAGCGCGATGACCACGTCGTGGCCGGCGGTGCGGAAACTCCAGGCGAGCTGGACCAGGGGGAAGAGGTGACCGATACCGGGGGAGGAGACGAACAGGACGCGCATGTCGGTGCCCTTCGGGTCGAGGTGACGGCTGGCGTGGTTCACCAGCCGGATCTGATCGTTTCGACGACGTGGGAGCGGTCCTCCGCGGTGAGCCACCAGCCCACCGGGATGTAGACCACCCGGTCGGCCACCGAGTCCAGGCCGGACAGGTGGGCTCGCGACGACGCCATGCAGCTGTGCGCGTCGTTGCGGCGGGAGATGACACTGCTGGCGATGCCGGCCTCGTGCAGCCGGCGCATGAAGGCGGAACGGTCGCGCACCTTCAGGGGGTACACCCAGAACGAGGGCTCCCGGTCGTCGGCGCGCTCGGTGTGTTCGACACCGTCGAGACCGGTCAACTCCTTGTCGTAGTAGGCGGCGTTCTCCCGGTGCCGGCGCAGCAGTTCGTCGACGTGTTCCAGGTTGGACAGGCCGATCGCGCCACCGATCTCGTTGAGGACGAAGCGGTAACCCCACTCGGCCACGTCGTAGTCGCCGGTGATCCGGTCCGAGGCTCGCTCGATGCCCAGCCACCGGCGGAGCCGCAGCCGCTCGTGCAGATCGTCGTCGGGCAGCACGACCAGCCCGCCACTGCCGGTGGTGAGGGTCTTGATCGCCCCGGTGCTGAAAACGCAGACGTTGCCGTGCGTGCCGAGCGGGGTGCCCCGGTAGGTGGCGCCCCACGCCTGAGCGCAGTCCTCGATGATCAGTGGCCGGCGACCGTACCGGGCCGCGGCCTGATCCACTATGGCGGAGAGCCGGTTGAGGTCGACCGGGTATCCGAGCCAGTGCACGACCACGATGGCCCGGGTGGCCGGTGAGATCTTGGCCGCCAGATCGTCCAGGTCGACGTTGAGCGTCGCCGGGTCGACATCGACCCAGCGCACCCGCAGCCCGTTGGCGAGGGCTGGCCAATTCGTGCCCTCGAAGGTCAGCGGGGTGCTCAGCACCTCACCCGGCTCGGCCTGAGCGGCCTGTTCGGGCCCGGGGCGGGCGGCGAGGCTGAGGGCCAGGTGCAGTCCGGCGGTGCCGCAGTTGACCGACACGACGCGGGGGTTGCCGATGCGTTCGCCGACCGCCGCCTCGTACTCGGCCACGGTCGGCCCGTGCTCCAGACGTCCGCTGTGCAGCACGGCGGAGACGCGTCGGCCGGCGTCCGGTGACATGGCGACCTTGGACAACGGGATCATCGCGGCCCCCCTCGATAGGTGCCACATGATTCTCAAGTGATTAATGGGGGTGGTCAAGGGCGGAAGGGCGTCCAGGGGCGCTAACCGTTCTTCGTGATTGCGGACCTCGTATCACCCCACGTCACATGCTTCATAAATCTATATCGTGTAAGGGCGGTCGCCGGATGGTGGATCCGGCCCGCCACAGGGAGGTACGGGTGGCGTCGCTGCATGTCCGGCTCGGCCGGACCGGCCTGCGGGTGAGCCGGGTCGCGATCGGGACCGTCAACTTCGGCGGGCGGGTCGACGAGTCCGATGCCCACCGGCTGCTGGACCACGCGTGGAACCGCGGGGTCAACCTGGTCGACACCGCGGACATCTACGGATGGCGTGTACACCGTGGCTGGACCGAGGAGATGATCGGCCGCTGGCTGGCCAAGGACCCGTCCCGCCGCGACTCGGTGGTGCTGGCCACCAAGGTGGGCAATCCGATGAGTGACAGCCCCAACGACCGGGGCCTGTCCGCCCGGCATGTCGTCGCCGCCTGCGAGGCGTCGCTGCGTCGGTTGCAGACCGACACCATCGACCTTTACCAGATGCACCAGGTCGACCGGGAGGTCGGCTGGGACGAGATCTGGCAGGCCATGGAGCAACTGGTGCGCCAGGGCAAGGTCCGCTACGTGGGTTCCTCCAACTTCGCCGGCTGGGATCTGGTCAGCGCGCAGGAGGCCGCCCGCCGACACCGGCTGCTCGGTCTCGCCAGCGAGCAGTGCGTCTACAACCTGGTCAGCCGGTACGTCGAGTTGGAGGTGCTACCGGCCGCCGCCGCCGAGGGCATCGGCGTGCTGGTCTGGTCGCCGCTGCACGGTGGCCTGCTCAGCGGTGTGCTGCGCAAGCGAGCGGAGGGCACGGCGGTGAAATCCGCCCAGGGCAGGGCCGCTGAGGGGCTGGCCCGGCACCGCGCGGCGCTGGAGACGTACGAGCGTTTCTGCGCCGACCTCGGACGGGACCCGGCCGAGGTCGGCATGGCGTGGGTGCTGCACCGGCCGGGAGTGACCGCCGCCGTGGTCGGCCCCCGTACGCCGGAGCACCTCGACGGTGCCCTGCGCGCGTTGGACCAGCCGCTGGCGGCCGACGAACTGGCCCGGTTGGACGAGCTGTTCCCGCCGCTCGGGCGCGGTGGCCCGGCACCGGACGCCTGGATGTCCTGACCTGAACCCGTGCCCCACCGGTGCGGGACGCGACCACGGACGGAGTCGACCGGTGGCCCATCTGCTCTTCGTCAACGTGGCCAGCCACGGTCTGGTCCTGCCCACCCTGGCGGTGGTCACCGAGCTGGTCCGGCGTGGACACCGGGTCAGCTACGTCACCGCGGGCGGGTTCGCCGCGCCGGTCGCGGCGGCCGGCGCGACCGTGGTGCCGTACGCCTCGGAGATCATCGACGCTGACGCCGCCGAGGTCTTCGGTGCCGACGACCTCGGTGTCCGACCGCACCTGATGTATCTGCGGGAGAACGTGTCGGTGCTGCGGGCCACCGCTGCCGCGCTCGATGACGACGTCCCGGACCTGGTCCTCTACGACGACTTCCCGTTCATCGCCGGTCAGCTGCTGGCCGCCCGCTGGGATCGGCCGGCCGGCCGGCTCAGCGCCGCCTTCGCCTCCAACGAGCACTACTCCTTCTCCCAGGACATGATCGAGTTGGCCGGCACGATCGACCCGCTGGACCTCCCGGCGTTCCGGGACACCCTGGCGGCGTTGCTCGCCGAGCACGGTCTGACCCGGTCGGTGGTCGCGTGCTGGCAGCACGTCGAGCAGTTCAACCTGGTGTTCGTGCCGAAGGCGTTCCAGATCGCCGGGGAGAGCTTCGACGAGCGGTTCGAGTTCGTGGGGCCCTGTTTCGGGCAACGACGTTTTCTCGGGCGGTGGACACCGCCCGCCGACGACCGACCGGTCGTGCTGGTGTCGCTGGGCACCACCTTCAACGACCGGCCGGAGTTCTTCCGCGACTGTGCCCGTGCGTTCGCCGATAAGCCCTGGCACGTGGTGATGACCCTCGGCGACCAGGTCGATCCGGCGCAGCTCGGCGAGTTGCCGCCGAATGTGGAGGCGCACCCGTGGGTGCCGCATGTGGAGGTGCTGGAGCGGGCGAGCGTCTGCGTCACGCACGGTGGCATGGGCACCCTGATGGAGGCGCTGCACTGGGGGCGCCCACTGGTTGTCGTACCGCAATCCTTCGATGTGCAGCCGATGGCCCGCCGGGTCGACCAGCTCGGTCTCGGTGTGCTCCTGCCCGGGGAGAAGGCCGACGGGCAGGAGCTGCTCGCCGCGGTCGAGCGGGTGGCCGGCGACCCTGCGCTGGCGCAGCGGGTGGCGGCGATGCGGGAGCAGGTGCGGCAGGCCGGCGGCGCGGTACGCGCCGCCGACGCGATCGAGGCGTATCTGTCCCGGCACCGCTGACGCCGGCCGGATCAGCTGGCCATGGGGACCGGACCGGCCGTCTCCGCGATGATGTCGTCGTGCAGTTGACCGGGCAGCGCCTGCTCGGTCAACAGGGTGCGATACCGCTCGATCAGCGGCACCTCGGTCGGCCGGGCGGCCAACCACGAGCCGACCAGCCGGGCACCCTCGACGTAGGTGGTGGAGTACGCCCGCCACAACGGATCGACCAGGAAGGTGACGATCTGCTCGGCCCGGTCCCGGGGCAGCAGCAGCCACCGGTGCAGGTAGGCCACGACCTCGTCGGGCGGTACGCCCCGGTCGTGCAGCAGGATCGCCGCGTCCTGGCGGGCCGGCATGAGCTGGTTGACCAGTGCGACCAGCTGTTCGACCAGCTCACCTTCGACGGTGACGCCCTGGTCGGTCAGCAGTTCGCTGGTCCACCGGCCCCAACCGGGGCCGAGCAGGGCGGTCGCACCGTGCTCGGCGGTTCCCTCGGCCATCAGACACTGTGGCGTGTTGACCAGGGCGATCCGGTGCTCATCCCAGCCCCGCTGCTGGACCAGGCCGGCTTCCTTCAGACAGTGCTCGGCGTGGTGACCGGGGTACGCCTCGTGCGTCGCCATCAACGGCAGCACCGCGATCGTGCGGCCCGCCGTCTCGTTCAGGGTCACCGTGGAGCGGAACCCGCCGTGGTAGCGGTTGAAGGCGTTCCACGGCCGGTCGCGGACCACTTCGATCTCCAGCTGCTCGGTGGTGGGCAGCCCCAGCAGCGGCCGGGCACGCTCGCGCAGCGCGTCGGTGACGGCCCGTACCGCCGGACCCAGCCGATCCGGCGGCACCACGTTGCGGGCGTAGAACTCCTCCACCCGCTCCATCAACGTGCCGCAGCCGGGCAGCAGCGCGCCGATCGCGTCGTGCACCGCCGCGTACCGCTCCGGGTCGCCGAGCCCGATCTCGACGCCGAAGTAGGTTCGCACCTCGTCGAGGAAGCCGATCGGCTCGCCGGCGGCCCGTCGGGCGGCGCAGTGCACCGCCCGCACCTGGGCGGTGAGGAACCGCCGACGGTCGGTGTGCAGGTCGGCCTCGGGTAGTCGGGCCAGCAGCTCACCGGCCTGCCGGGCCAGCGTCGCCGGGTCGTGGACCGGCTCGGCGGCGACCCGGGCGGCCAGCGCCGGGTCGCCGAACCAGCAGTCGACGTAGCCGTCGACCAGCCGACCCATCCGCAGCCCGAGGGTGAGGTAGTCGGCGACGACCTCCTCGGCGGTGCTCACCGTTCGGTCCGCAGGCGGACGTCGCCGAGGTCGGCCAGGCCACCGAGCGAGGGCAGGGCATCGGCGCGACGCACTCGCGGCCCGCGCGGCGCCGCGCCGGTGGGGCGTCGGAACAGCAGGGGTACGACCGCCGCGTCGGCCAGCAGCCGTCGCTGCACCTGCTGCCAGCACGCCACCGCCTCCCGGGGATCGGCGGCGTCGACCGCCTCCTCGACCATCCGGTCGATCTCCTCGTCGCGGTGGCCGCTGGGCCGTGCGCCATCCACCAGCGGCTGGAGGAACACCCGCGCGTTGCCGTACCCCCACGGTGCCGTCCACGACGTGGTGCTGACGTCCCAGCTTTGCTCCGGTGCGCCTGCCGCGCCGGTGAGCAGCGCCCGGTGCGTCGCCTCGTCCAACGCCACCAGCCGTACCTCGATGCCGGCCGTAGCCAGGTCGGCGGCCCAGGCGCGCGCCAGGGCCAGTTCCTCGGTCCGGTCGGGGCACACCGCGGTCAGGACGAGTCCGTCCGGATGGCCGGCGGCGGTGAGCCGCTCGCGGGGGGTGCCGCGCGCCGGTGGGTCGGCCGGTGGGTCCGGCGGCAGGTGTCCGTCGTTGCCCGGCGGCACCACGGTGTACGCCTCGCGGATCGCCGACCACGGGTCGTCGGCGCGGGCGATCCGGGCCAGCGCGGATCGGTCGATCGCGTCGGCGATGACCCGCCGCACGGCTGCCGTGGCCACCGCCGGGTTGGCCGGGTCGCGCAGGTTGAACACCAGGAACGGGTCGGCCCGGTACCCGCTCACCTCGCCGACGGGCACCCCCCACGGCAGGTCGGCCACGTCGGCGGAGATCTGGTCGGCCAGCTGGCGCGGACCGTCGCCGGACACCCGGAACTCCACGGCGTCGAAACGCTGGTGCCGCACCGGGTCGCTCTCCGGACGCCAGGTGGGGTTCGGTTCCAACCGGATGGTGTCCCCGGGCTGCCATGCGACGATCCGGTACGGACCGCTGGCGACGAGGTTGGCGTGCAGTTCCGGGCTGCCCGGCAGGTACGCGTCGTACTCGGCGGGGGCCGGGGAGGCGCAGGACAGGGCGAGCATGTCGGGAAAGTCCAACGCCGGGCGGAGCAGTTCGATGACGACCGTCTCGTCGTCGAGGGCGAACACGCCGGGCAGATCGTGCGCGTTGGCGAAGGTGGCCAGCAGTGCCGCGGTGACCGGCTGGCCGGCGACGGCGGCGGCGTACTCCTCGCAGTACCGGTCCATGCCCCGTATCGTGCTGCGGAAGTAGGGCAGCGCGGGATGGCGGGTCGCGGGGTTGGCGAGTCGCTTGAATCCGCGTACGACGTCGTGAGCGGTGATCCGCCTCGGCTGCGGGGTGTTCCACCACACGTCCGGGCGTAGGTGTGCCACGTACGAGCGGTGACTGGCGCCGAGCCCGGCGTTGTAGGTGGACGGCACGTCGACGGCCAGGTCACCGACCGGGCCGAGGGCCCGCCAGTCGGTCGGGTCAGCCGCCCCTCGGTAGCTGACCAGTTGCCGCGTGGTCAGGCGCAGCAGTTGGCGCTCGGTCGGGGACCAGGCGACGGCCGGGTCGGCCTGGTGGACGGCGGTGGCACCGAGCATCCGCAGGATGTTCCGCTGGCGGGTGCCGGGTGTGCTGATCGTGGTGCTGCGTGCCTGGGTCACCTCAGGACATCTCCTCGGCAAGGCGGACCATCGTCCGGACGCTGTGGTCGATCTCCTCACGCGTGTTGAACAGATGCGTGGTGATGCGTGCCGCGTAGTGCTGGTGCGGCGATCCGGGGACGTCGAACTCGGTCCAGCGGGTCCAGATCCGGTGCTCGGTCTCCAGTCGTTTGACGAAGGTGATGAACTTCTTGATGTTCCAGGCGTCCTCGGGGCGGCGGAACGGGTTGAACGCGATCAGCGGTGAGCGCAGCCGGGGGTCGACGCCGGGGGAGTACATGGCCTCCTCGCCGAAAGCCTCGATCAGTCGGCCGCGCGCGTACTCGGCGAGCTCCATGACGTACCGCTCGATGCGGTCCCGCCCGATGTCGTCCCACAGCTCGAAGGCGCGGGTCAGCGCGGCGCCGCGCGCCAGGTTGGCGCTGCCGGCGCTTTGCAGGTAGTCGCCCATGTTGTAGCTGGCCACCTCGTTTGTGGTACGCGGCGGCGGGCTGCCCATCATCGGGTACCAGGTCGAGATGAGCGGCCAGAAGGTGGGCAACGGCAGCGGGTTGGACTCGGGGACGACCTTGTTGCGGACGTAGATCAGGCCGGTGCCGAGGGGTCCGCACTGGAACTTCGAGCCGGAGCAGGTGATGAAGTCGGCACCGTAGTCGCGCAGGTTCACGTCGAGCATGCCGGGGATCAGAGCGCCGTCGATGACGGTGGTCAGGCCGTACCGGTGAGCCAGCTCGCACAACTGCCGGACGGGGAACATGGTGCCGGTGAAGAGGGTGATCGCCGCGAACGACAGCACCTTGGTACGCGGGGTGATCGCCGACTCGACCAGGTCGACGATCTCCTCGGCCCGTACGTCGTGGCCCGACGGCGGGGTGACGGTGCGCATCACGACGCCGTGCCGGTTGCGCAGCAGGTTGAAGTTGGACAACACCGAGTAGCACTCGTGGGTGGTGGTCACCACCTCGTCACCCGCGTGCAGGTCCAGCCCGTGGATGACCCGGGCGACGCCCTCGGTCGCGTTGTGGCAGATGACGATCTCGTCCTCGTCCACGCCGAACGTCTTGCCGATGAAGGCCCGGTACTCGGTGAACATGGCCGGCCGGTAGACGTCCAGAAGCCCGCCGGTCCACTGTCGGGTGACCCGGTCGACGGTATCGAGGACCTCGTACGGCATGGCCCCGACGGTTCCGGTGTTGAGATGCACGGTCGTCGGGTCCAGGGCGAACAGTTCCCGGATGCGGCTCCACGACGCGGTGCGCAACGGGCTCGGTGGCACCGACGCCGGGACGGTGGCCGAGCCGGGGGACTCCACGGTATGGCTCACGGTGATCCCTTCGTAGCCGACGGCGGGTCCGGAGGCCGCAGAGGCGGTCCGGGCCGACGCTCAGAACAATCACTTTCTCAAGTGAAAAGCGGCGAGGCTATCGCGCAAGTTGCGGTGAAGAGAGCCTGACGCTGCTAACTACTTCATTCCGGTATAGCATCCGAGCAAGCGTGTGCGGCAGTCGCGATCGGGCCCGGAGGAAACATGGACAGGTTGCAGTCGGCGCTGGCCCTCTACCAGGAGGCGATGGGCTACACCTACGCGGCGGCCCTGCGGGCGGCCGCGACGGTGAACGTCGCCGACCATCTGGCCGACGGGCCGCGCACCGCCACCGAGTTGGCCGCCGCCACCGGCACCGACGTCGACGGATTGCGCCGGGTGCTGCGACTGCTCGCCGCGCGGGACGTGGTTCACGAGCACGACGGCCGGTTCGCCCTCACCGACAAGGGCGCCGCGCTGCGGTCGGACTCCCCGGTGCCGGCGCGGGCCGGCATCCTCATGTTCACCGACACGATGTTCTGGACGATGAGCCACCGGGTGACCGACGCGATGGGGGCGCACCGACCCGGGTTCGACGAGATCTTCGGGCGCTCGCTGAACGACTACTTCGACAACGACGCGGAAATCGAGGCGCTCTACTACGAGGGCATGGAGACGGTCAGCGCCGCCGAGCACCTGATCCTCGCCCGCACCGGCCTTTTTCCCGACACCGGCACGGTCGCTGACGTCGGCGGCGGGCGGGGCGGCTTCCTGCTCACCGTGCTGCGTGAACACCCCGGCCTCCAGGGCATCCTGCTGGACCGCGCCGAGGTGGTCGCCCGTCATCGGCTCGACGAGCCGGACGTGGCGGGGCGCTGGAAGGTCGTGGCCGGCGACTTCCTCGGCGAGGCGCCCCACGCCGACGTACACGTACTCAAGCGGATCCTGCACAACTGGGACGACGAGCGGAGCGTACGGATCCTGACCAACTGCCGTCGGGCGATGCCGGCGCACGGCCGGGTGCTGGTGGTCGACGCGGTCGTCCCGGAGGGCAACGACCCCCACCAGAGCAAGGAGATGGACTTCATGATGCTGGCCGCACGCACCGGACAGGAGCGTACGGCCGCCGAACTCGAACCGTTGTTCACCGCCGCCGGCCTCCGACTGGAGCAGGTGGTGGCCACCCGGTCGGTGATGTCCGTAGCGGTCGGCGTGCCGGCCTGAGCAGGGAGGTCGTCGAACCGTGCCGGATCACCGCCCACGTCCCCGCCCCGGCGGCACGTTGCGCTTCTACGGCCCCGGCGGGCTTGACCACCTCGACCCCGCCGCCGCCTACTACGCCTTCTCCCACCAGGTGATCCGGCTCTTCGCCCGGCAGCTGTTCAGCTATCCGACGACGGAGGACGCCCGCGCGCTGGTGCCGGTGCCGGATGTCGCCGCCGAACTGCCAACCGTCGCCAACGGGGGACGCAGCGCCGACGGTCGGAGCTACACGCTGCGGTTGCGTGACGGGGTGTACTGGGACACCAGCCCGCAGCGGGCGGTCACCGCCGCCGATTTCGTCCGTGGCTTCAAGCGGATGGCGAATCCGGTGGCCGGCGCGGGGGCCCTCGCCTACTACACCAGCACCATCGCCGGGATGGCACAGTTCGTCGCGGGCTACCGGGCTCGCTTCGCCGGCCGTACGCCCACCGCCGCGGAGCTTGCCGACTACCAGAACAGCCACGACATCGCCGGCCTGCGGGCGGTCGACGACCGGACGTTGGTCATCGACCTGCTCAGACCGGCAAACGATCTGCTCAACCTGCTGGCGATGCCGTTCGTCTCGGCGGCACCGCACGAGTACGACCAACTCGTCCCGGACAGCCCGGAGTTCATCCGCCAGGTCCGTTCCAACGGTCCGTACCGGATCACCTCCTACGTCCCGGGCAGCCACCTCACCATGGCGCACAACCCGGCCTGGCAGCCCGACGCCGACCCGATCCGCCGCCGGTACGTGGACCGGATCGACGTCCGGATGGCCCGGGTGAGCGACGAACGGGTCCGCGACGAGATCACCAGCGGACGGGCGGACCTGTCCTGGGGCGCCGCCGTGGGGCGGCCACGCCGACGCACCGAAGCGGACCGCAACCTCGGCTGGGCGCTCAACCCCTACCTGGTGTTCAACCTGAACAGTCCGCGTGCGGCGGGCGCGTTGCGGCGGCGGGAGGTCCGGCTGGCCATCGCGTACGCGATCGACAAGGCACGGCTGGTCCGGTTCTTCGACGACATGGGAATCGGCACGGTGACCCGTCCCGCGCACGGTGTCATCCCGCCCGGCAACGTCGGCCACCGTGACTACGACCCGTACCCGACACCCGGGGACCGGGGTGACCGTGCGCGGTGTCGCCAACTGCTGGCGGAGGCGGGGTATCCGCACGGGCTCAGCTTGACGATGATCTACCGGATCGACGCGGTGCACGGTCAGGTGGCGAAGGCGGTCGCCGAGGACCTGGCCGCGGGTGGGATCGACTGTCGACTGGTGGAGATCGACCAGACCGACGAGTACTACCGCATTCTCCAAGATCCGAAACGGGCGGCAGCGGGGGAGTGGGACATCACCCCGGCGGCTTTCATGCCCGACTGGTTCGGCAACAACGGCCGTTCCTACGTCCAGCCGATGTTCCAGAGCAACACCGCCGTCGGCACGGCGAACTACGGCGGCTACCACAATCAGTTGGTCGACGACCTGATCGACCGCGCCCTCTCCGCGCCTACCGAGGATTCGGCGGCGGCGCTGTGGCACCAGGTCGACCGGCAGGTCCTCACCGACGTGGCGATCGTGCCGATCCTGGTCTGCGAGCCGACCATCGAGCACCTGACCAGCGCGCGGGTACGCGACGCGATTCCCCTCCCGCACGTCGACCGCTGGTACGACGCGGCCAACCTGTGGCTGGACCCGCCGGATTGACCCGGCGTTATTGTCGTCGCGACTAATAGCAGGCTTGAATGATATAAGTAGCTTCTGTAGCTTGGTCCGGGCAAGATCTCGTGATTCGGCTGCCCGAGTTCGCTGTGACGCGACGGGAGAGAGCATGACAGGCAATCCAGCGCTGGCCATTGAGACTCATGAGCTGGTGAAGGTCTACGGAGAGACGCGCGCCCTGGACGGGCTGGACCTCACCGTGCGCACCGGGACGATCCACGGTGTACTGGGGCCCAACGGTGCCGGCAAGACGACCGCCATGAAGATCCTGGCGACCCTGCTGCGGCCCACCTCCGGCAATGCCCAGGTGCTCGGTCACGACGTGGTGCGCGAGGCGGCGGCGGTACGCCGCCGGATCGGCCTGACCGGGCAGACCATGGCGCTCGATGAGGACATGACCGGCCTGCAGAACCTGATCCTCGCCGGCCGCCTTCAGGGCCTGCGGCACCGCCCGGCTACCGCCCGCGCTGAGCAGTTGCTGGAGGCGTTCGAGCTGACCGAGGTTGGTAATCGGCTGGTGAAGACCTACTCCGGTGGCCAGAAACGGCGCATCGACGTGGCCGCGAGCATGGTGGTGACGCACGAGTTGCTCTTTCTCGACGAGCCGACCACCGGCCTCGACCCGCGCAGCCGCAGCGAGGTCTGGCAGATGATCCGGGTGCTCGTCCAGGACGGCGGCACCGTCCTGCTCACCACCCAGTATCTCGACGAGGCCGACCAGATGGCCGACGACCTGACCCTGATCGACCACGGGCAGGTGGTGGCCCGCGGGACGCCAGCCGAGCTGAAGACCAGCCGCGCCGACGGCGTGCTGGAGGTACTGCTGACCGATCCGTCCCGCCGCGCCGAGGCGGGCACGCTGCTCGCCCGTGCGATCGGCGCGGGCGTGGACGCCGAGTCCGACCCGTCCCGGCTGCTGGTGAAGATTCCCGACGCCGACCAGGCCGCGCGCGCCCTCGGCGAGTTGGCCCGCGCGGGGATCAGCGTCGAGGACTTCACCCTGGGGCAGCCGTCGCTGGACACGGTGTTCCTCGCGCTCACCGGTCACTCCACGCTGGACGACACCCGAGAAGAGGAAGCGGAGGTTCGGGCATGACATCATCCAGCACCCAGGCTCGGCCGGCGGCCGAGTCCCCCGGTCGGTCGGTTCCCGGCATGCAACGGCCACCCGCTCCGGGTGCCCTCTTCGCCTGCCGTACGTTCGCCTGGCGGACGTTGATCAAGCTGAAGTACGTGCAGGACCACCTCGGTACCGCCGTAGTGTTCCCGGTGATCCTCACCCTGGTCTTCACGTATCTGCTCGGTGGCGCGATCGCCGGGACCCCCGGGGACTATCTGCAGTTCTTCCTGCCCGGCGTGATCGTTCTGTCGCTGGTGGCGTCGAGCATGATGAGTGCCCTGACGCTCAACCGCGACATCGCGACCGGGATGTTCGATCGGGTCCGCTCCACGCCCATCTGGCAGCCGGCGGTCCTGGTCGGCACGATGGGCGGCGACGTGCTGCGGTACGCGCTGACCTCGGTGGTGCCACTGGCGTTGGGTCTGCTGCTGGGCTTCCGCCCGGACGGTGGCTTCGCCGGTGTGGTGCTCGCGCTGCTCTACCTGCAGCTGTTCACCTTCAGCGTGAGCTGGTTGTGGATGTTCTTCGCGGTGCTGATCCCGCAGCCCACGGCCGCGGCCGGTGTGGTCAACCTGCTCCAGTTCATCCTGCTGTTCGGCAGCAACATCCTGGCCCCCTCCCAGACCATGCCGGGCTGGCTCGAGGCGGTGGTGAAGCTGAACCCGGTCACCCATGCGGCGACCACCACGCGTGGCCTGATGCACGGTGATCTGTCTGGCGGCGATCTCACGGCGGGTCTGCTCGCCTGTGCGGCGCTCATCGTCGTGTTCGCGACGCCTACCGCCCTGCTCTACAACCGCAAGCAGCGCTGACCTCCGACGACGCCGGCCCCGGTTCCTTCGCGGGAACCGGGGCCGGCGTCTTTGGGTGGTCAGGCTCCGGGATTGACCAGGGCGGCCCAGGTCTGGCCGCGTTCCTGGGCGATCCGCATCATCTCGGGGCTCGGCTCGAACTCCTCGGCGGCGTCCTCCGGTACGGGGGCGCCGGGCAGGTCGCCGCGCAGGAACATGCTCAGGAAGTCGAGGGCCATCTCCCATCCCACGGCCACCTCGATGAGCATCAGGTCGGCGACCGTGGCGTGCTCCAGTTCGAGCAGCGTGCCGGAGCCGTCTTCGCTGAGCCGCAGTTCCACCTCGCTGTCGGGCTTGTCGCCGTAGATCCAGCTGAGGGTGAGCAGCCGCGGCGGCTCGCAACGCAGGATGTCTCCGTGAGCGTTGCCCGGCAGGTCGAAGGTCCCGCCCTGGCGTAGCTCTCCCTTCGGCTCGATGAACCAGCGGTTGATCCGGTTCGGGTCGGTGCAGGCGCTCCAGACCTCCTCGACCGGCGCGTCGTAGCGCTGCCGGATGATGACGCTGCGGGCGTCACCGGCGGGGATCGAACGCTGGCCGATGAGCCGCTCGGTCGGCTGGCCGGAGGCCACCGGGTTGTTGAGTTCGCTCACTTCGCCGTCACCTCCTTGATCCTCTTCTCGAAGGAGGCGAGGATCGTGGGCCAGCCCTTGTCCATGCCGTTGCGCACCCGCTTGGCGTGCTTGGTGCCCATCCGGTCGAAGTGCGTGTGCTCGACCTCGACCCGGGTCTTCTTCTGACCGTCCGGCACGAACGTCACCGTGAACTCACTGGCGTTGTCCGGGTCGATGCGGCCGAAGCCGTTGAGCCGCCAGCCGACGGCCAGGGTGTCCGGTGCGTCCACCGTGCGGATCAGACCGAAGGTGTGTTCCTCGCCCTGCTCGTCGATCTCGTAGAGGCGGCCGCCCTTCTTGGGGTCGACGCCCAGGGGCGCGCCGACCTTGGTGGTGCGGAAGTTCTCCGGCCACCATTTCGGGAAGTCCTCCAGGAACACCTTGAAGGCGGTCTTGCGGTCGGCGGCGACCGTGACGCTGTGCCGGACGAACGGATCGTAGTTCGGCGGTTTCGGCTTCCGGGCGGTGGTGCTCTTGGTCGCCGTGGCGGACGCGGTCTTCTCCTGTGGCATGTCTCCGTCCTCACTGTCGCTGTGCGGGAGGTGGACGGCTCGCGGCTCGACCACCTCTCCATAAGTCGACGCAAACGTAAGTCAGAGTTTATACGTACCCAGCCCGGCTTGCTCGATGCGCGGTGGACACGCGGGGTTCAGGAGCCCCACCGCAGGTAGGCGGGGGCCGGTCGGCCGGGGATCAGGCGCAGCGTGGCGTGGTCCAGGCCGAGGGTCTCCCGCATCGCGATGTTCTCTCCGGGCCACTTGGGGTTGTCCAACTCGTCGAAGGCGACGATGCTGCCCTTGGTGAGGTGCGGACGGATGGCCTCAAGCACCGCCTTGGACGGTTCGTAGAGGTCGAGGTCGAAGTAGGCCAGCGCGATGACCGTCTGCGGGTTCTCCGCCAGGTAGCGCGGCACCGTCTCGCGTACGTCTCCCTCCACGAGGACGCTTCGCTGGGTCACATGGCCGAAGAACTCGCTGCACTCGTGGGCGTCGAGGACCTCCCGCAGGTACGCCGGGTAGCCCCCGGGGGTCGCGAACCGGCCTTCGTACGCGGTCGGACCGACCTTGTCGACCTCGTTGACGTCCGGAAACCCGGTGAAGGTGTCGAAGCCGACGATGCGTCGCAGCGGGTTGTAGGGCTCGTAGAGGCCACGCAGCGCGGTGAAGGTGGCGAGGTGGCGGCCGTACCGGACACCGAACTCCATGATCACGCCGGGTACGTCCAGGACCTCGCGGTAGAGGTGGTCCATGGAGAGCAGGTCGGTCAGCTGGTGCCGGCGCAGGAAGAGGGGAAGGTTGTTGACCAGTTCCTCGGTCGGGATGGGGGAGTTGGTCAAGAGCTTCGTCAGGCGCTGAGTCGTGTCCGTCTCCTCGGCCGAGTCGTGCACGAAGGCACGCAGGTCCTGGCCGTCACCGCTGCCCATGGAGGCCTCCCAGACGTAGATCACTTTATATTTTCAAGCGTAGAGCAGGAGCGTCGGATGGCACAACACGGCAAGGTTGCTTGCCATACGAGTTGCGCAAGCCGGGACACTGTTGATCCGTAAGGCTTGTGCTAGATATGAATAAAGTGGATTGTCGTCCCTTCGAAAGGCGAGTGATCGACGTGCGTGTGCTGTTCGCCAGTCTCGGAACACACGGCCACACCTACCCGCTACTGCCGTTGGCCGCCGCCGCTCGGGATGCCGGCCACGAGATCACCTTCGCCACCGGTGAGGGCTTCGCCGAGGTGTTGCGTGGGCAGGGCTTCGACCCGGTCGCCACCGGGATGCCGGTCTTCGACGGCTTCCTGGCGGCGCTACGGATCCGCTTCGACACCGACAGCCCCGACGGGCTGACGCCCGAGCAACTCAGCGAGCTTCCCCAGATCGTGTTCGGGCAGGTGATGCCACAGCGCATCTTCGACCAGCTCCAACCGGTGCTCGACCGGGTGCGACCCGACCTCGTGGTGCAGGAGATCAGCAACTACGGCGCAGGACTGGCCGCCACCAAGGCCGGCATCCCGACCATCTGCCACGGGGTCGGCCGAGACACCCCGGACGAGCTGACCCGATCCATTGAGGACGAGGTGCTCCGGCTCGCCGCTCAGCTCGGCATCGACCTGCCGCCCGGGCGCATCGACGCCTTCGGCAACCCGTTCCTCGACATCTATCCGCCGTCGTTGCAGGAGCCCGCGTTCCGGTCCCGCCCCGAGCGCCATGAGCTGCGCCCGGTGCCGTTCACCGAGCGACCGGACGTGCCGGACTGGGTACTCGCGCGGACCGGGTCCCGGCCCCTGGTGTACCTGACCCTGGGCACCTCCAGCGGCGGCACCGTCGAGGTGCTGCGGGCCGCGATCGACGGCCTGGCCACCCTGGACGTCGATGTCCTCGTCGCGGGCGGCCCGTCGCTCGATCTCACCCAGCTCGGCGAGGTGCCGACCAACGTGCGGCTGGAGTCGTGGGTCTCGCAGGCAGCGCTGCTGCCCCACGTCGACCTCGTGGTCCATCACGGTGGCAGCGGGACCACCATCGGCGCGTTCGACGCAGGTGTGCCGCAGCTCTCCTTCCCGTGGGCGGGTGACTCGTTCGCGAACGCCCAAGCCGTGGCCCAGGCGAAGGCCGGTGAGCACCTGCCGCCCGGCGGTGTCAACGCCGAGGCGGTGGCGGACGCCGCGAAGCGGCTGATCGCGGACGAGAGCTACCGGACGGCGGCGAAGGCGGTTGCCGCCGAGATCGCGGCGATGCCGGCCCCCGACGAGATCGCCCGCCGGCTGCCCGACTTCGCCGCGCGGCGGGCCGGCTGATCGCGCCGAACGGTGGGCCGGATCGGGCTTTCTCGAAGGCCCGATCGCCGTCGTCCGGCGGTACCGAGGCGGCTGGGCGGTCACCGGAGCAGAGCGTCCGGAACCGCCTAGGCGCTGTGTCGAAGTCCCTGGCCGGCCTACGGCGGGCCCAGACGACGGCCGGCCGCGTCAGGGATTGGTCCGGATACAACACCGGTGTCCTGACCAATCCCCACCTTGCCGGACCGCGGCCTGGACTCCGCCTCGGCTCGACCGGCGACTTCGACACAGGGCTAGCCGTCCGCGCCGCCGGACCGACGGCGGGTCTGCTGGTCGGCCGGCGACTCGCCACTGCCGGACCGGCGACGGGAGCGGCCCCGCGCGATCTCCGTACTCAGCGCGTCGAGGCGCTGGCTCCAGAAGCTGCGATAGCGCTCCAGCCAGTGGTCCAGTTCCTGAAGCGGCGCCGGATCGACGGCGTACAGGCGGCGGGTGCCCTGCGGACGCACCGTGGTGAAGCCGTTCTCCCGCAACACCCGAAGGTGTTGGGAGACACCGGGCTGGGAGATCCCGAACTCGCGTTGCACGATCGCACCGACCTCGCCGGCCGACATCTCGCCGTCGGCCAGCAGCTCGATGATGCGGCGGCGGACGGGGTCGCCCAGGACGTCGAACGCGTGCACGGCACGACAATATCAGACCGTGGTTATAAAGGCGGCAGGTCGGCGATCGTCCCGGCGTCGCCGATCCAGCTCGCCGCCTGGTCGACGACCGGTGGTGCCGGGAGGGGTAGGAATGTTCGGGCCACAGCACGCCGCGGTGTACGAGGCGACCTACCGTAGCCGGGGCAAGAGTTGGCAGGCAGAGGCCACCGACGTGGCCGACCGGATACTGGCCGTCCGTCCGACCGCGACCCGGTTGCTCGACGTCGGCTGCGGCACCGGAGCCCACCTGGAATCGTTCACCGGTCGGTTTGCCCACGTCGAGGGCGTGGAATTCGCGCCGGCCATGCTGGACGTGGCCCGCCGCCGGCTGCCCGGGGTGACGCTGCACACCGCTGACATGCGCGATTTCCGGCTCGGTGTCACTTTCGACGCGGTGACCTGCCTCTTCACCGCGATCAACTTCCTCGGCACGGTGGCGGAGATGCGGGCCGCCGTCGCCACGATGGCCAGACACCTCGCGCCCGGCGGAGTGCTGGTGGTGGAGCCCTGGTGGTTCCCGGAGCGGTTCATCGACGGTCACCTCGGCGGCGACCTGGTCCGGGAGCCGGACCGGGTGGTGGCTCGGATCTCACGCTCGACCCAGCAGGGGCGGCTCACCCGGATGGAGGAGCGTTGGCTGGTGGGTGACGCCCACGGTATACGCGAGTTCACCCAGGTCGGCCTGCTCGCGATGTTCACTCGTGACGAGTATTTGGACGCGTTCGCCGCCGCCGGATGCGAAGGGTCATATGTGAACGGCTGGTTGACCGGACGAGGACTTTTCGTGGCCACTCGTACCGGCGAGCCGCCATCGAACTGAACGGATCTGACGCGGGCCAAACTCGGCCGATCAATCCTACGATGTGGGAGACCGGAGGGTTGCAGTGGTCCGGCGGATGAGTAACCCGGGAAACGGATAGACCCGACCGCCCCCTCGGCGTCACAACCTCGCTCTACGGATCGACGAACCGCCCAATAGGACGGTGCGTCGGAGTCCGTACGCGTGTCATCGTCGCATTCACCGCAACCAATCAGCGGGACGTTGGACGTTGTCTGCCAGACGGACTGATCCTATTTCGTCGGCAGATACGACGAAAGATTCGGCCCCGAGTGTCGGCACCCGCC
Source organism: Micromonospora sp. C51 (assembly GCF_018070435.1). NCBI lineage: Bacteria > Bacillati > Actinomycetota > Actinomycetes > Micromonosporales > Micromonosporaceae > Micromonospora > Micromonospora sp. C51. The sequence goes on along the minus strand of NZ_JAGPXQ010000008.1, from coordinate 25,292 downwards.
GATGGCGCAGTTGGACGGGCGGCATCCGACGGCTCAGGGCGTGGCCCGGCCCCATCCGAGGAGCGACGTGACACAGACCGACGCACGACCACACCGTCTGCCGGCACTCACCGGTTATCGCTTCTTCCTCGCGCTCACCGTGGCGGCGGTACACCTGCTCTCCACATCGCAGCTCTTCGCCAACGAGGCGCTGCAACTCGGGATGGGCCTGACCACGCCGTTGGCGTCGGCCGCCCTGGCCACCTTCTTCACCCTCAGCGGTTTCGTGCTGACCTGGTCGGCGCCAGCGATGGACCGCGCCATCCGGTTCTGGCGTCGTCGGTTCTGGAAGATCGTGCCGCTGCACGTGCTCGCCTGGGGTGTCGCGGTGGCGTTCGTCCTGGTCGCCAGCGCGCCGTCGCCGGTCAGCGGATTCTCCACCGACCTGCGGGCCGGCCCGGCGGTGGCGAGCCTGCTGCTGGTGCAGGGTTGGGTGCCGTCCTGGGACTACCTGTCCTACCTGAACGCCCCGGCCTGGTCGATCTCAACCGAGGCCTTCTTCTACCTGTTGTTCCCGTTGCTGCTGCCGTTGGTGCTGCGCATCCCGGCCGAGCGGCTGTGGCGCTGGTGCTTCGCGATCATCGGGGGGATTCTGCTGATCTCGGCACTGAGCCCGATGCTGCCCGGCGTTGCCCAGCTGGACTGGTTGCCGTTCAACCTCACCGAGTACTGGTTCGTCTACACCTTCCCTCCGGTCCGGCTGCTGAACTTCCTACTCGGCATGGTGCTGGCGCGCATCGTGCAGACCGGCCGCTGGCGGCGGGTCGCCCGGTGGAAGCTGGTGCTCTCGACGATCCTGGCGTTCCTGCTGACCCCGATGCTGCCGTTCACCTTCATCTTCAGCGCGGCGCTGTTCCTGTCGCTGTTCGCGTTGGTGGCGAACCTGGCCCATGCGGACCTGGAAGGTCGCGGGCGGGTGCTGCGATCCCGGCCGTTGGTCGCCCTGGGCAACGCGTCGTACGCGCTGTACATCATCCACTTCCCGATCATGCTGATCATGCGGCATCTGGTCGGTGCGGACCAGCGGTTCGGCGCCGGGGCCGGTCTGCTGATCGCGGGCGCGATGTTGCTGGTGTCGATCGCCGTCGCGATCGGTCTGCACCGCTGGGTGGAGGAACCGCTCCGTCGCCGGTACGCGCGGGCCCGAATCACCGGGGACCGGCCCAGCCTCGGCGGGCAGGTCCGTCCAGCCACCGTCGTGCCCGGACAGGCCTGACCGTACGTGGTGCCCACCGCGACCCCGTACGAGCGGTGCTGCGGTACTCCGGCTACCGGGCGACCAACCCGTCGTCGGCCTGCGCCGACCACCAGGGGTTACGCCGGGCCCACTCGACGGTGTGACGCAGGCCGGTCGCCAAGGGGGTCTCAGCGCGCCAGCCGAGCAGGCTGGCGGCCTTGCCGCAGTCCGGCACGCGCCGTGGGATGTCCTGGTAACGGGCACCCAGGCCGGCGCCGGTGTCCGCCGTCCGGGCCGACAGCGTCACCCCGGCCACCTCGGCGGCCAGCCGGATCGCCTCGGCCACCGGCGTCTCGACGGTGTTGCCGATGTTGAAACACTCGCCGACCGCCCGCGGGTGCGCCGCCGCGAGCAGGGTCGCCTCGGCCGCCTCGGATACCCAGGTGAAGCAGCGGGTCTGCCGGCCGTCGTCGTACACCACCGGAGGATCACCACGGAGCAGTCGGGCGATCGTGCGGCTGAGCACGTACGCGGGCCGCTGCCGCGGGCCGTAGACGTTGAAGTACCGCAGCACGACCACCGGCAGTGCCTCCTGCCGGTGGTACGCGAAGGTGAGGTGCTCCGCCGCGGCCTTGCTCGTCGCGTACGACCAGCGGTCGGTCGCGGTGCTGCCGAGCACCCGGTCGTCCTCTTCCCGCCACGGCACCCGGGGGTTGCGTCCGTACACCTCGCTGGTGCTGGAGACCAGCACCCGGGCGCCGCAGCGCAGGCCGGCCCGCAGGGCATTGCGGGTGCCATCCACGTTGACCTCGACGACATCCAGCGGCCGGCTGAGATACCGGTCGACGCCGACGACAGCGGCGAGGTGGTAGATCTCGTCCACGCCGGTGGCGGCAGCGGTCAGCGCCGTCGCGTCACGGACGTCGCCCCGCACGTGCCGGACGTCGCCGGCTGCGCCGGCCAGGTCCGGCGGCGGGTCGGCCGGATCGTAGACCACCACCTCGTCGCCCCGGTCGAGCAGGCGTTGCACCACGTGACTGCCGACGAAGCCGAATCCGCCGGTCACCAAGGACCTCGGCACGATGTCACCTCCCGATACCGCGATAGGCGAAGCCGAGCCGAAGCACCTCGCGGACGCGCGTCGGCGTCAGGTGCATGCGCCCGTCGAAGAACAGGCACGGACGGTGCACCTGAGTGACCAGGGTGCTGAGGTCGAGGTCGTGGAACTGGCGGTGTCCGGCGAGGAAGGCGAGACAACCGGCCCCGGCGACCGCCTCGGTCAGGCTCGCCGCCGGCGCGAAGCCGAACCGGGCCTCGATCTGCGCCGGGTCGGCGAGCGGGTCGAAGATCCGGACCTGGAACCCGGCCTCACGCAGCGCCGCCACCACGCCCAGCACCGGGGTGTTGCGGACGTCGCCGGTGTCGCTCTTGAAGGCCGCGCCGAGCACGGCGACCGTGGTGTCCGACCGGTCCAGGCCGAGCTTGAGCAGTTCGTCGGCGATCAGCGAGGCGGTGTAGCGGGGCATGTCGTCGTTGACCGCCCGAGCGGTCTCCACCGTGCGTAGCGGGACGCCTCGGCTGCGACCGTCCCGCCAGGCCATCCACGGATCCTTGGTGAGACACGAGCCACCGACCCCCACGCCGGGCATCAGCAGGTTGACCATGCTGCTGCCCTTGGGCAGGGTGTTCGCCGCGCCAGTCACGTCCAGGACGTCCACGTCGAGCGCCGAGCAGTACCGTGCCAGCTCGTTGGCAACCGCCACGTTCGCGTCGATCCACCAGTTGGTGGCCAGCTTGACCACCTCGGCCGCCTCGGCGGACGGCACCTGATGAACCTCGACGCCGAGGCTGGAGCGCCAGAAGCGCTCGGCCGCCGCGGCCGAGCGGGGACCGACCCCGCCCACCACGACCGGCAGGCTGCGCACCTGGGCCAGGGCGGCGCCCTCCGCCAGCCGCTCCGGGCAGAAAGCGAGCCAGAAGTCGCATTCGCGGAGCAGCCCACCGCGCTCCAGCAACGGCGCGACGAGGGTGCGGGTGGTGCCGGGGGAGACCGTCGACTTGACGATCACGAGTTGCCCGGCGCGCAGGTACCCGGAGAGCCGTTCGCAGGCCGCCACCAACTGGTCGGCGACCATCTCGCCCCGCGGGTCGGTCGGCGTGCCGACGGTCACCAGCACCACGTCGACGCCGGCCACCACCTCGTACGAACTGCTCGCGGTGAGTCGTCCGGTGGCACTCAGGTCGGCCACGGCGTCGGCGAGGCCGGGCTCGGGCAGCCGGCACCGGCCGGCCCGCAGGTCGGCCACCAGGGACTCGTCGCTGTCGATCGCCACCACCTCGGCGCCGCGTTCGGCGAGCGCTACCGCGAGGCAGGTGCCGACGTAACCGGCGCCGACGACGGCGGCCTTCAGTGCGGACACGCGTCCGGAAACGGGATCGATTGGCATGGTTGTCCGGAACCGCCTTCCTGTTCACGGCGTCGCGGGCCGGTCACCGTCGGGCGAACCTGCCAGGTCGCCGCCGTCATGCGATGGCCGGGGTGGCAGGCGCGTGACGAGGGACCGGCCGGGCCGGTCCTGACCAGCGTCCCGGTGCGACCCGGCCGATGAGCGTCTCGACCAGCCGGCAGACCGGCCCGATCGCCAGCGCGGGCGGGTCGGTGGGGCGGGGAGGCTGGATCGTGATGCGGGCATGGGCCCGGCCGTCCTGGGGCAGCAGCAGGTCCGAGGCGCCCACCAGATAGCTGGTCGGCTCCTCGTCCACCAGGGCCCGGGCCACCGTGCTGTGGCCTCGGACCAGCACGACCCGGGTGTGGTACGTGCCGGGACGGGCCACCACCGGCACACCTGTGCCGCCGGCGGAGACCGCCCACGCAGTTGACGCGTCACTGGACTCGCCCGCCGTGCGCAGGCCGACCAGGACGAGGTCGTCGGGGGTGCTGTCGGGCAGGTGCAGCGTCAGCCGGGGGCGGACCACCTCGGTGCCCGCCCGGCGCAGCGCCTCGGCCAGGACGTGGCAGGGCCGTCCGGCCAGCAGCCGGGCCAACTGGCGGAAGTGTCCGGGCGAGGTGCCGACGAGGCGGGTGAACTGGGTGGTGAACGTGCCGGCACTTGTGTAGCCGACGTAGCCGCTGATCGCGGTCACCGTGAGGCCGGTGTGCAGCAGCAGCCGGCGGGCCTCCGCCATGCGCAGCGCGGCGAGGAACCGGGCCGGGGTCATCGAGGTCACGTCCCGGAAGAGTCGATGGAAGTGGAACGGGCTGAAGGGGACCACTCGGGCCAGGTCGGCAAGCTGCAGTGGCTCCGCGAGATGACCGCGCATGTATTCGATGGCCCGTGCCGCAGCGGCAGCACGGGAGTGGTCGACCGTGCTACGCGTCACGCCTGGCGTCGTTTTCACGTGCACTCCCTGGGAGTCGATCGGGCACCGTTGTGGATTGTGCGCGGCTGTGCTTGACGTTTTCTTGATTGCTGGCCGGGAGGGTCGGCCGGCAATTCATGGGCCAGCCGAGCAAGTTGAGAGAAGTAACTCCGATGATCGCCGTGAAACATGGTTCGGGTACCGACACGGCGACACTGGTCCCGTATGGGGCTGATTAATCAGCGGGGTCCAATTTGCCGAATCATGTCGGCCTTATTGCGGATGACGCGCGTCAGGAGTAATCCATGCCCGTCAACTGGCGAACCATTCGTCAGAACCTTCTGACCCCGAAAACAACCGAGGCCAGCTTTGCCACTCGTGGGTTTGTCGCCCGTGACGAGGCCAGCCGCGAGCTGCTGGAGTCCGTCGGCGTCCACTTCCTGACCGGCTTCCGGTACGCAGTGGGTGAGCGGGGCCCGGTCGAGGCCACGGCGCGGCTGGAGACGGTCGAGCCCGACCTGCGGGGCTTCGCGTACGAGGGTGCCGCGATGGGGTTCGCCGTGCTGGACGGGCTGACCGGTGGCCGCCGGCTGGCCCGGTTCCTCGCCGGTCCCGCCGATCGGCACGTCTACATGGTCCATGTCGGGCTGGGATGGGCGATGGCCCGGCTGCCCCGCTGGCGGTGGCGGGCCGTCCAACCGACCGACCGCCTGCTGGGCTGGCTGGCCCTCGACGGGTACGGCTTCCACCAGGCGTACTTTCACACTCAGCGATACGTGCGGGAACGCCACCGGGACCGGATCGGCTCGTGGCCGGGGGATCCTGCCGGGCGGTGGACCGGCCGGGTCATCGACCAGGGCGTCGGGCGGGCGTTGTGGTTCGTGGCGGGCGCCGACCCCGACCGGGTCGCCGACACGATCGACCAGTTCCCCGTCGAACGGCGCGAGGATCTGTACAGCGGGACCGCGCTCGCCGCCACGTACGCCGGCGGCGCCCGCCGCGAACTGCTGCTCCGGCTGGCTGAACGGGGCGCGGCGTACGCACCGGCCATGGCGCAGGGCAGCGCGTTCGCCGCGCAGGCCCGTCGCCGTGCCGGCCTGACCAGCGAACACACCGGCGTCGCCACCGAAGTGTTCTGCGGTACGCCCGCAGCGCAGGCCGCCGAGGTGACCGAGCACGCGTTGGACGGGCTCGACCACGACGGGCCGGTGCCGGCGTTCCTGGTCTGGCGGCAGCGGATCGCCCAGCAGTTCGTGACCTTGGGGAGGTGCTGACCCGTGTTGGCAATCAGAAGGATCCTCCGGCGGCAACTGGCCGGGGCGGTGGCGCTGGTGCTGCTCGTCGGCACCTTTGTGGCCGTCCGGCTGCCGGAGGCGAGCGCCGACGAGCGGCGGGTGATGGCGCGGTCCTACCGGTTCACACCCCTGTCGCTGACCATGCCCGGTGGGCTGCCGCAGCAGTCGATCCGTCAGGTGAACGGCGCGTACCGGCACATCGCGGCGTGGATCTCCTCGGTCGGGGCGGGCATCGCGGTGAACGACCTGGACGGCGATGGGCTGGCCAATGACCTCTGCGTCACCGACCCGCGCATCGACCGGGTCGTGGTGTCGCCGGCACCGACCCCGGGCGCGGACCGCTACCAGCCGTTCGTGCTGGACCTGGCGCCGCTGCCCACCAACCCGCACATCGCCCCGATGGGCTGCCTGCCCGGCGACCTCAACGGAGACGGCCGTACCGACCTGCTGGTCTACTACTGGGGTCGCACGCCGGTGGCGTTCCTGGCGCGGGCCGACGCGACCGCCCTGTCCCGCGACGCCTATGTGGCGGTCGAGTTGCTGCCCGACCGGGTGCCGGCCGGTGGCACCTACACAGGTCCACAGTGGAACACCAATGCCGCGACGCTGGCCGACTTCGACGGTGACGGCAACCTCGACGTCTACATCGGCAACTACTTCCCCGACAGCCCGGTACTCGATCCCGGCCAGCACGGCGGGGTGGCGATGAACCGGTCGATGTCCAACGCGCTCAACGGCGGCGACGACCACGTGCTGAGGTTCACCGGCGGCAGCGCCGGCCCGGAGCCCGACGTCTCGTACGCCGAGGTGCCGGACGTCTTCGCCACCGACGTGTCGCGGGGCTGGACGCTGGCGGTCGCCGCCAACGACGTCGACGGCGACCTGCTGCCCGAGCTGTACATCGCCAACGACTTCGGCCCCGACCGGTTGCTGCACAACCGGTCGGAGCCGGGCCGGATCGCCTTCGCCCTGGTGGAGAGCAGCGGGCTTCCCGGGTTGACGCCCAAGTCGAAGCGGGTCGGCCACGACTCGTTCAAGGGCATGGGGGTCGACTTCGGCGACTTCGACGGCGACGGCATGTTCGACCTGTACGTCGGCAACATCACCACGTCGTTCGGTATCCAGGAGAGCAACTTCGCCTTCGTCAACACCGCCGCCGACACCGACGAACTTCGCGCCACGCTGCGCGAGGGCAAGGCGCCGTGGCAGGACCGCAGCGCCGAACTGGGCCTGGCCTGGAGCGGCTGGAGCTGGGACGTGAAGCTCGCCGACTTCACCAACCGGGGCCGGCCGGACATCGTGCAGACGGCGGGCTTCGTCAAGGGCGAGGTCAACCGCTGGGCGCAGTTGCAGGAGTTGGCCACGGCCAACGACGAGCTGCTGGCCGATCCGCGCTGGTGGCCACGGGTGGAGCAGGGCGACGACATCGCCGGCGGCCAGCACCTGGTCTTCCACGTGGCTGGCGACGACGGCCGGTACGAGGACCTGAGTGTCGAACTCGGGCTGGCCGAGCGGGTGCCCACTCGGGGTGTCGCTGTCGGTGACATGGATGGCGACGGCCGGCTCGATTTCGCCGTGGCCCGGCAGTGGGACGCCCCCGTCGTGTACCACAACGACAGCCCGACGACCGGGGCCAACCTGACGCTGCGGCTGCTGCACGACCAGCCGCAGGCCGCCGGTCCGCTCGCTGGCGCCGGATCGCCGGTGATCGGCGCGCAGGTCCGGGTGACCACCCCGGACGGGCGGGTGCTGATCGACCGCGTCGACGGCGGTAGCGGCCACTCCGGCCGGCGCAGCAACGAAGTTTCGGTCGGCCTCGGTGAGGTGGCTGGTCCGGTCACCGTGCAGCTGAGTTGGCGCGACCGTGAGGGCACCCCCCGGGAGCAGGAACTGCGGCTCACCCCCGGGCGGCACACCCTCGCCCTCGGTACCCAGGCACGGGAGGCTTCGCGATGAGTCAGCAGCGTACCCAACACAAGGACCCGCGGATCGTCACCGCGCTGCGCAGGTTCGCCATCTCCATCACGGCCCTGAACATCTTCGGGTACACCGTGCTCGGGTTCGAGCAGGCCTGGGCGTGGCCACTGCTCGCGCTGGCGGTGGGGTACACCGTCGAGATCCTGTTGGAGACGATCGGCGCCTGGGCCGAGGAACGCCGCGCGCGTTACCTCGGCGGCGGCGTACGCGGATTCGTCGAGTTCCTCTATCCGGCGCACATCACCAGCCTCGCCGTGAACATGCTGCTGTACGTCAACGACCAGGTGCCGGTCATGCTCTTCGCGGTGATGGTCGCGATCAGCGGCAAGTGGCTGTTCCGGGCGCCGGTCAACGGCCGGCTCCGGCACTACATGAACCCGTCGAACTTCGGCATCGCGATCGCGCTGCTGCTGTTTCCGTGGATCTCCATCGCACCGCCGTACCAGTTCACCGAGCACCTCACCGGCATCGGCGACTGGATCGTCCCGGCGGTGATCGTGATCTTCGGGACGCTGCTCAACGCCAAGCTCACCGGCCGAATGTGGCTGATCGCCGGCTGGCTGGGGGTGTTTGTCCTCCAGTCGGTGTTCCGCGGCCTGGTGCTCGACACCTCCATCGTCGGCGCGCTGGCCACCATGACCGGCGTGGCGTTCGTGCTGTTCACCAACTACATGATCACCGATCCGGGCACGACACCGTCGAAGCCGTGGTCGCAGTTCGCCTTCGGTGGCGGTGTCGCTCTGGTCTACGGCGTGCTCACCGGCGCATCCGTCGTGTACGGGCTGTTCTTCGCCACCGCGATCGTCTGCCTGATCCGTGGCGGCTTCCTGTGGTCGCTGCACGCGGTCCGCCTCGCCGCGCAGCCGGGGCCCACCGATGCCGGCGCTCTGGACGGCAAGGTGTCGGCCAGCGTGACCCGCGAGATGGTGCGGGCATGAGTCGGATAGCCGTGGTCGGCCTGGCCTGCCGGTTTCCCGACGCCGCCGGACCTGGTCAACTCTGGGAGAACGTCCTCGCCGGGCGGCGGGCGTTCCGCCGGCTGCCCGACGAGCGGATGCGCGCCGAGGACTACTGGTCGGCGGACCCGACCGCGGCTGACCGCTACTACGCGGCCAACGCCGCGGTGATCGAGGGGTACGAGTTCGACCGGGTCGGCTTCAAGGTCAGCGGCAGCACCTACCGCTCCACCGACCTGACCCACTGGCTGGCGCTGGACATGGCCGCGCAGGCGCTGGCAGATGCCGGATTCGCCGAGGGCGACGGTCTGCCCCGCGAGCGTACGGCCGTCGTCGTCGGTAACACGCTGACCGGCGAATTCACCCGAGCGGGGACGATGCGGCTGCGCTGGCCGTACGTGCGGCGGGTGGTAGGTGCCGCGCTGGGCGCGCAGGGCTGGGACGACGAGCGGGTGGCGGACTTCCTCGCCGGCCTGGAGTCCTCCTACAAGTCGCCGTTCCCGGAGGTGACCGAGGACAGCCTCGCCGGTGGCCTGTCCAACACCATCGCCGGTCGCATCTGCAACTACTTCGACCTGCACGGCGGCGGCTACACGGTGGACGGCGCCTGCGCCTCCTCGCTGCTGTCCGTGCTGACCGCCTGTCGCAACCTGTCCGACCAGGACGTCGACGTGGCGATCGCCGGTGGAGTGGACCTGTCGATCGATCCGTTCGAGATGGTCGGCTTCGCCCGCACCGGCGCCCTGGCTCGGGAGGAGATGTACGTCTACGACCGTCGGTCCAACGGATTCTGGCCCGGTGAGGGCTGCGGCATGGTCGTGCTGATGCGGGAGCGGGACGCGCTCGCGCAGGGCCGCCGGATCTACGCCACGGTCGCCGGCTGGGGTGTCTCCTCCGACGGGCGCGGCGGCATGACCCGACCCGAGGCCGACGGCTACCGGCTGGCGCTGCGCCGCGCGTACCAACGGGCCGGCTTCGGCGTGGAGAGCGTGCCGCTGTTCGAGGGGCACGGCACCGGGACAGCGGTGGGCGACGCCACCGAACTGAGAGCACTCGGCGCGGAACGGCGGTCGGCCGATCCGCAGGTCGCACCGGCGGCGATCGGCTCCATCAAGGGCATGATCGGGCACACCAAGGCGGCGGCCGGCGTGGCCGGGCTGATCAAGGCCGTGCTCGCGGTGCACCATCAGGTCATCCCGCCGACCGTGGGTTGCACTGATCCGCACGCCGAACTCGTCGGTGACCGGCCGGCGCTGCGAGTGGTCCGCCAGGCCGAGGCATGGCCGGACGAGGCCCCGCAGCGGGCCGGGATCACCGCGATGGGGTTCGGTGGCATCAACACCCACCTGGTGATCGACGGGCCGGTCCGTCCGCGTCGCCGGCAGCTGGACCGGCGTACCCGGCAACTGGCCCGGTCGGCGCAGGACGCCGAGCTGCTCCTGGTGGACGCCGACGGCCCGGACGCGCTGCGGGAACGGCTGGAGCAGCTACGGCCGACGGTGGCCGGGCTCGCCTTCGCCGACCTGGCCGACCTGGCGGCGACGCTGCACCGGCAGCAACGAGGGCGGGCCTACCGGGCCGCCGTCGTGGCCCGTACCCCCCGCGAGGCCGAGCAGGCGGTGGAGGCGGCGGCTGCCGCGCTGGCGCCCGGCGCCCCGGGCAGGCTGGTCGACCCGGGGCGGGGTGTCTTCGTCGGACGGGTCACCCGTCCGGTCCGCGTCGGCTTCCTCTTTCCCGGCCAGGGCTCCGGTCAGGGTTGGGGCGGCGGCGCTTTGCGCCGGAGATTCACCGAGGTGGACGAGGCCTGGCGGACCGCCGGCGACGTCCCTGGCGGTGACCGTCCCGAAAGCGTCGGGACCGCCGCCGCCCAACCCCGCATCGTCACCGGGTCGATCGGCGCGTTGCGGGTGCTCGACGCGCTCGACATCGATGCCACTGTCGCTGTCGGACACAGCCTCGGCGAGTTGACCGCTCTGCACTGGGCGGGCTGCCTGGACGAGGGTGAGCTGCGGGATCTGGTCGCGGCGCGGGGGCACCTCATGGCGAGCCTGGCCCGGCCCGGCGCGATGGCCGGCGTCATCGGCGACCCGGCGGAGACCGCCGCCCTGCTCGACGGCACGGGCGCGGTGGTGGCCGGCTACAACGGCCCCCGACAGACGGTGGTGGCCGGCACTGACGACGCCGTCGGCGAGGTGGCCCGGCGGGCGTCGCTGGCCGGCCTCGCCTGCACCCGACTGAATGTCTCGCACGCCTTCCACTCGCCGCTGATGGCGCCAGCGGCCGAGGCCTTCGGCGAACGGCTGCGCTCGTGCCGGTTCGGCCCACCGTTGCGGCGGGTGGCCTCGACGGTGACCGGGATCGTGCTGCCGCCGGACACCGATCTGGTCGAGCTGTTGCACCGGCAGATCCAGGCACCGGTGCGCTTCACCGTGGCGCTGGCCCGTGCCGCGGTCGAGGTCGACCTGTTCGTCGAGGTGGGGCCGGGACAGGTTCTCAGCCGGCTGGCCCGGGAGCAGATGCCGGACCTTCCCGCGCTGGCGCTGGACACCGACGCCGAGTCTCTCGTCGGCCTGCTCACCGCCGTCGGCGCGGTGTACGTGTTGGGCGGTCCGGCCAGCTATCCGGCGTTGTTCGAGGACCGGTTCACCCGGCCGTTGGACCTGGACCGGCCGAGCACCTTCTTCGCCAACCCCTGCGAGTCGGCTCCCCAGGTGGCGGTGCCAGCCACCGCCGCGTCGCCAGCGCCGACCGCCGAGGTCGCGCTCCCCGCCGGCGACGGGGCGTTGGAGCTGGTCCGCCAGTTGGTGGCGCAGCGGGCGGAGTTGCCGGTGGAGGTGCTCCACGAGGACAGTCGCCTCCTCGACGACCTGCACATGAGCTCGATCACCGTTGGGCAGATCGTCAACGAGGCGGCGCGTGCGATGGGGCTGTCGGCGGTGTCCGTGCCGACCAACTTCGCCACCGCCACCGTGCGGGAGATGGCCGAGGCGCTGCATGCCCGGGGGCGTGAGGACACCGCCGGACCGGCCGATGTCGTCGCCGGGGTCGCGCCCTGGGTACGAACCTTCGTCGTCGACCTTGTCGACGAGCCGGCACCGGCGGGCGAGCCGGCCGGCACCGGGGGACGGTGGGACGTCTACGCCAGTCCCGGCCATCCGCTCGCCGAACCGCTGCGGCGCGCGCTGGAGGAGGCCGGGCTCGGCTCCGGCGTCCTGGTCTGCCTGCCGGACGACCCCGACGAGGCGTACCTGGAGGCCGCGGTACGCGGTGCCCAGGCCGCGCTGCGGCAACCCGCCGGTGGCCGGCTGGTGCTGGTGCAACCGGCGGCACGGGGCGGGGCGCTGGCGAAGACCGCCCGGCTGGAGGGCGACCGGCTGCGGACGACGGTGGTGACGACTCCGCTCGGACCGGACACCCTGGACCGGGTGGTGACCGAGGTGGCCGGCACCGTCGACTTCACCGAGGTGACGTACGACGCGGCGGGCATCCGCCGGGTGCCGATGCTGCGGCCGACTCCGGTCGATCCCCGGCCGGGTGCGCTGCCCCTGGGACCGGCGGACGTGCTACTGGTGACCGGTGGCGGCAAGGGCATCACCGCCGAGGCGGCCGCGCTGCTGGCCCGGGAGAGCGGTGGCCGGCTGGCGGTGGTCGGTCGTTCCGATCCGGCCACCGACGAGGTGCTTTCCGCGAACCTGTCCCGGCTGCGTGACTCCGCCAGCGACCTGCGTTACCTGCGGGTGGACGTCACCGACTCCGCCGCCGTCGCCGCCGCCGTCGCCGACCTCACCGCCGACTGGGGCCCGGTGACCGCCGTGCTGCACGGCGCCGGGCTGAACACCCCCACCGCGCTCGGCGACCTCGACGAGGCCGCGGTCCGCCAGGTGTTCGCGCCGAAGGTGGGCGGCCTGCGCGCGGTGCTCGCCGCGATCGACCCTGCGCAGCTGCGGCTGCTCGTGACGTTCGGCAGCATCATCGGGCGGGCCGGGCTGCACGGCGAGGCGCACTACGCCGCCGCCAACGAGGCACTCGCGGAGCTGACTCGGGATGTCGCGACGACCTACCCGAAGTGCCGCGCGGTCTGTCTGGAGTGGTCGGTGTGGTCCGGCGTCGGCATGGGGGAACGGCTGTCGGTGGTCGAGGCGCTCAGCGGCCGTGGCGTCACCCCGATCGGCCCGGAGGACGGACTGCGGGTGCTGCGCGAGGTGCTCTCCGACGACACGTTGCCGCCGGTGGTGGTGGTCACCGGGCGTACCGGTGGGCTGGAGACCCTGCGGTACCACCGACCGGAGCTGCCACTGTTGAGGTTCACCGAACGACCCCTCATCCGCTACGACGGCGTGGAACTCGTCTGCGAGGTGGATCTCGCGCCCACCACCGACCCGTACCTGGCCGATCACCAGCTCGACGGTGACCTGCTCTTTCCCGCGGTGCTCGGCCTGGAGGCCATGGCTCAGGTCGCCACCGCGCTGGCCCGCCACCCGGGGGTGCCGGTCATCGAGGACGTCCGGTTCGACCGGCCGGTGATGGTCGACCCGCAGAGCGGTGTCACGATCCGGGTGGCCGCACTGGTGCGGTCGGGACAGGTGATCGACGTCGTGATCCGCAGCGCCGAGACCGGGTTCGCGGCGGACCACTTCCGGGCCCGCCTGCGGTTCGCGCCGGACGGGTCGCACCCGCAGGACACCGCCGCACCGGAGCAGCTGGAGTTGCCGGCGCTCCCCCTGGAACCGGCTCGGGACCTCTACGGTGACCTGCTGTTCCAGGCCGGTCGGTTCCAGCGGCTGAACAGCTACCGGCAGGTGGCGGCGCGGCTCGTGGAGGCGGAGGTGACCACCAGCGACGCGGGCGAATGGTTCAGCCGCTTCCTGCCGGGCCGTCTCGTGCTGGGCGACCCCGGTGCCCGGGACGCGTTCATGCATGGCATCCAGGTGTGCGTGCCGGACGCGACGCTGTTGCCGGAGGGCATCGACCGGATCTGGTCCGCCGGTCCGAAGCTCTCCGCGGCCGAGACGGTGACCATCACCGCCTGGGAACGGGAACAGCACGGCACCGGCTACGTGTACGACGCGGTGGTCCGTGACGCGACCGGCACGGTGATCGAGAGCTGGACAGGGCTTCGACTGCGCGCGGTGCGCCCACACGCACCGGCCTCGGGTTGGCCGGCGGTGCTGCTCGGGCCGCTGTTGCAGCGGCGTCTGGCGGAGGTGTTCACCGGGGACATCGCGGTGGCTGCCGCGCCGGGCGGTGGGCCGCGCGATGCCGGGACACTGCTGTCCCGGGCGGCTGGCCGGGCGGTGGTGGTACGCCATCGACCGGACGGGCGACCCGAGGCCGACGGCCTGGGTGAGGTGTCGGTGGCGTACTCCGCGCCACTGCGCCTCGCGGTGGTCGGTGGCGCTCCGCTGGCCTGCGACGTGGAGCCGGTGACGGTCCGTTCGGCGGACGCGCGGCGCGACCTGATCGGTCGGCACGGGCCGCTGGCGGCGCTGCTCGTCGCCGAGGTCGGTGACCCGCCGGACCTCGCGGCGACCCGGGTGTGGTGCGCGACCGAGTGCCTGCAGAAGGCGGGGCGCACCGGCGGTCCGTTGACCCTGGTGTCCGGCGCCGCCCCGGACGGGTGGGTGGTGCTGGACTCCGGTGGCGTGCGGATCGCCACCCGGGTGTGCTCGGTGGCGGGTGCCGCGGAGCAGGTCGTGGTGGCGATCCTCAACGGGACGGAGGGGTGACAGTGTCGCGCTACTACGAGTACCACCACACCATCGGTTTCGAGGAGACCAACCTCGTCGGCAACGTCTACTACGTCAACTATCTGCGGTGGCAGGGTCGGTGCCGGGAGATGTTCCTGCACGAACACGCGCCCGAGGTGCTCGACGAGCTGCGGGGCGACCTGAAGTTGTTCACCCTGAAGGTCGACTGCGAGTTCTTCGCCGAGCTGGCCCCGTTCGACCGGCTGGCGGTACGCATGCGGCTGGCCGAGTTGACCCAGACGCAGATGGAGCTGGCCTTCGACTACCTGCGGATCGCCGACGACGACCTGCTGGTGGCCCGGGGACGGCAGCGGATCGCCTGCATGCGTGGGCCGAACGGACGTACCGAGCCGGCCCGCGTACCGGCCGGCCTGGTCCGGGCGCTGTCACCGTTCCGTGGTGCCGGCGTCGGGGTGGGGTGACCGATGCGTTTCGACACGCGCCTGGTGCACGCGGGCCGGCGGGCAACGCCGGGCACCGGAGACGTGGTGCCGCCGATCCACGTCTCGACGACGTACGAGCGGCGGGCGCAGGACGACCTCCGCTACTTCTACGGGCGAGGTGAGAACCCGACCCGGGAGCAACTGGAGGAGTGTCTGGCCGATCTGGAGGGGGCGCGGTTCGCCACCGTCCTGTCCTCTGGGCAGGCCGCCGCGGCGACCGTGCTCGCTCAGCTGCGCCCGGGACAGTGCGTGGTGAGCACCGACGACGTGTACTCAGGCACCGACGCGTTGTTCGAGCTGGCAGCCCGGCAGGGCGTACGGGTGCGCTACGCCGACCTGACCACCCCGGCGGGAATCGCCAGCGCGCTGGACGTCCCCGGCGTCGCGCTGGTCTGGGTCGAGACGCCCACCAATCCGTTGCTGAGTGTGGTGGACATCGCCGAGGTCGCTGGCCGGGCGCACGAGCGCGGTGCCCGGTTGGTGGTGGACAACACCTTCGCCAGTCCGGCGCTCCAGCGCCCGCTGGACCTCGGCGCGGACGTCTCCCTCTACAGCACGACCAAGTCGATCGCCGGGCACGCCGACGTGCTGGGCGGCGCTCTGGTCTACCGGGACGAGGAACTGCACGCGGCGTACCGCTCGTACCGAACGGCGGCCGGCAACGTGCCGGGCGCGCTGGACTGCTTTCTGATCCGGCGGGGCCTCCACACGCTGTCGCTGCGGGTGAGCCGGCAGGTGGCGAACGCGTGGGCGCTGGTCGAGCGGCTCCGGGCCAGCCCGCTCGTCGGGCGGGTCCACTACCCGGGGCTTGCCGAGCATCCGCAGCACGCGGTGGCCAAGGCCCAGATGACCGAGCCCGGCTCGATGGTGTCCTTCGAGTATCTGGGGGGCCCGGCAGCGCGGCTGCTGGACCGGTTCGCGTTGTTCTCCTGCGGCGTCAGCCTCGGAGGCGTGCACTCCCTCGTGGAGTGTCCGGCGCTGATGACGCACCGGCCGGTGCCCGCCGAGGTCCGCGCCCGCCGGGGCATCGGTGACGCACTCATCCGTCTCTCGGCCGGTATCGAGGACGGCCGCGACCTGGTCGAGGACGTGTCCCGGGCGCTTGCCGACGGCATCTGACCGGTGCGCCGCTTCCACCGAGACGAGAAGGGGTATCCGATGACCATTCCCGGTGTCGACACGACGTTGCCCATTGCCCGGGAGCTGCCCGCCCCCGGCAGTTACCTCTGTGGGCTCACCCATGACGGTGAGTTCTTCTGGCACTCCGATCAGGCGGCCGGAGAGATCTACGCGCTCGACCCGGCCACGGGCGCGGTGGTACGGACGCTGTCCTGTCGCCGGGTCCGGGCGGACCTGACGGTGGGTGGCGGGGCGCTGTGCCAGGTCGGTGGACGTCCGAAGCGCATCCTGCTGATCGACCCGACCAGCGGGGAGGTTCTCGACTCGCGGGAGGTTCGGCCACCGAGTGGCCGGCTCTGTGGTGTCGAGACCAGCGGTGTGATGATGTGGATGGGCCTGCGCGGCCCGTCGGTGGTGCAACTGCGCGATGTCGAGACGATGACCGTGCGCCGGGAGTTCGCGGTGCCCGGTACGCCCTCCGGCCTGACCGTGGCGGGCGACGTGGTGATCTACGCGGACTTCGAGGCCGCGCTGCTGCGGGCGGTGGACGGCCGGGACGGCAGGCTGCTCGGGGAGGCGCTCGTCGACGGTCGGCCGGTCGGCCTGACCTGGGACGGCGCGTTGGTCTGGTACGCCGACTTCGCGGGTCGCCGGCTGGCGGCGGTACGGCTGCCGGATCTGCTGGCCACCGAGGCGTTCCTGGGTGAGCGGGTCGGTCAGCGCGGGGCGGATCGGCCCGCGCCGGGCTCGGCGACGTAGTCGTTGCCCGCGTACCAGTCGCCGCGGCCGCTGGGCAACAGGTCCAGCACGTTCCAGACCGGGCTGAGCAGGTCGATGCCGCGCTCGCCTCCGTCCGGGAAGCTCGCCGGGGCGGAGTAGAGATGGCGTACCCGCTCGCCCTCGGCCCGCAGCACACTGACCATCGGGCGTTGGGTGCCGTCCGGGTACTCGGCCCGGACGTCGGCGTTGAACGAGGTGCCGTGGCTGGAGACGATCCGCAGGCCGGCCCAGCCACGATCGCGGGCCCACGCCCGCAGCTTGGGCAGCGGCGCCTTCGCCACCACCGCGACAGCGGTGTGCCGCAGCAGATGCGGCAGGACGCCGTGGAAGCCGTCGACCCACATCGAACACATCGGGCAGGCCTCGGTGGCGTCCGGGGCGAACATCAGGTGGTAGAGGAAGAGTGTCGGGTGCCCGTCGAACAGCTCACGCAGCCGCACCTCGCGGATCGGCTCGGCGCGGTCCAGGTCGGTGGGGCCCTCGGTCAACCGATAATCGTCGAGCAACGGGCCGGGCGGCAGGGCACGGCGGGCGGCGGCCACCCGTTCGACCTGGTCGCGCAGTTCCTGTTCGACATCCGCGAGTCCGCGCCGCGCCGCCGCGTACGCCTCGTCGGCACCGACCGGCCAGCTCGGTGGTGGGGCGGCTGAGTCGGCCTGGCTCATGTCGGCTCCTCTTCGGACGTACCGGCGCTTCGGCGCTTCGGGCGAAGGCTACCCGTGGGAGCGCGAGGGTGGACACCGCGCCGAGGGGCAGAACGCTTGAAGAAGACGTTGCCGTTGGTGGGGTCTTAGGCCCGCAAGAGCCGACGTTGCCCAGGATACTTGTGAATCATATAGTTGGCGGAGGTTGATTTCGCCGGCGAGGAGACAGCATGACGGTCGTACAGTTCGACCCGGCAGGCTTCAAGGCCGAGCAACGCGACACCTGGAACGCGGTCAGCGGCGGGTGGGAGTTCTGGCGGGACCGGTACGAACGCGCCGCCGCGCCGGTGACCGCCTGGCTGCTGCGCGCGGCCGGACTGCGCCCCGGCCACCGGGTGCTCGACGTCGGCTGCGGCACGGGCGAGCCGGCGATCAGCGCCGGACGCCTGGTCGCCCCGACCGGCCGGGTGCTCGGCATCGACCTCGCTCCGGAGATGGTACGCCGCGCCCGGATGGCCGCCGCAGGTCTCGACCATCCGATCGACTTCGTCGAGTCCGACGTGGAGTCACTGGACCTGCCGCCGCACTCGATGGACGCGGTGCTCAGCCGATGGGGCCTGATGTTCGCCGTCGACCGGCACCGCATGTTGTCCGGCCTGGGTCGCCTGCTGGTCCCCGGCGGCGTATTGGCCGCGGCGGTCTGGGACACCCCGGCGGCCAATCCGATGACCGCGCTGGCCTTCCGCGCGCTCGGTGCCGAGCTGCCCGGACCGCCGCCGCCGCGACCCGGCCCGTTCAGCATGGCGGACGCCACGCGTACCCGCGAGGAACTGGTGGCCGCCGGCTTCGTCGAGATCACCATCGAGTCCGTGCCGGTCTCGATGCGGTTCGCCTCGGTCGCCGAGTACCTCCAGTACGCCCGGGACGTGACACCGCCCGGGCTGCTGCGTGCGGTGCGGCAGCACCTTGGCGGTGCCGGCGAGCGCGCCGGATGGGATCGACTGGCCGAGGCGGCGGCTGGGTACGCCGGTGGCGAGGGCATCGTGTGCCTGCCCGGCTCGGCGCTGTGCCTGCGGGCGCGAGGCGCACCCGAGGGGGCGACGCCGGGGAGGACCGGATGACGACCAGAGCCGGTAGTCCGACCGACCGGGTCCGACCGTCGGCGCGGCACGACCGCCTGCTGACGGTCGCCCAGGCGTACGTGGACGCCGCAGCCGCACGGGACGAACTACCCCACCGGGACCTGTCCCGGCTGTCCCGCACCCGGGTCCGCGTCGATCCGGAGTTCTGCCGCGAGGTGGCCCGGCACTTCGACCGCGCGCCCCGGCGGGCCCTCGACGCCGACCTCGTCGCCCGGTACACCCGCTTCACCGAGGAGACCCGCCGCCACTTCGCGTTGCTCGAACCGGCCGGGCTGCGGGTCCTGCCGTGGCAGGGACCGGGGCAGCCGTACCATGGCGCGGCCGAGCTGATCGATTCCGTGGACCGCACGGGCGTGCTGTACGTCTACCTCACCAGCGAAGGACACGGTCCCCACGGACCGGCACCGGACCATCCGCTCTGTGCGCCGTCGGGCGTCACCGTCGACGGCGTCGAGCTGCTGCACAACGACATCTTCCGGGTCGTGCACGACGTGTTCGGGCACGTCCTGCACGGCGCGACGATGGGGGTGGCCGGTGAGTTCCGGGCCGCCTACGGCCACCTGGCGATGTACTCGCCACTGGTGCACCCGGTCGTCTTCACCGAGCAGGTCAGCCAGATCTGCTGGTTCTTCCACGGCCCGCACCTGGCGGACCGGACCGGGCGGTGGCCCCGCCGCGGCGCGCCCGGCTGGATTCCGCCGGCGGAGCGGCCCTACCCGGAGCAGAAACTGTTCCCCTGCCCACCGGGTTTCCTCGACCGCTTCATCGCGAGCTTCACGGAGGAGTCAGGATGACCGACACGGCTGCCCATCCCCTGGAATCGGTACGGGCCGAGTTCCCGTTCCTCGACTACGCCGCGCAGCGCCCGCAGCTGGCGTACCTGGACAACGCGGCCACCACGCAGAAGCCCCGATGTGTGCTCGACTCGCTGGTCGACCAGTACGTCACCGCCAACAGCAACGTCGGCCGCGGCTTCTACGAGTTGAGCCGCCGGGCCACCGGCCACTACGAGCAGGCCCGGGCGACGGTGCGCCGCATCCTCAACGCCGCCCATGACGAGGAGATCGTCTTCACCCGGGGCACCACGGACGCGACGAACCTGCTCGCCGAGACCTTCGCCGCGCGGATCGTCGGCCCGGGAGACGACGTCGTGGTCAGCGGCATGGAACACAACTCGAACCTGCTGCCCTGGCGGCGGCTGTGCGAGCGGCAGGGCGCCACCCTGCGGGTGGTGCCGACAGCCGCCGGCCGGCCCGTCCAGCCGGACGCCCTGGCGGCCGAGCTGAGTCCCCGGACCCGCCTCGTCGCGGTCACCCACGTCTCCAACGTGCTCGGCACCGTCAACCCGGTGCGGGATCTCGTCCGCGTCGCCCACGAGCGCGGCGTGCCGGTCGTCGTCGACGGCGCGCAGGCGGTGCCACACCTGCCCGTCGACGTACGGGATATCGGGGCCGACTTCTACTGCTTCTCCGGTCACAAGGTGTACGGCCCGATGGGCTCGGGCGTGCTCTACGGCCGCCGCGACCTGCTCGTTGACCTGCCGCCGTACCAGGTCGGTGGCGGGACGGTGAAGGGCGTCTCCCACGATGCCCCGGTGTCGTACGTGCCGGTACCGGCCCGACTGGAGGCAGGTACCCCGGACATCCCCGCGGCGGTGGCGCTGGCCACGGCGTTGACCTGGCTGGAGGGCCTCGGCCGGGAGGCGGTACGGGCGCACGACGCGCACCTGGTCCGGTACGCCGTGCAGGAGCTGGGCGCGATCGACCGGGTGCGGGTCATCGGCGACCCGGCGACCGACCCCGCGGGCATCGTCTCGATCGCCGTGGACGGCCTGCATCCCTACGATGTCGGCGGTCACCTGGACCAGCACGGCATCGCCGTCCGCTCCGGCGTGCACTGTGCCAGCACCTTCCTCGACGACCTGGGGTTGATCGGAACCGTACGGATCTCCTTCGCGGTCTACAGCACCGTCGCCGAGATCGACCGGGTGGTGGCCGCGTTGCGCACCGTGCGGGCAGGGGAGTGGACGACGCACCACCCTGGCGTCCGGTTCCGGTGACCACTCCTGCCCCGGCCGTCGAGCCGGGATTCGACACGCTGCCGTTCGACGACCTGGCCGACGCGGCGCTGCGGCAGGCTCGCCGGGCCGGCGCGACGTACGCCGACGTCCGGCTGCGGCGGGTCCGCGCCCTGCGCGAACGGGTCCGCGACGGCCGTCCCGAGAGTAGCCAGGAGAGCGTGGAAACCGGCGTCGGGGTACGGGTGCTGGTGGACGGCACCTGGGGTTTCGCCGCCGGGGTCGAGCTGTCCCCGCGCGGGGTCGGCGCGCTGGCGGCCCGCGCCTGCGCGCTGGCCCGTACGGTGCGACCGTTGCGCGGCGAGCCGGTGCGTCTCACCGCCGAGCCGGTGCCCGCACCGGTGGACTGGCAGTCGCCGTACGAGGTGGATCCGTTCGAGGTCCCGACCGCCGAACGCACCGCGTTGCTGGCCGGTTGGTGTGAACTGCTCCGCGACGGCGGCGCGCACCTGGCCGAGGCGTACCTACAGGTCTTCCGTGAGTCGACGGTGTACCACGACAGCGAGGGCCGGCGGATCCGGCAACGACGTACCTGGCTGCATCCGATGGTGTTCGGCTTCCGGATCGACGCCGGTGACGGCACGTTCGAGGCGATGCGGACGCTCGGGCCGCCGGCCGCCCGGGGGTGGGAGTACCTGACCGGCACCGGCTGGGACTGGGCCGGCGAACTGGCCCGGATGCCCGAACTGCTGGCCGAGAAGGCCGCCGCCCCGAGGATCGAGCCGGGCCGGTACGACCTGGTGATCGACCCGACCAACCTGTGGCTGACGATCCACGAGACGGTCGGTCACGCCACCGAACTGGATCGGATGCGTGGTCGGGAGGCGGCGTTCGCGGGCAGCTCCTTCGTCCGGCCACAGGACGTCGGTGTCCTGCGCTACGGCTCACCGCAGATGACGGTGGTGGCCGACCGGACAACCCCGCACGCGCTGGCGACCGTCGGCTACGACGACGACGGGGTGGCCGCCGGATCCTGGCCGCTGGTCACCGAGGGCCTGCTGGTGGGGGTGCAGCACGATCGGCAGACCGCGGGTGCCGCCGGGCTGGACCGCTCGACCGGCTGCGCGTACGCCGAGTCCTACCGGCACCTGCCGGTGCCCCGGATGCCTAACGTCTCGCTGTGCCCGGCGCCGGACGGCCCGGACACCGACGAGCTGATCGGTCGGGTCCGCGACGGCCTCTACGTCGTCGGTGACAACAGCTTCTCCATCGACATGGCCCGGGTGAACTTCCAGTTCACCGCCCAGCGGTTCCACCGGATCCGCGACGGGCGACTGGTCGGCCAGGTACGCGACATCGCGTACACGGGCACGACGTTGGACTTCTGGCGCTCGCTGGAGGCGGTCGGTGGCCCGCAGACCTGGCTGCTGTCCGGTGCCGGCCAGTGCGGCAAGGCGCAGCCGCTCCAGATCGCCGCGGCGGGGCACGGCTGCCCGTCGGCGCTGTTCCGGGCGGTGCCCGTCACGGACACGCGGACGGAGGCGACGGGATGAGCACACCGGGGCCGCAGGAGGCCATCGAGCTGGCCCTCGCCGCCGCCCGGGGCGACGCCACCGTGGTGATCGTGGAGTCCGGCGTCGACCGTCACCTGCGTTGGGCCGACAGCACGCTGGTGGCGGCCGGCGACGCGGACGAGTATCGGCTGTCGGTGGTGTCGACCGTCGGCGGACGGGTGGGCGCGGTGTCCGTGTCCGGCCGGGTGGGCCGGGCCGAGATCGTCGATGCGGTCGACGGCGCGGAGACCGTGGCCCGACAGGCGCCGCCGGCACCGGACGCCCGGCCGTTGCCGGAGCCGGGTGCGGCGTCGCCGTACTGGGACGACCCGGTCCGGCCGCCCCCGTCCGGGTTGCTCGCCGGCCTGGTCGAGCAGCTCTCGACCGGGTTCGCACGGGCCGGTCGGCACGGCCAGGTGCTGCACGGGTACGCCGAACACGGATCCCGGACGACGTTTCTCGGCACCTCCGCCGGCGCCCGGCTGCGGCACGACGGATCCGCCGGCCACCTGGAGTTGACCGCGCGTGACGGGCGCGGTGCTCCGGTGTGGACCAGCGCCGTCACCGACGACTTCGCTGACGTGTCGGTGGCCGGGCTTCAGGACGATCTCGACCGGCGGCTGCGGTGGGAGCGGCGGCGGGTCGACCTGCCACCCGGGCGGTACGAGTGCCTCGTGCCGCCGAGCGCGGTCGCCGACCTGATGAACTACGCGTACACCACGGCAGGTGCCGCGGCGGCGGCGCAGGGCCGGACGGCCTACAGCCGGGCCGGCGGCCGTACCCGGATCGGAGAGCCGATCGCCGGGATTCCGCTGACCCTGCGCAGCGATCCGACGGCCGAGGGGTTGCGGTGTGCGCCGTTCCTGGTGGCGGCCGCGTCGAGCGGGGCCCGGTCGGTCTTCGACAATGGCCTGCCGCTGGGCCCGACCCGCTGGTGGGAGCAGGGACGCCTGCGCTCGCTGGTGCACACCCGGCACAGCGCCGAGGAACTGGGCATGCCGCTGACTCCGCTGGTGGAGAACCTGATCCTCGAAGGGCCGCCGGGTGGCGGTGCCGAGGCGGACCTGGTCGCCCGTACCCGCCGTGGCCTGCTGCTGACCAGCCTGTGGTACATCCGCGAGGTGGACCTGGCGACGATGGCCCTGACCGGGGTCACCCGGGACGGCGTCTATCTGGTCGAGGACGGCGAGGTCGTCGGTGCGGTGCACAACTTCCGCTTCAACGACAGCCCGCTGGCGATGGTCATGCGGGCCACCGAGGTCGGGCGGACCGTGCCGACCCGGGCGCGGGACTGGGGCGATGCGGTGGCACACGTGGCCATGCCGATGCTGCGGGTGCCGGACTTCCCGCTGACCGCCGCGACCGGCGCGGTCTGACCAGTTCGTCGGGTCGGACTGTGCGATAGGGAAACCGATAGCGCCTCTGTGGACTTCGTGTGTGGGTCCCGTCTGCCCCTCCTACCTGTGCGCAGGCTTCAACCATGCGCGAAATGGGACATTATTTCGCTAAGGATCAATCGAGGCCGATTGACGAGCACTTTAAAAATCGATAGCGTCCCGAGTAGTGGTCCTCCGGTGGAGAGGCGTCACAGAGGCGTCACCGCATCCGGGGCATACAGGGAGGTGGAGCCGTGACTGACACGGCGAGAGAGACCTACGAGTCACTCAACATCGAGCCGAAGCCGCTGCGGCCGCACATCCTGGCGGCGGCGACGGTCGTCTTCGGCGACGACTACTACGGTGGTCGCCGGGAGACGATCAACCTGTCCGGCTTCGTGCAGATGAACAAGTGGCCGATGCAGGGGTTCAAGCACACCGTCGACGAGGACGGCACGGCGAGCTTCGACCTGGAGCTCATCAGCGCCCCCGAGGTCGGCATCAAGGGGTTCAGCTACACGCTCAACGACCGGATCCAGATCCTGTCGAACCCCTACCTGCCGAACACCGGTCACATCAAGCAGATCGTGCCCGGCAAGAACTTCCCCGCGGAGTTCTACATCCGTCGGTTCGGCATCCTGGAGACCAGCACCATGCGGCTGGCCCACCGGGGTGTCATCGACGTCAAGGGGATCGTTGACGGCCTGCCGCCGTACAAGACCCCGCTGACCTCGCCGTTCCTCGGTCGTCCCTACGGTGACCAGGGCGAGGTCATGCCGGCGCACAACGTGGTCCGGGGCACCAACCTGCCGGCCGCGTGGTACCCGTCGAACGACGAGAACGAGGCCGTCGGCAACACGCCGAGCGCCTTCTTCGCGTCGAGCATCGGCCCGTGCGTCTCGATGCTGGTCGACCCGTCGATCATCATCCAGGCGTCGACCGAGGCCAAGATCAAGGTCGAGGTCAACGGCCGTACCGAGGAGATCGAACTCTCCGGCGACTACCCCTTGGCCGCCGGCGCCGAGATCCTCCTCTTCGGCCCGGAGAAGCACGACCAGGGTTCCGGCGTGTTGGCCCAGCTTGCGCGGGTGGCGCTGGTGGGCAACTGCCCGGCTCTGGGTGGCAAGGTCATGCTGCGGGCCAGCTTCTTCACCGTCTCGGGCGGCCAGCTCGGTGAGGGTACGGAGGACAGCCTGAGCACCCTGCGCTACCCGGGTGAGCTGCACTTCGACGCTCACTTCGAGCTGGTCACTCCGTCGGCGACGCTGTACGCGGCGGCGCCGGTGCACCTGGCTGGGCGGCTGAAGGACCTCGAGCCGACCGGCACGGTGCTGACGGCCGACCACGCGGACGCCGCGCTGCGCACTTCCGGCGGCGACGTCCGGGCGCGCCTGACCGGCGTGCAGATGAAGCTGGCCGACGCACTGGTGGGCTCCGAGGCCTACGTCAGCGCGTGACGGCTGGTTTAGTCCGGTAGCAGACGTCGTCCCGGGTGCCCTTTCGTCACCCGGGGCGACGTCACTCTTCAAGGGTGGCGGTTATGTTCGAGCGGTTCACCGACCGAGCGCGACGGGTTGTCGTCCTGGCCCAGGAAGAGGCCCGGATGCTCAACCACAATTACATCGGTACGGAGCACATCCTGTTGGGCCTGATCCATGAGGGTGAGG
>NZ_JAGPXQ010000079.1:0-13521 GCF_018070435.1 Micromonospora sp. C51 | reverse complement strand
GTCCCGCGCGGGCGCGGGGGCGGGTTGCCCCCCCGGCCCACGCCGCGCAAGGGTCAGGCCGGGCCGCCGGTGATCGAGCTGCCGGACTTCGTCAGGCGGTACGTGATTTGCGTGCCGCTCCAGAAGTGGAAGGTGAGGGTGACGGCGCCGTCGTTGACCTCGGCGAAGAACTCGGGCGTCAAGAGGATGGTGTTGGCGCTGTAGTCGGGCCGGAAGCTGCTCCAGAACTCCTTGTACGTGGTCCAGTTGGCCGGTCCGGCGGCGCTGCCGTCGGCGTACTCGGCTTCCATGGTGGCGAGCTGGTCACCGCGGAACTGGGTGGGGATGGTGAACCCGCTGGTCGTGCCGGTGGCTGCGGTCTGGGCGGGCGGGTCGTAGCTGATGATGCTGATCCGCCACGGCACGCCCTGCGAGAAGCGGGCCTCGATTGTGGCGTTGACGCCGGTGGCCCGGTTGCCGGCCAACCGGGTGACGGCCGCCCGGGTCAGCGTGAGGGTGCTGCCGGAGACGGAGTAGTCGGTGCCGCTGGTCAGTCGGGTGCTGCCGTGCCAGAGGCTCTGGAACGAGGCGCCGTTCAGGTTGAGGGTGAGCGACCTGCTGGTGATGTCGCCGGTGCGGGGTACGTAGACCTGATCGGTGGAAGCGGTGGCGGAGCGGGTGGTCAGGTTCGCCATCATCAACTCGTATATGCCCTGGTCCCGCCAGCGCAGCTCAGGCCGGTGCAGGAACGAACCCGCGTCCCACAACATGGTGGTGAGATTCCGGATGCGGGCGTGGTGGCCGACGGCCTCGAAGAACTTCAGCAGTTCGCCCCGTTGGATGATGCCCGGCCGGGTGTAGTCGTAGCTGAGCAGGGCCCACTCGCCGATGATCACCGGGATGTCGCGGGACACGAACGTGTCGTACGCCCGGTCGAAGGTGCCGATGATGTCCTGCTCGACGTTGCTGTCGTAGCGGGTGCCGCCGGCGATGTTGACGCTGAACGGCCACCAGCCGTAGAAGTGGATGGTGGCGACGAGGTGGGGGTCGTCAAGCTCGTCGAACGTGGTCAGCAACGCGTCCATTCGGGCCTGCTCACCGCTTGTGTGCAAGGTGGGCAGCACCAGCAGGCGGGTGGCGTTGTTTCCACCGGTCTGGCGTACCAGGCGGACGAATGCCAGATTCAGCTCGTGCAGGACCTGGTCGCTCTCGGCGTCGGAGGACGTGCCGGTGAACTGGGGCTCGTTGATGCTCTCGAACACCAGCTTCGACGAGTGGCCGCGGAACGTGTCGGCGAGTTGGCTCCACAGTGCCTCGTACCGACTCATCACGTTCGTACGGTCGGTGGGGTAGGCGTTGATCCATTGCCACGAGTCGTGATGCAGGTTGATCATTACGTAGAGGTCCTCCGCCAGGGACCAGTCGACGATCTCGCGGACGCGGTTCAGCCAGGCCGGGTCGATGGTGTAGTCCGGCGCCGGCCCGTGGTGGTTGCTCCACGTGATCGGCAGCCGGATGCTCTTGTAGCCCTGTGACCTGATGTGGCGCAGCATCTCCCGGGTGGTCAGCGGGTTGCCCCAGGCGGTCTCGTCGGGAATGGCGTCGAGGGTGTTGCCCAGGTTCCAGCCGGGCTGCATCGCCGCCACCATCTGCATCCGGTTGCCCGCCGGCGGGGTCACCGTCGGCGAGACCGTGGGTGAGGTGGTGGGGGAGAGGGTCGGGGAGATGCTGGGCGTCGGTGAGGGACCGACATTCCCGGTGCACGGGACCCCGTTCAACGTGAACGAGGTC
This sequence comes from Micromonospora sp. C51, assembly GCF_018070435.1. Lineage (NCBI taxonomy): Bacteria > Bacillati > Actinomycetota > Actinomycetes > Micromonosporales > Micromonosporaceae > Micromonospora > Micromonospora sp. C51. Next base: position 11,751 of record NZ_JAGPXQ010000079.1, on the reverse strand, counting down.
GGCGCGGTGTTGCTACCCGTCCAGGATCCGTTGAAGCCGAACGAGACCGTGGCGTTCGTGGCCACGGCGGCGTTGTAGCTCATGTTCGTCGCGGTGACCTGGTTGCCCGACGCGGCGACCGTCGCGTTCCAGGCATGGGTCACCCGCTGGCCGGAGGGGAACGTCCATGCCAGTTCCCAGCCGTTGACCGGGTCACCGAGATTTGTCACGTTCACGTTGGCGGTGAAACCGCCCGGCCACTGGGACGAGACGTCGTACGCCACCCGACAGCCGGCCGCAGCCTGGGCGCTGCCGGTCACCATCGTTCCCGCCATCATCAGCGCGGCCACCGCACCGGCGACCATGCCGGCCCGCCAGGGGGTCCTTCGTCTGTTCTGCGAACTCATCAGCAACTCCTCGCCATAGTGGCGCCCGTGTCGTGGACCGGCCGTTCCGCCGGTTCGTGCTTTTCGGCGGACGGGCTACCAGCACAGGGCTTGGCGTACGAAGACTCGGGCCTTCAGCCGTCACGGCCGGGGATGCGCGGCGATTGACGTACCGATTGGTGCCCGGCCGCGCGCAACGAAGGGTGAGGGGATATGCGGACGCTGCCCTGACGTCCGCGACGAGCCCTGGAACTCCCACGAGGAAACTTTCGATCTCAAATCCTAGAAAGTTTCCGGGCGAGACGTTACAACTTTCTTCGATCGACGTCAATGAGTGCGCCGTGCGACTGCCTCGGGTCCGGGGCAATGCCGGCGTGGTGCGCCCGGCGGCGTCAACCCCGACGCCGGATGAACGGTTATCCTTGCGCCCTGAACGGTGTAGCGGCCATCGGCCGCTCGGCGATGGCCGACGCGGGCCCCGCGGCCACTAGGGATCGGTGAGAAGGTGGCCAGGTTGACGCGCGCCGAGTCGAGCGAGCAGCCCGTTGACCTGGAGCCGCAGCTCGGCGATCCGTTGCGACCGGTGACGATCGCCGCCATCGCCGAGTCCGCCGGTGTCTCGGTGCCAACCGTCTCCAAGGTCATCAATGGCCGGTCCGGTGTGGCGGCACAGACCCGGGCGCGCGTCGAGGCCGCGATCAACCAACACGGCTATCGCAGGTCGTCGCCGGCCGCCCGGTCCAACATGATGGAACTCGTCTTCGACGAGATCGAGGACATGTGGGGCGTGCAGATCATCCGTGGGGTGGAGCGCGTCGCCCGGCAGCACGGTGTGGGCGTCATCCTGACGGAGTTCGGCCCACAGCGCAGCGCGATCCGCTACTGGATCGACGACACTCTCTCCCGTCGCCCGGACTGCCTCGTGACGGTGGCGCAGTTGGATGACGAGCAGCGCAACCAGCTTCGCGCTCGTGGTATCCCGTTCGTGGTCTTCGACCCCACTGTCGAGCTGCCGGACGATGTTCCCTTCGTGGGAGCGACGAACTGGGCCGGAGGTCGGTCCGCGGCCCGCCACCTGATCGGACTGGGCCACCGGCGGATCGCGATGATCGCCGCGCCCGAAGGGATCCTGTGCTGCCGGGCCCGGCTTGACGGTTATCGTGCCGCGTGCGACGGCGCCGGCCTGAGCGGCGACCTGATCGTTCGGGCCGAACTGTCCCGGGAAGGTGGCGAGACGGCCGCGCTCGACCTGCTGAACCGCCCCGACCGCCCGACGGCGATCTTCGCGGCCAACGACCTGCAGGCGCTCGGCGTCTACCACGCGGCACGACGGTTGGGGATGCGTATCCCGAGTGACCTGAGCGTGGTGGGCTTCGACGATCTGCCCCTGGCGGACCTGGTCGATCCGCCGTTGACCACCGTCCACCAGCCGCTGACCGAGATGGCCGTCACCGCCACCGAGCTGGCACTAGCGCTCGGTCGTGGGGAGCGGGCGTCGCAGGTCGGCCTGGAGTTGGGCACCACCCTCAAGATTCGCCAGAGCACGGCACCGCCAGGGACGTCAGGTTGAGTAACTGAGCTCCGCTGGGACCAACGGCCTTCCGATCGTCACCGGCTGCGCTCCACGACGTACTCGGGTAGGCCGAGCAGGAATCGTCCGTCCTCGGTCTCGGCTGCCGGTCCCAACGCCCGCTGTCCTTCCCGAAATGCGGCGGCGGCCAGGTCACGGGCGCTGCGTCGGGCGGACTCGACACAGTCGTAGGCGAGCAGCCGCCCGTGCAACCAACGCACCTCAGCCGCCGTGCGCTGCGCCCGGGTCCGGCGCAGGAACGCGACGAGCCGCTCGCGTTCGTCCCCGGTGCACCGCCGCATGAAGTCGATGAGGATCAGCGTCCGCTTGCCCTCCCAGAGGTCGCCCGCGATCTCCTTGCCGTACCGGGCGAAGTCCCCGACGAGGTTGAGCGCGTCGTCCTGGATCTGGAATGCGGCACCCAGGTACCAGCCGTAGCGGTCGAGGACGTCGACCGCGTCATGCTGACCGGTGGCGACCAGGATGCCGGTACGGCACGGGTAGATGCAGGTGTACCACGAGGTCTTCTTCAGACACATCCGGTAGTAGTCGTCCGCGTCGAGGTCGCAGACGTTGTCCCTGATCCAGCCGACCTCGATCGCCTGCCCCTCCAGCGAGTGACGCAGCATGAGTTGGGTCTCTTCGAACAGCCGCCACGCGATCCCCGAGCCGAGAGCCCGGCGGTTGGCGGCGAGCCGCTGCAACGCGAGCAGGTTCGTCATGTTCCCCACGTTGAGTGCGACACCGACCCCGTACTCGCCGTGCAGGGTCTCTGCTCCGCGCCGCTGCTCGCTCTCGTCCTGGATGTCGTCATGAATGAGGAACGCGTTGTGAAACAGTTCCACGGTCACCGCGGCGTTGAGTCCCACCGACAGCGTGCCGCCGAAAGTTCGGCAGGCCGCGAGGCAGAGGGCGGCACGCAGCCCCTTGCCCCAACGCCGCGGGTACTCGCTCACCAGGTCGTAGAGGTAATGCGGGCCGCCCGACGGCACGCCAGCGAGGAGCGCGTCGATCGCGAGAGAGCGATAGCGCTCCAGCATCTGCGTGACATGACCGCCGGCCACGCCGGTGGTCCGGCTACCGGTCCGAGGGCGCGGGCTGCTGCGTGGCCTCCGGCTTGAGCCGGTCGACCAGCCCGTTCGCCATGTCCGGCACCAGCCGCGCGAGGTTGAGCACGCCGTCGAGGGCGTCGTGCGCGTCCGACGTGTACCGGCGGATGACCTCACCACGCCGGTCGTCGGAGGTCTTCAACTGCGCGACCACGGTGTCGATCAGTGCGTGCCCATCGGTGCGGACCCGCGTCACCAGCTCGTCGAACGCCTCCGGGTCCACCCTGCGGTCGGCGCTCAGCCTCTCCTCCAGCCGCCGCGCGCTGGCGATGCCCGCCGCGAGTTCCTCCTCCAGCACGCTGGCCGCATGGGTCACCGTCTCGGAGGTCTCCTCGGCCACCTTCTCAAAACGCTCGTCACTGCGCTCACGCCCACTGCTCTCCATGAGAGGAGTGTTGGTGACCCGCCGCCCGACCGGGTAGAGGTGTGTCGAGATGGTGACTCACGGTGATATGACAAGGCGTGCAGGGCCCGTGGCCAGCGCAAAGGACCACATCGATCGTGGCCACCGCGAGCAGCGACCCGACCGCCGGTAGGTGACCTTCGATGACGAGGGTCGCAGAACGGCGGGTCAGCGGTTGAGGTAGGCGGCCAGGCCGCCGAGTTCCTCGCTGGCGATGAAGACCGCCCGTACGTTGAGGATGGCCTCCTCGACATGGCGGGGACAGCCCCACGCCGAGTCGCCCCACGAGTCGGCGATCTTGATCTCGGCCGGTGCGGTGCACGCTTCGGCGCCGCCGAGTTGGCAGGTCTCCGGGTGCGGCGAGGCGGCCTGCGCGGCTGCGGCGGCCCGCATCTGGGCATTGAGTTCCGCGGCGGCGGCGGCCCGCTGCTCGGCCTCGGCACGAAGTCCCCGCTCCGCGCGTACCGCCTTGGCGAGTTCGTCGTGGGCTGCCTTGGCGCGCGCCTCGGCGGCGAGTTTCGCCTGCTCGATGTGGTGGCGCTCGATGGCCAGCGCCGCAGTGCCGGCGAAGATCCGGGCGAGAGCCAGATCGGTGTCCTGCGGCACGCGCGGGGTGCGGTGGTACATGGCGAACGTGCCCAGCAAGCTGCCGTCACGGGCCAGGATCGGCGTGGACCAGCAGGCGGCCAGTCCGGCCCGCCCGGCCAGGTCGCGGAAGTCCGCCCAGAACGGATCGGCGGCGATGTCGGTGACGATCACCGACTCCCGCCGGTGCGCGGCGGTGCCGCAGGATCCGACGCCCTCACCGGTGGCGATCCCGTCGATGGCCTGGTTGTAGAAGTCCGGCAGGCTGGGCGCGGCACCGTGCCGCAGGTGCCGACCATCGGGGTCGGCGAGCAGTACGGAGACGAGTATCTCCTGCGGCGCGAGATTTTCGATACTGCGCGCCATCCCGTCGAGCACCTCGGTCAACGGTGCCTGACGGGCGATCTGCTCCAGCAGGGCGTGGTGCTCGGCCATCAGCCGTTGGGCCTGCTTGACCTGGGTGGTCTCCACGCCGATCACACCGATGCCGACCACGCGGCCGTCGGCGTCGCGGCGCGGCTCGTAGGTGAAGTCGAAGTACGCCTCCCGCGCGTGCGGCTCGGTGCCCAGCACGACCCGGACGTCCCGGCCGGTGTAGGGCTCACCCGTGCGGTAGACCTCGTCCAGCAGGGCGATGAAGCCCTGAGCTGCCAACTCGGGCATCACCTCCACGAGCGGTACGCCGGTGCGGGCCCGTTGCTCGCCGATGGCGGCGAAGAACGCCGGGTTGGCCGCCTCCACCAGGTGCTCCGGCCCCGCCAGTGCGGCGAAGACGGCAATGGACTGCCCGAACAGCGTCCGTAGGTCCTCCGCCGCTTGACCGGTGCTCGCCGGATCCGCAGCAGTGGGCAGGTCACCTGGTACCGCCGTCATGGTGTCGGTTCACCTTTCAGCTGCCCGTGCGGGAGATCGATGGGTGGTTGGCCCACCGGATGACGGTGGCTACAGCACGCGGGAACGGGCTGAGGCCGCCGATGCAGCGTACCGGCAGTCGATGCGTCCGGCAGCGATGCAGCCGGCGCATCGGTGCGGGCGAGCCGGCAGCCGACCCGGGCTCGCCCTCGTCGTACGGACACCGCGTGTTCAGTGCGACAGCTGGCCCGCCAGCACCGGTTCGTCCTCCTTCGGCCGCTCGGTCGACTCCGCAACCGCGCCCGGTGCACCCTCGCCCGGCTGCTGGGCACCTCGACGACCGACCAGGTCCCGGACCGCCCGCCAGGAGCCGGGCAGGTTCGCCCCCATCGGCACGAGCAGCAGCACCTGGGCGGCCATCATGGCCAGCGAGAAGCTCCACAACCCCATCAGCACCGCGATGCCGACGTGCAGCAGCACACCGAACGGCAGCAGCCACCACCGTACGGCCGGACGCAGCAGCAGGCTGACGGCCAGGGCGAACTCGATCGCCAGCGGAGTCCAGGTCAGCAGGGCGACCGACACCGGCTGGTTCACCAGGGCGTCCGTCACCGGTTGCAACCAGCCGGGGGCGCCGAAGCTGTGATGGTTGAGCCAGTAGTACATCACGGTGCCGTCGGCCCACTCCGCCTTGCTGAGCTTGGCCACCGACGCCTGGAAGTAGATGCCGGCGACCTGGAGGCGGATCGCGAAGAGCAGGACGACCGCCGTGGCGACCAGCACCATGCCCCGACCGCCGGGGCGCACCACCCGGTCCCCCGGGGGCGACGGCTGCCAGTGCCAGCGGCGGGGGTCGGCCAGCAGGACCGGTACCAGCAGCAGGGTGAGTACCTGGTTGACCTGCTCGCCGCCGTCCGGGATGGACACGCTGGTGCTCACGCTGAAGGCGATCCACCAGTGCGGCAGGGCGGTGAACCGGGGTCGCCACCCGCTCGCCACCACCAGCAGTACCGCGACGCATGCCCATCGCACCAGGTCCGCGTGCTCCGGTCCGGCCAGACAGAAGGCGCCGATGTCGGACAGGCCGGTGCAGTGTGGTCCGGGTCCCCGGCCGAGAAGTGGCGTGAACAGCGCGTCGGCGTCAGTGAACACAAGTGTCGCGGCGGTCGCGGTGGCGAGCAGCGTACGGGCGAGCCCCAGCCAGGACCCCCAGGGCACCGCAACGGAAATGCTCGACGGGCGGCTGGTCAGCATGACACCTCCAAGCGAACGACGTGGGTGTACCGGAACTCGCCGGCGACCAGGTCCCGGTACGCCCACGGCACCGGCTCGGTACGGGCGATGACGACCGGGCCGCAGACCGAGGGCGTGTCGTCACCGCTGCGGACCGGTGTGGCCGGCTTCGACATCGCCTCGACGAGGCAGGCGTCTGTCGGTTGCCGGCACTGCTGCCAGACCGATCCGGGGATCCGGGAAACCACCAGGGCCAGTTCGGTGGCCTGCGCGCGGGCCGACCGGTCGAGCCCGAAGGCGTACCGCGGCTCGGCGTACGCGTCGGTGGTGATGTCGTCCAACCGACCGTCGGGGCGGATCGCGTGGACGGAGAGGTCGGGGGAGCGGGGCGACTTGGTGAAGAACGCCCACCCCTGCGGCAGTAGCTTCCGGAACACCGGGGCGGCCTGCTGCTGGCCGGGCAGCGTGACCGCGTTGCCCGGTAGGAACGTCTGCAGGTCGAACAGGGCGACCAGGCCCACCAGCAGCCCGATCCAGAACACCGGGCGGCGGGATACGACCACCTGGTTCCGGTTGTCCGCCATGTCATCTCCTCACGGAAGAAGGGGCGCGGGTGGGCACGGAAGTCCCACCCGCACCGGTTCAGATGGTGCGCAGCTCGGTGGCGAACAGGGCCATGAGCCGTTCGGTCTCCAGGTCGCGGCCGCCCAGGGGCCGCTCCCGGCTGTCGAGGAGCGCCACCACAACGAATACGGCGGCCACCGTGACCGCCACGGCCAGGGAAACCGCGACGGTTCCGACGTTCACCACCGCGATGGTGGTTTCCACCATGACCGCCGTGTCGGTGCCCTCTTCACCTTCATCGCTGAACAGGATCGGCCGATCTCCCAACGCCGCCTCCAACGCCGAGCCGGCTTCGGTAAGCGCGGTCTCGACCTGGTACGGATCGCCGCTGCGCATGCCGGTGGAGAAGCTGGCGAGCAGTCCGGGCCGGTCCGCCTCGGCCTCCTCGATCAGCCGGGTCACCGCCTGCACCGCCTCGGCAGACCGGTTCTTGCGCAGGTTCTCGGCGTCCATGAAGACGTACGGCAGGCGCTCCAGTTTCTGGCCCACCTCGCCCTGCAGGAAGAAGACACCACGCATCAGCGCCGCGCCGTCCGCCGTCGTACCCACGGTCGGCGTCGTCGCCACGGTTGCCGGGGTCCGGTCCTCGGTCGGTCGGGCGCTGGCCACGCCCTGCCCCGCGATCCCGGACACCACCAACGACATCACGAGCGCCGGCGCCATCAGTCGGCGCCATCGATTTCTGGGCACTCAGTTCTCCTCACCCTCGCCTGTGCTGGGAGTCCCGCCAGGCGGCGGGACCCGGCACATGTTCGCGGGCCGGTACCGACAGGAGCATTGGGGAAAGCCCTTACGTAGATCACCCGTCCGGATCACCTATCGTGAGCGAATGTCCATGTTGGTGGGTCGGGACGAGGAGTTCGCTGCGGTCCGCACCGGCCTGGCCGCGCTCGTGCCGAGGCAGCCGACGATCGTCGAGATCACCGGTGATCCCGGTGCCGGCAAGACCGCCTTCCTGACCCACCTGCTCCGTCAACTGCCGAGCGTGTTCCATGTCGACCTGGCCGCCCACCGGTGGACGCCCGCAGCTCTCGCCCGGCTCGGTCGACTCAGTCGGGTCAGGCCCGTCGTCGCTGTCCTCGACGACGCCCACCGGGCCGAACCGGCGCTGGCCGCGCTGCGGCACCTGCTTGTCGACGCGCCACCCCCCGGACGGCTGGCGGTGCTCTGCGCCTACCGGCCGCGGCAGGCGCCCCGAGGCCTGCTCCGCCTGGTCACGGGCACCGGCGCGGGGATACGACAACTGGCCGTGCCACTGGGCGCGCTCCCCGAAGCGGCGGCGGAAGCGCTGCTTCCGCGCGTACTGCCGGCGACCCGGCGTGCGACGCTGGCGGCCGCCGGTGAACGACTGCCCGGTCTGCTCGCCGTCCTCGGCGCTCACCCGGAACTGGTCGACGCAGACGGCATCCTCGTGCTCGAACGGGTCGTGGAACTCGGCTCGTCCCGCTGCCTGGCAGGGCTCCTCGGCCCGGAGATCGACCTGGCGGACGAGCCGACCCGGCGGATCCTGCACACCGTGGCCGTGCTCGGCGAGGTGGCCGACCCTGGTTTGGTGGCAGAGGTCGGCCAGCTCCGGTGCACGGCGACCGTCGAGGCGCTGGACCAGCTGGTCCGCATGGATCTGCTCCGGTACGCGGCCGACGACATCATCCTGCGCCCGCGGCACGCCCTGGTCCGGGCTGCGGCCTACCAGGATGCGCCCGCCGGTTGGCGGGCCGGGGCGCACCTGCGGGCCGACGCGGCACTGCGCCAGCGCCGCGCCGACCCGCGTACCTGCGGTTGGCACCTGCTGCGGGCCGGCGCGACCGCCTCCCGGTTCGCCCGTGTCCATGAGATCGCCCGGGAGCTGGTGACCCTCGACCCGCCCTTGGCGGCCCGGCTGAGTCGCCTCGCGGTCACCCTGGCCCCGCCGGACGATCCGGTGGCGCTCGGTGACGCGCTGCTGACCAGGGCCCGGGCAACGGCCGCATCCGGCGATCTCACCGATGCGCTCGGTCTTGCGCAGGCGTCACTCGACACGTTGCCTGGTCCCGACACCCGGCTCGCCGCGACTGTCCTGCGCGCCGAACTGGCAGACCGGCTCGGACCCAACGTCCCGGTGCGGGCCAGGCTGGCGCGGGAGCACACCACGACGGTGCGGCGGCTACGACCCCGGCTGTCCGTGGCGCAGGGCAGACTCGCCGCCAGGGACGGCCGGTGGGGCGAGCTGGGCCCGCTGGTCACCGAAATCCAGGCGGCGATCGGAGCGGAGACGGACCCACCGTTGGTGGCGGTGGCCCGGACCACCCTCGCCGCCCGCGCTGCCGCACACGGGTCCACCGACATAGCCGCCGACGAGTTGCGCGCCGCCGAGGCACTCGTCGACGCCATGTCGGATCGCGCTCTCGCCGGCTGCCTCGACGTCCCCGAATGGCTGGCCTGGGTGCAGGGCGTCGTGCTGGAGAAGGCTGACGCCCTGCGCCACGTCACCCGGGCGGTGGCGCTGGCCCGGGAACACGGCCAGGCGCACGTGCTGCCCGGACTTCTCGCAGGTCAGGCGCGGATCGCCGCCGGCAGCGGTCGACTCGACGAAGCGATAAGTGTGGCGATCGAGGCGGAACGGGCCGGACGCTCGGTCGGTGCCCGGCGGGCGGTGACGATCGCGTTGACCTACCGGGCGATGGCGCTGCTCTGGCGCGCTGGCCCGCAGGCCGCCGCCCCGGTCGGTGAGGAAGCCGTCCAGGAGGCTCGGCACGAACCGGCGCTGCACGACACCGCGCTGGCGGTCCTGTCCCACATCCGGTTCGCCCAGGGCCGGCACACCGAGGCGCGACACCTGACCGGCACGCTGGTGCAGCCCGGCCGGGGACAGCTCCGCCGACGGGATCTTCAGCCCAAGTGGCTCGCCGGGCACGCCGAGTTTCTGGTCGCCGGTGGCCTGCCCGACGAGGCGTACGCCTGGTCCCAGCGGGCTGAGGCCGCCGCCGCCGCGCTCGGCCTGGAGATCCGGCGGGCCGAGGCACGCCTGGCCACCGCACAGGTGCTGCTCGCCCGCCGGGACCCCGTCGGCGCGCTGGCAGCCGCCCAGGAATCCATCCGACTCTTCACCGATCGGCAGGCCGACCTGTCGCTCGGGGAGGCCCACCTCATGGTGGCCGGCTGTCTCGACGCCTTACGCGAATCCGGTGCCGCCCGGAATCACATTCACCTCGCCCGGGTGATCGCCGAACGCACGCCCTCCGCGTGGCTACGCCAGCAGGTGGTGAACGCCCAGCGCAGACACGGGGCCGGACAGCGGCGCTGGGCCGTGGTCACCGGACCCGATCTCACCCAGGCCGAGAGGCGGGTCGCCGCCCTGGTCGCCGAGGGCCTCACCAACCGCGCCGTCGCGATGCGGCTCTACGTGACCGAGCGGACCGTCGAGGCTCACCTGACCAGGGTGTACCGCAAGTTGGGGGTCAGCTCGCGGGCCGCCCTGGCCGCTCTGCTTCGCGACGGGGGTGGGGCGGTGCCGCCGGGCGGCACCCCGGGGACCGGGTGATACCTGTCCCAGTCGACCGCCCGCCGACGTGACGAGCCACGGTGCCCGCAGGCGGCATCAGCGGCGAATCAGTTCCGGGGCCGCGGTGTCCAGCGGCACGGCGGCGCCGGGCACGAGGCCGAGTTGGACGCTTGGCCGTGAACCGACCGCGGCGAAGATCCAGTCGGCGGCGGTGCGGGCGCGGTTCGCGGGCAGCGACAGCAGGTGGTAGCCGCGGGCCACGACCCGGGCCGGCAGGCCGGACAGCGGCACGTGCAAGGGGTTCGCGGTGGCCTGCCAGCCGCCGAGATCGACCACGAAGCCGAGGTCGCGGTGCCGGTACGGGCGAAGCCTGCCGACACCGTACGAGGCGGCGATGTTGTCGGCGGCGAGGCGGCCCTGCCGGACGGCGTGCTGGGCGGTCATCGGGGTGATCTCACCGGGGCGGGCGTGGTCGGGCACGGCGGCGGCGTCGCCGCAGGCGAGGATCTCGGGATGACCGGGCACGGCCAGGTGCTCGTCCACGGTGATCCGTCCCTTGGTGGTGGGCAGACCGGTGGCCTCGACGAGTGGGTCGGGTCGTACGCCGACGCACCACACCAGGGTGCGGGACGCCACGAAACGGCCGTCGGAGAGGTGGACCCCGTCGGCGGTGGCCTCGGTGACGGACGTACCCAGGCACACCTCGATCCCGCGCTGGCGCAGCACGCGCCCGGCGACGGCCGACATGCGTTCGGCGAGGCCGGGCAGGACCCGGTCGGCGGTGTCCAGCAGCAGCCAGCGCGGCCGGATCCCGTCGAGCCGCGGGTGGCGGTGGACTATCTCGTCGGTGAAGAGTTGGCCCTGTGCGGCTACCTCGGTGCCGGTGTAGCCGGCGCCGACGACCACAAAGGTGCAGCGCGCTTCCCGCTCGGCCGGGTCGTCGGTGGCGTCGGCCAGCTCGATCTGCTGGATCAGCCGTTCCCGTAGGTGCAGCGCCTCGGGGATGCCGCGGAAGCCGTGAGCGTGGTCGGCGACGCCGGGGATCGGCAGCAGCTTGTTGACGCTGCCCGCGGCGAGGACCAGGCGGTGGTAGGGCAACCGACCGGTGCGCCCCTCGGGGTCCACGTAGGAGACGGCGCGGCCGTCGACGTCGATGCCATCGACCTCGCCGAGCACCACCTGCACTCCGGGCAGGGTGTCGGCCAGCGGCACGGTGACCCGACGCGGGTCGAGCACCCCACCGGAAACCTCGGGCAGCAGCGGCAGGTAGAGGAAATAGTCGGTCGGGTTGACCAACACCACGTCGGCGGCACCGCGCGAGATGCGGGTCAGGCGGCGTGCGGCGTGAAAACCGGCGAAACCCGCGCCGATGATGACGATCCTGGGTCGGGCCATGATGGGTCCTTAGGGTTGAAGTGTCTGGGGTTGGAGCCCTGGATGCCCAGGACGGCGAGGTGTGGCTGATGACGGGTTGCCCTGCGATGGCTCGGGAGGAATGGCCGCCTCGCTGTTCTGGACGCCCCGGCCGC
>NZ_JAGPXQ010000078.1:0-14558 GCF_018070435.1 Micromonospora sp. C51 | reverse complement strand
GGGGTGGGGAGGAGGGTGGGGAGGTGGCGTTCTACTGCGGGGAGGACGTCGGCGACGGTGATGGGGCGACCGAGCTCGGCGGCGAGGGAGGTGACGCCGGCATCGCGGATGCCACACGGCACGATCCGGTCGAAGTACGCCAGGTCGCAGTCGCAGTTGATGGCGAAGCCGTGCAGCGTGACGCCGCGGGCTACCCGGATGCCGATCGCCGCGACCTTGCGCTCCGGGCCCCGGTCGTCGGCGGGCACCCACACCCCGCTGCGCCCGTCGACCCGGCCCGCGGTCAGCCCGAACTCGGCGCACACGTCGATCAGCAGCTGCTCGACCCGGCGTACGTACGCGACCACGTCGACCGGATCGGGTAGGCGCACGATCGGGTAGCCCACCAACTGGCCTGGGCCGTGCCAGGTGATCTTGCCGCCGCGGTCCACATCGATCACGGGGGTGCCGTCGACGGGGCGGTCCCACGGCTCGGTGCGCTTGCCCGCCGTGTAGACGCTCGGGTGCTCCAGCAGCAGCACGGTGTCGCCCTGCCCGCCGGCGACCACCGCCTCGTGCAGGCGCCGCTGTTCGTCCCAGGCGGCGGAGTAGTCGAGGACACCGGCGCGTACGGCCGTCAGGCCGGAGGTCGTCACGGTCACGCGTCCAGCCTAGACCCGTACCCGCTGGTCTCCAGTGGTGAGCCGGCTCACCGCCGGACCAGCCGGCTCACCACCGGACCGGCCGGCTCACCGCCGGACCTGCCACACCCAGACGTCCTCGACCCGCTCCGGCTCGCCGAAGAGCAGGACCAGGGTGCGGCGGATGGCCTCCTCGTCGACCGGCCACTTGGCACCGTGCACCTGGTCGGCGAGCACCACGGTCTCGATCCGCCAGTGCTCCAGGTCGGCCCGGACCTCTTCGCGGGTGCCCTCGGTGACGATCGGTGGCAGACCGCTGCGGGCGGCCTGGTCGAGCAGCGCGCCGAACGGGCGTGGCACCGGACCGATGCGTCCCCGGTCGTCCGGACCGCCGGGACCGAGGAAGAAACCGGACGGGATGGCGAATTCCCCCTGCCGGTTCGCCAGCGCGTACGCCTGCCAACGCTGGCCGTCGGGGTAGACGTCGAGGGTGAGCGGTGCCGGAGTCAGCACCCCTCCCGGGGAGACGTAGTCCCGCCAGGCGCCGGAGGTGATGAAGCGGGGGATCGGCTCACGTTCGCTGGTCAGCAGCGGAGTGGGGAGCAGCGGCACCAGGGCCACCGCGAAGCCGACCGTCCAGGCCACCGCCGCCGGGCGGCCGATGGGACGTCGACGCAGATGGTCCACCGCGTACGCCAGCAGCAGGCCGATCACCGGCGTCACCACCAGCGCGAACCGGGCGGGCAGCGCGGCGTTCACCACCGGCAGGTGCCCGAGCAGGTCGAAGGGCATCGGCAGGTCGGTGCGCCGGCCGTCGACCTTGGCCACCGGCCCGAACGAGAGCGCGGTGAACACCACCGCGACGATCCCGAGGGCCCACAGGGTGGCCCGTCGACGGGCGTCACCGCCCCGCCACAGCAGCACGAAACAGCCGACGGTGAGCACCAGCAGCGGCAGCCCGAAGAAGGAGTTCTCCTCGGTGGGGTTCGGCGCCAGCGAGGTGCCGAATCCGGCCTCGCCGCCCAGGGAGCGGCGCGGATAGGCGGCGTACGCGGCGATGTCCTCGGAATGGATCACCGCGTCGAAGCCGGTGCCGTGGAATCGCTGCGGCCCGGCGAAGTGCAGCCACAGCGGGTAGGCCAGCAACACCCCGGCGACCACCGCGGTCACCGCCAGCCCGCGCAGGAACGAGGGCAGTACGGCGCGGGCCTCGATCCGGTTGGCCGGATGCAGCGCCCAGACGGCGACGAAGAGCCCGAGCGCCAGCGCGGTGAAGAAGAGTCCCTCGGCGGCGATCGAGAAGGCGACCGCGACGATTACGCCGAGGACGGCGCCGTCCCGCAACCAGTGGCCCGGCCGGCGCAGCGCGAACAGCCGCCACGCCAGCAGTGGCACCAGCCAGCCGGCGGTCCAGTTCAGGTGGGCGTTGGCGTGCGAGACCATCCCGGGGGAGAAGCCGATGAACAGTCCGCCGACGGCCGCGGCGAGCGGGCTGCGGACCAGGTGCCGGGAGAGCAGCCAGTACCAGGCGACGGCGGTGGCGGCCAGGTTGAGGGTGAGGATCACCAGGAAGGTGGCCGACGGGCCGATCAGGTACGTCAGCGGGGCGAAGACCGCCGCGTACACCGTGATCGAGGTGTTGACCGCGAGGTTGACCCCGTCCGGGACGTTGATCAGATAGGTGTAGAGGGGGTTGTCCCCATGGGTCAGCGCGTGCCCGCCGAAGGCCAGCAACCATTCGAACAGCGCCTGGTCGCTGGAGTTGACGGTGATCGCCCGCCCGTTCGGGTCGATCCACAGCCCGCTGGTCACCCAGACGGCGAGCGCCAACGCGACAAGCACCACGGTCAGGTCGGCGCGGCGGTCGCGAGCGATCCGCGACGGCGACGGTGAGGCGGGCGCGGACGCCACGGACGGGGAGGTGGGCACCTAGCGGACGTTACCAACCGCACCGGGACACGCCGGTCAGACCCGGCAGGTAGGCGGCGGCCTGCGCTGCCACACCCGGGCATCGACGAATATGTGCACGGCCGCCATGTCATCGGTGCGACACAACTGCGTAACGTCGCGGCAATCATTGGTGATCCAGCTCACAAACATGGAGGCTCCCGTGCGCCGCACCCGTACCCGGCTCGCCGGTGCGCTGGCCGGGCTGGCCCTGGCCGCCACCGCGCTGGTGGCCGTCGCCGCGCCCGCCCAGGCCGCGTCCCTCACCCAGGTCACCGGCTTCGGCTCCAACCCCGGCAACCTCGCCATGTACGCGTACCGGCCGGACAATCTGCCCTCCGGCGCCCCGGCCGTGGTGCTGCTGCACGGCTGCGCCCAGAACGCCAGCGGCTACTTCGCCAACTCCGGTTGGCAGAAGTACGCCGACCAGTGGCGGTTCGCGCTGATCGTCCCCGAGCAGCGTTCGGCCAACAACTCCAGCTCCTGCTTCAACTGGTTCGAGACCGGCGACACGTCCCGTGGGCAGGGCGAGGCGCTCTCCATCAAGCAGATGGTCGACCACGCCCGATCGGCGTACGGCACGGCCGCCAACCGGGTCTACGTCAGCGGGCTGTCGGCCGGCGGGGCGATGAGCGCCACCATGCTGGCGACCTACCCGGACGTCTTCGCCGGTGGCTCGATCATCGCCGGGCTGCCGCACCGCTGTGCCACCAGCATGATCAATGCCTTCTCCTGCATGAGCCCCGGCGTGGACAAGACCCCCGCGCAGTGGGGTGATCTCGTCCGCAACGCCTACCCCGGCTACTCGGGTACCCGCCCGAAGGTGGCCATCTGGCACGGGACCAGTGACTACACGGTGGCGACGGCGAACGCCACCGAGTCCCGCGACCAGTGGACCAACGTGCTCGGTGTCTCGCAGACGCCCACCAGCACCCGACAACTGCCGGCCGGCACCAGCGTCGAGGTCTACGGCAACGACGTGGTCCGCGTACACCGGGTCTCCGGCATGGGGCACGGCACTCCCGTCGACCCGGGCTCGGGCGCGGACCAGTGCGGCACCGCCGCCGCGTACTTCCTGGACACCATCTGCTCGACGTACCACGACGCGGTCTTCTTCGGCCTGAACGGCGGCACCACCCCGACCCCCACGGTGAGCCCCACGACCAGCCCGACCCCGACGGCGACCCCGACCCCGACCCCGACCGCGAGCCCGACCCCGACCGGCACCCCGACCTGCGTCACCGCCAGCAACTACGCCCACGTCACCGCCGGCCGCGCCTACCACTCCGGCGGCTACGCCTACGCCAACGGCTCCAACCAGCGGATGGGTCTCTACAACACCTTCTACACCACCACCCTGCGCCAAACCGCCCCCAACCACTGGCTCATCGGCTGCTAACCCACCCCACCCCACCCCACCCCACCCCACCCCGTTGATCATGAGGTTAGCGGCAGTCCTGGAGATCATCTTCGCCGCTAACCTCATGATCAACGCGTGCATCCGGGGGGAGGGGTGGGTGGGCGGTTAGTCGTGGAGGGCAGCGTGGAGGGCGGTGGGGAGGTCGGGGTGGCGGAAGGTGAACTGGGCGCGGTTGAGGACGCCGGGGAGGACGCGGGTGCTGGTCAGCGCCTCCTGGGCGAAGCCGCCGAGGGCGACCTTCAGGGCCAGCGCCGGGATCGGGATGACCGCGGGACGGTTCAGTTGGCGGGCCAGCTCGCGGGTGAACTCGGCGTTGGTGACCGGCGCCGGGCCGACCACGTTGACCGGCCCGGCGAGGTCGGCCCGGGCCAGCAGGAACGTGGTGGCGTTGAGCCAGTCGGTCATCGAGATCCACGGAATCCACTGCCGGCCGCTGCCGAGCCGGCCGGCGATGCCCAGCTTGAACGGCAGCAGCTGCGGCTTGAGCAACCCACCGTCGCGGTGCAGCGGCAGCCCGGTGCGCAGCCGCACCACCCGTACCCCGGCGTCCTCGGCCGGCCGGGTGGCCGCCTCCCACACCCGGGCCACGTCGGCGAGGAAACCCTCGCCGGCCGGCGAGTCCTCCTCGACCACCCGGTCGCCGGTGTTGCCGTACCAGCCGATCGCCGAGGCGTTCAGCAGCACCTCCGGCCGGTCGGCCGCCGGCAGCCCGGCGATCGTGGTGGCCAGGGTGGTGGTGGTGTCCACCCGGCTGGACCGGATCAACTGCCGGTACCTGTCGTTCCAGCGCCGGTCGCCGACACCGGCGCCGGCCAGGTTGATCACCGCGTCGGCCTCGGCGACCACCGCCGGGTCCAACTGCGCCGCCGACGGCGACCATCGTCGCTCGTCGGCGGCGCGCGGCGCTCGTCGTACCAGCCGGGTCACCTGGTGCCCGTCGGCCACGAGCAGGTCGACCAGCCGGGTGCCGAGGAAGCCGGACACGCCGGCCATGAGGATCCGCATGCCCTCCATCTTCGGGTACGCGCGGCGACCCGGCCGCGTCGAGTCGGTCACGCTGGCGTGGCGGCCCCGTCCCTACGTAGCTCCGACAGGTGCCGCTCGACCTCGTCGTAGGCGTCGGCGGGCAGTGGCCCGAGGGTGAGCACCCGGGCGTTCTCCTCGACCTGCGCCACCGTGCGGAAGCCGGGAATCGGCACCGTACGCGGGCTGCGGGCCAGCAGCCAGCCGAGCGCGCCCTGAGCGAGGGTACGGCCGTCGGCGGTGAGTGCCGCGCGTACCCGAGCCACCCGCTGCGCCCACTCCGGCGCCGGGCGGCCGTCGGTGAACCAGGGCAACCACTCCGGTGCCCGCCCCCGCACGTCGTCGTCGCCCAGCGACCGGGTCGCGGCGGTGAGCAGCCCCATCGCCAGTGGCCCCCGGTTGATGCTGGCCAGGTCGTACTTCTCGCAGACCGCCAGCAGGTCGGCGTTGTCCCGCAGCACGGACTGGTCGTGCTGGATCGCCGTGCAGTGCGGGGCGGCCGGGGCGAAGGCGGCAGCCGAGGCGGGATAGTCGGTGCTCCACCCGTACGCCCGGATCTTGCCCTGGGTGACCAGGCTCTCCAGCGTGTCGACCAGGTCGAGCGCGAGCGCCGGAGCCAGATCGTTCAGGTGCAGCTGCAACAGGTCGACGTGGTCGGTGTCGAGTCGGCGCAGCGACGCCTCCAGACTGGCCACCGCGTACTCGGGACGGTGATCCTCGCCGGTGGCCCGGCGGGTCGCCTCGTCGGAGGTGAAGCCGAACTTGGTGGCGATCACCACCCGGTCGCGCCGCCCGGCCAGCGCCCGACCGAGCACCCGCTCGCTGTGCCCGGCCCCGTAGTTGCTGGCCGTGTCGAAGAAGGTCACCCCGTGCTCGATCGCCGCGTGCACGGCCCGCACCGACTCCTCGTCGTCCACCTCGCCCCAGCCCAACGGCTGCCGGTCGTCCCCCCACAGCGGCCCGCCGATCGCCCAGCAGCCCATGCCGATGGCGCTGACCTCGATCCCGCTGCGACCCAGTTTCCGTGTCGTCGTCATGCCGCCCAGCGTCGCGCTTGGAGCGCACTCGAAGTCAAGCGCGCTCAGGCGACCTCGTCGGTGGCCGCGCCGGACCTCCCCGTGTTGCTGCACGAGATGCCGCATCTCGCGCCCTCAAATCGCCGGCAATCACCCAACATGCCGCACGTCGTGCCGCGCAGCGGCTTCGACTGGCCGTGTCGTACGGGTCAGGTCGTGCCGGGGGGTTGGCCGTGCCAGCGGGCGCGGTAGGCGGCCTCGTGGGTCTCGTGGGTGGTGCG
This sequence comes from Micromonospora sp. C51, assembly GCF_018070435.1. Lineage (NCBI taxonomy): Bacteria > Bacillati > Actinomycetota > Actinomycetes > Micromonosporales > Micromonosporaceae > Micromonospora > Micromonospora sp. C51. The sequence goes on along the minus strand of NZ_JAGPXQ010000078.1, from coordinate 8,251 downwards.
TTCCGCGAAGACCGCGGCGCGCAGCGTGTGCCGGGCCTCGGACATCAGCACCACTTCGGCGAAGACCAGGCCGACGCAGATCGCGGTGAGCAGCCCGAGGGCGACCAGCCCGGGCATCGGCATGGCGACCGGGATCGCGGCGAGCAGCACGACCAGGGTGGCGACCCGGGTCCAGCTCAGCGTGTGCAGGGTGCGTAGCTGGAATGCCATGTTCCCGAGCAGGTAGAGGAACACCCCGCCGAACAGCATCGGCACGTTCGGCCCGTGCGCCGGTTCGGTCACCGGCACGCCGGGCTCGGCGATGTCGTGCACGATGCCCTCGGCGCCGAGGGCGAACAGGATGATCCCGGCGATCATCGGCAGGTAGAGGTACGCGTAGGCGTCTCGGGCCATCAGCACCCGGGCGCGACCCAGGCTGGCGTGCAGGGCGATCCGGGCGGCCGGGCCGATCAGGTCGTAGTGCACCCACCAGAGGGCGGCGGTGAAGAAGATCCCGAAGACGGCGGCGGTCACCCCGGGCCAGGTCGGTGCCTGGCCGAGCAGGTTGCTGCCGACGCCGACGGAGATCACCGACTCGCCGAGCGCGATGATCAGGATCAGGTCGTACCGCTCGGTCCAGTGCTCCGCCGAGGTCACCTGCCAGCCCCAGGTACGGGCCAGCAGCCCGGTGCCGTACTGGAGCAGCACCACGCTCACCCAGAGCGCGTCGCGGACGAACGCGGCCGTCCCGGCATCGCCGATGTGGGTGGGTAGCAGGGCGGCCACCAGCAGTAGCGCGGTGCTCAGCGCCAGCTCCGGGGCATACCGGAGCAGTTGCCGGCGTTCCGCCGGGTTGTCGCGTACGACGTGTAGGAACAGGATCAAATGGATGGCCCGGATGACCACGTAGCTGACCGCGACCACGATCGGCCCGGCCTCCTCCTTGTGGTCCTGGAACGCCTGTGGCAGGGCCAGGGCGAAGCAGAACAGCGCGGCCATCGAGACGACCATCAGCACCGGCACGAAACCCTCGCCGATGCGGATGCGGGTGGCCACCACCGTGTGCACCACCCAGCACCACCAGAGCACGGCCAGCACCAGCGAGGCGTGCAGCAGTTGGGTCCCGTTGATGTTGGCGGCGGTGGCGCGGGTGATGATGAAGAACGAGAAGACGAAGACCAGGTCGAAGAAGATCTCGAACTTGTCGACCCGGGCGCCGGGTGCGATGCCGACGGCCGGCCCGAGCCGTCCCCGCCAGCCCACGTCGCCCACGGGCTGAGTCTGGCAGCGTCTACCTGGGCGTACGCCCGTTTCCGATCAGTCAGGCCGGCGGTACCGCAGGCCGTCCATCAGCAGGTCGAGCAGGCGTCGGGCCCGGTCGCGCTCTTCCCGGTCGCCGACGGTGGGAAGGAACAGCAGAGCGCCCCGGTCCACGTGGACCGGGGCGCTCTGCTGTTCGACTCGGGCTACAGGCCCAGTTCGGCTTCGAAGTTGCCGGTCTCCAGGCGCTCCTTGACCGCGGTCAGGAAGCGGGCCGCGTCGGCGCCGTCGATCAGCCGGTGATCGTAGGACAGGGCCAGGTAGACCATCTGGCGTACCGCGATGACCTCGCCCAGATCCGGGTCGTTCACCACGACCGGACGCTTGACCACGGCACCCGTACCCAGCATCGCCGACTGCGGCGACGGCACGATCGGGGTGTCGAAGAGAGCGCCCCGGCTGCCGGTGTTGGTAAGCGTGAAGGTCGCACCGGCGATCTCGTCGGGGCTGATCTTGTTGGTCCGGGTCCGCTCGGCCAGGTCGGCGACCCGCTTGGCGATACCGCCCAGGTTGAGGTCACCGGCGTTGTGGATGACCGGCACCAGCAGGCCCCGCTCGGTGTCCACCGCGATGCCGAGGTTCTCGGCGTCCGGGTAGGTGATCGTCCCGCCGTCCAGGTCCATGCTGGCGTTGACGATCGGGTACGCCTGAAGCGCCTCGATGGCCGCGAGAGCGAAGAACGGCAGGAACGACAGCTTGACACCGTGCCGCTGCTGGAACGACTCCTTGGCCTGCGCCCGCAGCTTGGCGACCTTCGTGACGTCCACCTCGACCACCGTGGTCAGCTGCGCCATCTCGTGCAGCGACGAGAGCATCCGCTTGGCGATGGCCGCGCGAATGCGCGGCAGCTTCTCGGTGGTGCCCCGCTTGGCGCTCGGCTGCGGCTTGGCGGCTGGCTTGGCCGGTGCGCCCGCCGCCGGCTGTGCTGCCGCCGGTGCCGGCGCGGCCTTGGCCGCCTTGGCCTTCTCAGCCGCGTCCAGCACGTCCTGCTTGCGGATCCGACCGCCGACACCGGTGCCATTGACCGAGGCGAGGTCCACGTTGTGCTCGCTGGCCAGCTTGCGTACCAGCGGGGTCACGTAACCGGCCGCCTGCTCGCCGCCGTTGGACGGCGCCGCCGCGCGCTGCGGGGCCGCGGCCGGCGGCTGCGCCGCCTGCTCGGCCTTGACCGGCTCCTGCGCGGTCTCGGCCTCGGCGGCCGGCTCGTTGTACGACATGCCGGGCGTCGGCTCGGAGACCTGCGGCTCGGGCTTCGGCTCGGGCTTCGCCTCCGCCGCGGGCTTCGGTTCCGGCTTCGCCTCGGCCGGCGCGCCACCGGCGGCACCAACCACGGCCAGGGTCGCGCCGACCTCTGCGGTCTCGTCCTCGGCGACCTTGATCTCCAGGACGGTGCCGGCGACCGGCGAGGGGATCTCCGTGTCGACCTTGTCGGTGGAGACCTCCAGCAGTGGCTCGTCGACCTCGACGGTCTCGCCGACCTGCTTGAGCCAGCGGGTGACCGTACCCTCGGTCACGCTCTCGCCCAGGGCCGGCATCTGCACCGGAGTGCCCTCGCCCGACGGCGCCGGGGCCGCCTGCGCCGGCTGCTCGGCCGGCTCCTCGACGGCGGGCTGCTCCGCCTCGGCCTCCGGCTCCGCCGCAGCCTCGGCGGCCTGCTCGGCGGGGGCCTCCTGCTGCTGCGGGGCGGCTCCGCCGCCGGCCGACTCGCCCTCGCCGGAGATCACCGCCAGCTCGCTGCCGACCTCGGCCGTCTCGTCCTCGCCCACCACGATCCGGGTCAGCACCCCGGCCGCCGGGGACGGGATCTCGGTGTCGACCTTGTCGGTGGAAACCTCGAGCAGCGGCTCGTCGACCTCGACGGTGTCGCCCTCCTGCTTGAGCCAGCGCGTGACGGTGCCCTCGGTGACGCTCTCGCCGAGCCGGGGCATGGTGACCGATACCGGCATGTTCTCCAGACTCCTTCATTTCCCTGGTGGGGGGAGCGCCGCCCGTCGCCGGACGCCGCGGGTACGTCGTGGTCAGGCGTGCGCGTGCAGCGGCTTGCCGGCGAGCGCGAGGTGCGCCTCGCCCAGAGCCTCGTTCTGCGTCGGGTGGGCGTGCACGAGCTGCGCCACCTCGCCCGGGTACGCCTCCCAGTTGTAGATCAGCTGCGCCTCGCCGACCAGTTCGCCGACCCGCGCGCCGACCATGTGCACGCCGACCACCGGGCCGTCCTCGACCCGCACCAGCTTCACGAAACCGGCCGTCTTGAGGATCTGGCTCTTGCCGTTGCCGCCGAGGTTGTAGTTGTAGGTCTTGACCTTGTCGGCGCCGTACTGCTCCTTGGCCTTCGCCTCGGTGAGGCCGACCGACGCCAGCTCCGGGTCGCTGTAGGTGACCCGGGGAATGCCCGCCTCGTCGATCACCGCCGGGTTCTGGCCGGCGATCTCCTCGGCGACGAAGATGCCCTGCTGGAAGCCGCGGTGGGCGAGCTGGAGACCGGGCACGATGTCACCCACGGCGTAGACGTTCGGCACGTTGGTGCGCAGCCGCTCGTCGGTCAGCACGTAGCCCCGGTCGACCTTCACGCCCTGCTCCTCGTAGCCGAGGTTGGCGGTGTTCGGGCCCCGGCCGACCGCGACCAGCAGCAGCTCGGCCTCGACGGTGTCGCCGCCGGCGATGGTCACCTTCACGCCGTTGTCGGTCTTCTCGACCTTCTCGAACGGCTTGCCGACCTTAAAGTTGATCTTCCGCTTGCGGAAGGCCCGCTCCAGCGCCTTCGACGACTCCTCGTCCTCGGCGGCGACCAGCCGGGGCAGCGCCTCGATGATCGTCACGTCCACCCCGAAGGACTTCCACACGCTGGCGAACTCGACGCCGATCACACCGCCGCCGAGCACGATCGCCGAGGCGGGAACCCGGTCCAGGGTCAGGGCGTGGTCGCTGGTGATGACCCGCTCACCGTCGATCTCCAGGCCCGGCAGGCTCTTGGCGTACGACCCGGAGGCCAGCACCACGTTGCGGCCGGTGTACCGCTTGCCGTCCACCTCGACCGCGTTCGGCGCGACAAGCTTGCCGTGCCCCTCCACGATCGTGATCGACTTGTTGCCCTTGAGCATGCCCTGCAGGCCCTTGTAGAGCCGCGAGATCACGCCGTCCTTGTACGAGTTGACCCCCGCCATGTCGATGCCGACCAGCTCGGCCTTGATACCGAACTGCTCCGACTCGCGGGTCTGGTCGGCGATCTCGGCCGCGTGCAGCAGCGCCTTGGTCGGGATGCATCCGTTGTGCAGGCAGGTGCCACCGAGCTTGCCCTTTTCCACAAGCGCCACGGAAAGACCCAACTGGGTGGCGCGCAGTGCGGTCGCGTAACCGCCGCTACCACCTCCGAGGATGACGATGTCGAAGGTTGCGTCGTTCGGCTCGCTCACGTCCAACTCCCAGGTCGCTTCGCTGCATCGGGGGTCACGGCGGGGTAACACGGACACACCCCACCTCGGCCATCTTGTCACCACCGCGTCGCACCCGCGTACCGAGGTGCCCAACGACACGTCGCCGCCACGTACCCTTGGCTCTGCCTTCGATACGCCACGACTGGGGAGACGGCTCGGTGGGACTGTTCCGGCGAAGCAAGCGACCACGCGCGGCTGACCCTGACCGTACGGCTAATCGTGCCGATCTGGAGCACCTTGAGAACTTCGTCCGCACCCGCAAGGGCGTCGAGGCGTACATCGAACCGCGTACCACCGTCACCGAGACCACGGTGATCCTGATCGCCGACGACGGCGAGTGGACCCGACGCCGGATCGACGGGCCGGACGGCGCGCGGCGGTTCGCGTACCGGCTGAGCATCCCGATCTACGACGTGGCGCTGATGGGCTACCCGCAACGCATGCGCGACTACAACGAGCGCCGCAAACGCCGCCCCGAGCGGTACTGACCGCTCCCGCCGCGCCGCGTCCCCGCGCCACCCCGTGCCGCGCGCTGCCACCGGGAGGCGGCAGTTGCGGGGAAGTTGCTGCCTCCCGGCGCGTGGGCACAGCAACTTCCCCGAAACTGATCGAATCTTGCGCAGCCCGCGCAGCCCGCGCAGCCCGCGCAGCCCGCGCAGCCCGCGCAGCCCGCGCGGGACTCAGCCGTTGGCGGCCACGTCGTCGATCAGGTGCAGCAGGGTGCGGACCGGGACACCGGTGCCGCCCTTGGTCCAGTAGCCGGTCGCCTCGCCCGCGTGGTACGAGGGGCCGGCGATGTCGATGTGCGCCCAGGCGACGTCGTCGGTGACGAACTCGCGCAGGAAGACCCCGCCCTGGAGCATGTGACCGGCCCGGTCCATGCCCGCGTTGACCTGAGAGATGTCGGCGACGTCGGAGTCCATGCCCTTGCGCACGTCGTCCGGCAGCGGCATCGGCCAGGCGGGCTCGCCGACCGCGTCACCGGCACCGCGGACCCGCTCGCACAGCTCGGCCGTACCCATCACGCCGGAGATCCGCTTGCCCAACGAGACGACCTGACCGCCGGTCAGGGTGGAGGTCTCGAACAGGTAGTCGCAGCCGTCGGCGCAGGCCCGGGCCATCGCGTCACCGAGGATCATCCGGCCCTCGGCGTCGGTGTTCAGCACCTCCACCTTCTTGCCGTTGAACATGGTGATCACGTCGCCGGGCCGGTACGAGGTCCCGGACGGCATGTTCTCCGCCATCGGCACGTACCCGGTCACCGCCACGGACGGCTTCAGCTCGGCCACCGCCAGCATGGTGGCCGCCACCGCCGCCGCCCCGGCCATGTCGGACTTCATCTCCCACATGCCCTGGGCTGGCTTGATCGAGATGCCACCGGTGTCGAAGGTGATGCCCTTGCCGACCAGGGCGACCCGCTTACCGGTGCCGCCACCGTCCGGGGTGTAGGTCAACTTGACCAGTCGCGGCGGAGCCTCCGAGCCCTGACCGACGGCGATGATGCCGCCGTACCCGCCCTCGCGCAGAGCGACCTCGTCGAGCACCTCGACGTCGAGACCGGCCGCCCGACCCGCCTCGGCGACCGCGTCGGCGAAGGCCGGCGGGCGCAGCTCGTTCGGGGCGATGTTGACCCAGTCGCGGGTACGCCGGACCGCGCCGGCCACCGTCTGCGCCCGGACCACCTCGGCCTGTGCCGCCGCGTCCGCGGCGTCCGGTACGGCCACCAGCACCTCGGCGACCGGCTCGCGGCGGGTCGGCTGCGGACGGGTCTTGTACCCGGCGAAGCGGTAACCGCCCAGCAGCGCGCCCTCGGCGACCGCGCGCAGCGCGTCGGCGGCGTCGGCGTCGTCCGGCAGCGGCAGCGTCATCGCCACGCGGGCCGAGCCGGCCAGAGCACGCACGGCAGCGCCCGCCGCCCGGCGCAGCGTCTCCGGGGCGGGTGCCGCACCACTGGGCTCCGGGCCGAGGCCGACGGCGGCGAGCACCGGCGCGGTGACCGTGCCCAGCGTCGCCAACTTGATCACCTCGCCCGGGCCGCCGGTCGCGCCGAGCAGTGCCAGCGTCTCGGTCAGCTTGCCGTCGAAGGCGGCGGCGATGCTCTCGGCGCCGCTGGCGAGCAGCAGGGTGCCGGCGAGGCCGCTGGTGGCGTCCTGCTCGCCGGTCGTACTGTGCACGCCGATCACGATCGCGTCGACGGCGAGCTCGGCGGGGTCGGTGTCGACCAGGCTCAGGGTGGTGCTGGGCGATGTCACGGAGGCTGCTCCCGGGCGGGCCGGGCCGGTCGCGTGGTGGCGTACCGGCGATGGAGTTCCCCGGCGGATGATTACCCGCCGGACGTCATTGCTGCCCCGCCGGGTCATCCGGCGGTCCCGCCGATGCTAACCAGCCCGGTGCGTCCCGGTAAGTTGCCACCCATGACCGAGGTGACCACCGACGCCGCCGCGACCCGGCTGCGTCGTTCTCCGCTGGCCGGCCGGCACACCGCGCTCGGCGCCAAGTTCGCTCCGTTCGGCGGCTGGGAGATGCCCCTGGAGTACGCCGGCGGCGGGGTGTTGCGCGAGCACACCGCAGTGCGTACCGATGTCGGGGTGTTCGACGTGTCACACCTGGGCAAGGTGCGGGTGACCGGGCCGGGGGCGGCGGAGTTCGTCAACGCGTGCCTCAGCAACGACCTGGGCCGCATCGGGCCGGGCCGGGCGCAGTACACCCTCTGCTGCGACGAGGCGACCGGTGGGGTGGTGGACGACATCATCGCCTACCTGCACGCCGACGACCACGTCTTCCTCATCCCGAACGCGGCGAACAGCGCCGAGGTGGCACGCCGGCTGCGCGCCGCCGCGCCGCCGCAGGTCACCATCACCGACGAACACGAGGGGTACGCCGTACTGGCCGTGCAGGGGCCCCGGTCGGCGGAACTGCTGAGCGGGCTCGGTCTGCCCACCGGGCACGGGTACATGAGTTTCACCCGGGCGGCGCTCGGCCCGGTCGAGCTGACCGTGTGTCGTACCGGCTACACCGGCGAACTGGGCTACGAGTTGGTGGTCCCGGCCGACGACGCGGTCGCGGTGTGGGACGCGTTGTTCGCCGCCGAGCCGGCGCCGCAGGCGTGTGGGCTGGCCGCCCGGGACACGCTGCGCACCGAGATGGGGTACCCGCTGCACGGGCAGGACCTCTCGCTGGAGATCACGCCGGTGCAGGCCCGCTCCGGTTGGGCGGTCGGCTGGGACAAGCCGGCCTTCTGGGGCCGCGACGTGCTTGTCGCGGAGAAGGCCGCCGGTCCGGCGCGTACGCTGCGCGGCCTGGTCGCCGTCGACCGCGGCATTCCCCGCCCCGGCATGCCCGTGTACGCGGGCGACACCCGGGTCGGCACGGTGACCAGCGGCACCTTCAGCCCGACCCGGAAGCAGGGCATCGCTCTCGCCCTGATCGACACCGCCCCCGCCCTGCCCGACGGCGCCGAGCTCCACGTCGACATCCGCAACCGCCGCACCCCCGCCCACCTAACCCGCCCCCCCTTCATC
>NZ_JAGPXQ010000077.1:0-14727 GCF_018070435.1 Micromonospora sp. C51 | reverse complement strand
CTTTTCGAGGCCCACCCCCGTGAGGGTCGGGGTGCGGGGGTCGGGGGGGGGGGGGCCGGCGGCCACGCCGACGGACCATGGCACGAGGGAAGCGGCGCCCCTGCGCCTTACCTATGCTCGACCCATGGAACTGCGGATCTTCACCGAACCCCAGCAGGGCGCCAGCTACGACGAGCTGCTCGCCGTGGCCCGACGTGCCGAGGAGACCGGCTTCGGCGCCTTCTTCCGGTCGGATCACTACCTGAAGATGGGATCGGTCAGCGGCGAGCCCGGCCCCACCGACGCCTGGACGACGCTGGCCGGGCTGGCCCGGGACACCCGGTCCATCCGGCTCGGCACGCTGATGAGCGCCGCGACGTTCCGGCTGCCCGGCCCGCTCGCGATCACCGTCGCCCAGGTGGACCAGATGAGCGGCGGGCGGGTCGAGCTGGGCATCGGCACCGGCTGGTACGACGCCGAGCACCAGGCGTACGGGATTCCCTTCCCGCCGCTGGGGGAGCGGTTCGACCGGCTGGACGAGCAGCTGGCGGTGATCACCGGTCTGTGGCGCACCCCGTCGGGCGAGACGTTCGACTTCACCGGCCGGCACTACCAGGTGACCGACTCGCCCGCGCTGCCCAAGCCGGTCCAGCGCCCGCACCCGCCGATCCTGCTCGGTGGCAAGGGCGCGAAGCGTACGCCGCAGCTAGCCGCCCGCTACGCCGACGAGTTCAACCTGCCGTTCGTCTCGATCGACGAGACGGTGGCCCAGTTCGAGCGGGTCCGTGCCGCCTGCGCCGGCATCGGCCGCGACCCGGCCCAGCTGACCTGGTCCAACGCGCTGGTGCTCTGCTGCGGCAAGGACGACGCCGAGGTGGCGCGGCGGGCCGCCGCGATCGGCCGCGAACCGGACGAGCTGCGCGTCAACGGCCTCGCCGGCACCCCTGCCGAGGTCATCGACACCATCGGCCGGTACGCGGAGATCGGCAGCCAGCGCCTCTACCTCCAGGTGCTCGACCTGGCCGACCTGGACCACCTGGACCTGGTCGCCACCGAGGTGATGCGGCAGCTCTGACCGGGTCAACGCGGGCGACTCCGTGGAACGCGAGCGGCTCCGTGCGTGCGGAGCGGCTCCGATTGCGGCAAGCCGGGGCATCAGCCGCCCCGGAAACACCGGCATGCCGCAATCGGAGTCGATCTCGCCCAGCTGCCGCCCGCCCGACCGGGCGAGCCGGGGCGGGCCGGCGGGGCGGGCAAGCCGGCGCCGGGCCGGCGGCGTGTCAGACTCGGTGCTCCTCGCGCAGCACGGTGTCGAGCTGGCCGTCCCGGTCCCGGTCGAGGTAGGTGACGTCGGGTAGCCCGTCGCCGTCGAGGTCGAACTGCACCTGGTCCGCCACGCCGTCGCCATCGAAATCGGTGACCACCTGCACCGAACCGTCCATGTGCCGGGTCACGATCGACCGGGCGCCGGTCTCGACCCGGGGCGGCGGGCCGGGGGCGGGCGGCGGTTCCGGCACCGGTTCCGGGGTGGGGCCCGGCTGCGGATCCGGCTGGCTCGCCGACGGCCCGGCATCGGACCAGGTGACCGGGGAGCCGTCGACGGTGCCGGCGAAACCGGTGGCGGGCTCCACGCCGTTGCCGGCCGGGTCGATCTCCTCCTCGGAGGGATACACGTCGCCGCGAGGGGCGGGATCACGGTAGCTGCTCATCGGCGTAGGGTTCCCCGACGGAGCCGGCGGTAACCGCCGACGGGCAGAGGGGGTCGGGAGTGTCGACGCACCGCAACTGGGCCGGCAACGTCGAGTACGCAGCCCGGGCGTACCACCGGCCGTCCTCGATCGACGAGCTGCGGGCACTGGTCGCCGGGAGCGACCGGATCCGGGCGGTGGGCAGCGGACACTCGTTCAACCGACTCGGCGACACCACCGGGGACCTGGTCACGCTGGCCGGACTGCCGACCAGCCCGCAACTCGACGAAGAGCGGCGGGTGGTGCACGTGCCGGCCGCGCTGCGCTACGGCGACCTGGCCACCTGGCTGCACGAGCGCGGGTACGCGCTGGCCAACCTCGCCTCCCTGCCGCACATCTCGGTGGCCGGCGCGGTCGCCACCGGCACCCACGGCTCCGGCGAGACCGTTGGCAACCTGGCCACCGCCGTCGCCGGCCTGGAACTGGTCACCGCCGCCGGTGACCTGCTCACCGTGGACCGCACCACCCCCGATTTCACCGGCATTGTGGTTTCCCTCGGCGCGCTGGGCATCGTCACCCGGCTCACCCTGGACGTGGTGCCAGCCTTCGAGGTACGCCAGTACGTCCGCCTCGACCTGCCCCGCGAGGCGCTGGACGAGGCGCTCGCCTCGGCGTACAGCGTCAGTGTCTTCACCGACTGGCGCTCCACCCGCGGCACCCAGGTCTGGCGCAAGCAGCTCGCGGACCGGCCCGCGCCCCCGGCGGACTGGCTCGGCACCGCGGCGGCCGACCGGCCCTGGCACCCGGTGCCCGGCATGCCGGTGGTCAACTGCACCGAGCAGCTCGGCGTGCCCGGTCCCTGGCACGAGCGGCTGCCGCACTTCCGGCTCGGCTTCACGCCGAGCAACGGCGACGAGTTGCAGTCCGAGTACCATCTGCCCCGCGCGGTGGCCGGCGCGGCGCTCGCCGCGCTGGACGAGGTGGCGCACCTGATCGCCCCGGTCGCGCAGACCAGCGAGCTGCGCACGATCGCCGCCGACGAGCTGTGGCTCAGCCCGCAGTACGACCGCGACAGCCTCGCGGTGCACTTCACCTGGATCGCCGACGCGGCGGCGGTACTGCCGGTCGTCGCCGAGGTCGAGCGGGCTCTGGCGCCGTTCGCGCCCCGGCCACACTGGGGCAAGGTCTTCACGATGCCGACCTCGACGATCGCCGCTACCTACCCCCGCTGGACCGACTTCGCCGCGTTGGTCAACCGCCTCGACCTCAAGGGAAAATTCCGCACCGAGGAACTCGACCAGCTGTTTCCTCGCTGACAGCGACCCGTCGTACCGACGCGGCGCGGCCCGTGGACGTGCCCGGACACCGAACGAGCATGAGTCAGCGCAGTCGGCGGTCAGCGGCCGGTGGCGAGCTGGTCGCGCATGCTGCTGCGCTGGACGGCGCGGCTGATGTCGCTGGGGGAGACGATGCCGACCAGGCGGCCGTCGGTGACCACCAGGGCCCGGCCGTCGGCACAGTCGCTGAGCCGGGGCAGCAGGTCGGTCAGCGGCTCGTCGGGAGAGGCGAGCACCAAGTCGTCGGCGCGGCAGGCCACCGCCGCCAGGGTGGTGCTGCCCCGCTCGCCGGACGGCACGCCGCGTACCCGGTCGAGGGTGACCAGCCCGACCGGTCGGCCGTCCTCGGTCAGCGGCAGCGCTGTGTGCCGGTACGCGAAGAGGTAGTTGTCCACGAAGTCGGCCACCGTCAGCTCACCCGAGGCGGTCTGCGGCTGCGGGGTCATCACGTCGGCGACCCGGATACCGCGCAGCGCGTCGCCCACCCGGGCCTGCCGCTCCTCCATGGTGGCCGCGCCGATCAGGAACCAGCCGATCAACGCCAGCCACAACCCGCCGACCCCGGTGCCGGTGAGGAACCGCCACAGGCCGAACCCGATGAGTGCCAGGCCGAGAATCCAGCCGGCTCGGGCCGCCACCACCGTGGCTCGGGTCCGGTCGCCGGTGGCCTTCCACACCGCCGCCCGGAGTAGCCGCCCGCCGTCCAGCGGCGCCGCCGGCAGGATGTTGAACACGGCCAGCAGCAGGTTGATGCCGCCGAGCCAGGCCATCACGCCCAGCAGCAACCCCTGGACCCCGGCCAGGGCGAGCAGCGTCGCGACGGCCCCGAAGAAGACGCCGATGATCAGGCTGACCAGCGGGCCGATCCCGGAGATGCGCAGCTCGGCACCGGGGGAGCGGGCCTCGCCGCGCAGCTCGGCGACGCCGCCGAAGAGCCACAGGGTGATCCCCTGTACGCCCAGGCCGTTGCGCTTGGCCACCACCGCGTGGGACACCTCGTGGGCGAGCAGGCCGAGGAAGAAGACCACCGCGGCGGTCAGCCCGGCCAGCAGGTACGCGACCACGGAGCGGTCCGGGTACGACTCGGGGAACAGGTTTGCCGACAGCCCCCACCAGATCAGCGCGAAGATGACCAGGACACTCCAGTTGACCCCGACCGGTACGCCCACGATCCGGCCGAGCCGGAAACTCGCCCTCATGTCTCGGTCATACCCCCGTAGCCCGTTCCCATGCCAGGGCCGAAGGGCCATCCGTTCATGCTGACGTCGACCCAGGTCGGCCGGCCCGTCCGGTCGGCTTCCTCCGGCCGTGGCGCGCGGTTCCACGATCACGGTCCGTCAACGATTCGCGACCCGTTGACGATCGGGTGTCCGGCAGTCGAACCGCGGGCATGGACAGTGACGCGACGCCCGCCCGGATCGATGCTGTCCGGCGCGACGTAGTTCCAAGTAACTCGATGCGCCCCTTGCGATTATCGAGACCTCCTCGTAATATTCTGCTGGGTTTTTGTTGGTGTTGGTTCGTACCCGGGGGATTTGCCGTCTTGACAGCGATGGAAGTCGGCGCTGACGCTTTTTGGTCGTCGTCGGTGGTTGATCCAAGAAGGTCGTTGACCGATTTTTGCCGCCCCGTCCCCAGGTCGCGGGGACTGGCTGTTCGATGAGCGTCCGATGGGGTGTGATGAGCACCGCCGCGATTGCGGTCGAGCACGTGATTCCCGCGATCCAGCAGACGCCCGGGTGTGCGGTCGTGGCCGTGGCGAGTCGGACGGAAAAGCGGGCGGCAGCGGTGGCGCGCCAATTCGGAATCCTTCGGCATTATGATTCGTATGCCGACCTGCTGGTCGATCCGGACGTCGATTGTGTCTATCTGGCATTGCCCAATTCCATGCATGCGGAGTGGGCGATCCGGTGCGCCGAGGCCGGAAAAGCGGTGTTGTGTGAGAAGCCGATGACGCTGAGTCTCCACGACGCGAGACGGGTCGTACGCGCCGCTGAACAGTGCGGCGTGTTGCTGACCGAGGCCTTCATGTATCGGTATCACTCGCAGTTCCGCTGGCTGCGTGACCTCGTACATGACGGAGCGGTGGGTGAGGTGCGAGCCATCCGCGGGTCCATCGGGTTCCTCATCGGGCCGCCGCCGAACATCCGCCTGGAACCTGATCTGGGCGGCGGCGCCCTCCTCGACGTCGGCTGCTACCCCCTCGACGCGATGTGCCTGCTGTTCGACGCGGCACCGACATCGGCGGAGGCGATCGCGTTCCAGGCGGGCGGGATCGACCACACCTGCTCAGCCGTGCTGACGTTTCCCGGCGACCGCCTCGGTGTCATGGATGCGACCTTCGGGCTGCCGTGGTTGCAGGCCCCTCTGGAGATCGCCGGCACCGAGGGGGTGGCACGGCTGGACGATGCGTACAACCCGGGCATGCGGCCCTGCCGGGCAACGCTGACCCGGCGCCGGGGTGAGCCGGAACGCGTCGACTTTCCCGGCATGAACATGTACCAGGCGATGGTCGAGGCGTTCAGCCGGTCGTACTCGACCGGGGGAGCTGCCGAGTTCAGCCCCGCGGCCTCCGTGGCGACGGCGACGGCGAGCGATCTCGTCCGGCAGGCCTTCGAGGCGCGCTCCTCCGCTCGGGTCGGCGGTTTCGTGGGGAGCGCTGGCGAATGAGCCGGCTCGTCTCGGTGGTGATTCCCACCTACAACCGCGCCGCCGAGTTGGCGCGCACCTTGTCCTCGCTCGCCGGGCAACGTACGCCGATCGACGATTTCGAGGTCGTGATCGCCGACGACGGCTCGTCGGACCAGACCGCCGAGGTGGTCCGTGCCTTCGCGACCCGGCTCAACCTGCGCTACCACTATCAGGAGGATCAAGGCGCCCGCGCCGCTGAGGCACGCAACGCGGGGGCCCGCCTGGCGACCGCGCCCATCCTCGTGTTCCTGGACGCGGGCACGGTGGCAGGCCCCGATTTCGTCCGCGGACACCACGGATTGCACGCTGGCGCAGCCGGGGACGGTTCCGCGTCATCTGCCGTGATCGGCTACACCTACGGCTACCGTCCATTCGACCCGACTCCCGGGCTGGCAGATGCGGTGGCGGCCTTGACGCCGGAGAAGGTGCGGGCGCGGTACGGCGACGATCCGAGCTTCCTGGACACCCGGCATCGTCAGTTCGCCATGGTCGACTTCGATGTCAATGCGCTGGCGCTGCCGTGGATCATGTTCTGGAGCATGAACATGTCAGTATGCGCCGACGACTTCTGGCACGTCGGGGGCTTCGACGAGGGCTATCGGGGCTGGGGAGTTGAGGATCTCGACCTCGGGCTGCGGTTGTACAAGCACGGGACGCGCTTCGTGGTCGGCCGCGAGGCGTGGGCCATCGAGTACCCGCATCCTCGCAATCCGGCCGCCAACTCGGCCAGCGTCACCCGGAACGCGCTGCGGATGCTCGGCAAGTTCCCGGAGCCGGCCCTGGAGCTGAACTGGGCCTGGTTCGCCACGGGGGACTGGCTGGTCGAGGAGGACTCGCTGGATCTGCATCGGCGTTACCAGAGCCTGGTCGACTGGCAGCAGCAGTCCCGTGGCCTACGCGTCGACGGCCTCGTCGACGCGGCCGTCCGTGAGATGCCGACCGGGTCGAGCGTCGCCGTGTTCGGATGCGGAGCCGCAGTGCCGGCGTCGCTACCAACCGGCACCCTGGTCGACTACGACGCGGAGGTGCTGGCAGAGGCGGCCCGTGACCGGCCGCACCAGGCTCATCACGCGTTGGGCCTGCGTACCCCGATCCGGGACCAGTCGGTCGACCTGGTGGTCATCACGCCGAGGTTGCACGGCATGTGGCGCCGGTACGGCTCACAGATCCTCGCCGAAGCGCACCGCGTCGGTAGGTCGGTGCGCGACTGTTCTCAGGATCGTCCCTTCGCAACCTCGTGATCGGTTCTCGGGTTGCCGAGAGCACCGACTCCGGTCATGATCCCTGGCTCCCGCGACAACACGGCGACGGCTGCCGCCACGAGCGCCGCTGCCGCCAGGACGGTGCTGCGCACCCCGAACGCGGGAAGCAGCACCGCCCCGAGCAGCGCTCCCACCGCGACGCTGGCGTTGAAGACGGCGCTCAACCCGGCGGACGCGATGTCGGTGCGCCCTGGCGCCACGTCCAGCACCCGATTGGCGAGCGCAGCGATCATCACGAACATGCTCGCGCCGGAGAGCGCCAACAGCCCGATCACGGCCGGTCGATAGGCGCCGAGCGTGTGGAATCCGAACAGCGACAGCGCAAGCAGGCCGGTCGGAACCACAAGTGCGGGGCCCGGCCAGCGTTGCAGCAGGGCTCCGCAGCCGGCCACCGCGACGACACCGGCCACACCTCGGACGAACAGCAGCGGGCCGATCGCGCCACCGGAGAACTGGCTCACCTCGAGCAGGAACGGCACGGTGTAGGTGGTGGCGACGGAGAGGCCCGCGACCGCCAACGCGGTGGCGGCCAGCAGGACGGCGTACCTGCGGGCGTCCGGGGTGGCCGCCCGTGCCGCGTGTCCGTCCTCGGGCGCGGTCGTCGGTAGCAGCATGGCGACGGTGACCAGCGCGACCAGGCCGAGACCGGTCAACGTCAGGAACGCGGCACGCCATCCGGCCCACTCACCGAGCCAGGCTCCGGCGGGCACACCGAGCACGGTTGCGACCGAGCTGGCTCCGAACACCACCGAGACCACCCGTCCCCGCAGCCGGGGCGGAAAGAGCCCGGCGGCGGTGACCACCGCCACCGACCAGAAGACCGCGTGTGCCAGCGCGCTGGCGATCCGGCTGACCAGCAGCAGTTCCATGCCGGGGGCAAGGGCGGCAGTCAGGCTCGCTAGCACGAACACCGCCAGCAGGAGAGAGAGCAGGCGGCGCCGGGGAACCCGTCGCGCAGCCCGGGTCAGTGGCACCGCGACCGCTGCGACGGTCAGCCCGTACCCCGTGACCAGTAGGCCGATCGCGGACAGCGACGTGTCCAGATCGGTGGCCATCAGGGTGAGTAGCCCTGCCGGCAGGTTCTCCGAGACCACGAAGCAGAACGTGGCGACGGTGAGCGCGCCGAGTCCGGAGACCGCTGTGGTTCGGCGCCAGGCCGCAGAGTCGGGTGCGGCGTCCGGCATCAGGCGCACCGCTCCAGGATGTGCTCGACGTGCGCCTCGTAGGTGTGCTGCCGCTCGACGTGCCCACGAAGTTCAGCGGCCGCCGCGCGGAGTTCCGGCAGGCGGCGCAGCGAGTCCTCGATGGCGTGCCGTAACGCGTCGGCGTCACCGACGGGAACGATCCGGCATGCCGGCGAGACCGGCACCTGCTCGGCCAGCACTTCAGAAACGATCACTGGCTTGCCCATGACGAGCGCCTGGGCGAGGGCACCTGACGCGCCGCCGTAGTCGCTGAACTCCGGCTGGTACGGGAAGACCGTCACAGCGGCATGGGCGATCGCCTGGTTCAGTCGCTCGCGCGGAATCCAGCCGGTCTCCCACTCCACCCGGTGCCGCGGGTGACGAGCGCCTATCCGCGCCACCGTCTCCTCGTACTGCTGCCCCACGATGCGAAGTCGCTGACCGTCGGGGAGCGCCGACATCAGCAGGTCGATGCCCTTGTCTGTCCGGGCGCTGCCGATCGAGAGCACGTAGGGGTCCTCGTCCGGCGGCGCGGCTGCCTGTCCGAACCACCTGGCGACCTCCGCTCGCGTCGCGGTCGGCCAACCGGTCCGCAGCAACCTGCGGGAGTCGACGAACTTCGCCGCCAGACGTTCGGCGGCGGGCGAGTGCACCACGAAAAGGCCCGCGGGTGCCAGGCCGCGGATGATGTCGGCAACCGGCCGCCGCGGTGGGAACCGGTCGGTCAACCCGGTGGTGAAGTAGCCCGGACGGTGCAGCGAGAGAACATGGCGCAGCCCGAGCTCCGGGGCCGGCCAAGCCGGGTAGTTCTCATCGAAGTAGCAGTCGACGAAGACCGTCACGCCGCGGGCGGCGGCGCTACGGCTGGCGGCGGCGAGGTTGTCGGGGGTGACCAGCCGCGAGTACGGCAGCTTGACGGCCCCGGAGCCGGGCGAGACACCTTCTGCCGGATGGTGCGCGACCCGCTCGTCAAGGCGATGCTGCGACAGGTAGCCGGTAGGACAGTGCAACTGGACGGGCTCCGCGCCACCGGTGACCTCGGTCGCCGCGTTCGCGAGCCCGACGATGAAATCCGGGTGGTGGCCGAGCACGGTGTCGGTGAAGTCGTCGAAGAAGGCTATTCCGGTCACCGCGAGACCGCCCTGTCGAGCCGGGCATGGTCGACCTCGGCGGCTTCGTCGCGCGCGACGACCCGGTCGAGAGCGGACAGGATCAGCTCGATCGGTACTGCGGTCAGCGGTTGGCCGTTGCCGTCCGTGACCGGCGTGCCGAGCGCCTTCAGCAGGACCATCGGGACCTCGCCCGGCCGGCAGCGCAGATATCCCCGTTTGTTGTCCCTGGCCAGGACCGACCGCAGTTGGTCGTGGGCCAACCGGCCGGGACCGGCCGTCGCCGGGGGCAATCGCAACAGGCTCACCGTCCGGTAGTGGTCGTCCACCTCGCAGTCGCTGAGATGTCCCAGCTCGCGGCTCACCTCCGCCGCTACCAACATGCCCCAGGCGACCGCCGCACCGTGGTTCACGACTCCGGCCGACACGAACTCGATCGCATGTCCCATCGTGTGGCCGTACTCGAAGATCAGCGCCGCTCTCTTCTCCCGAGGATCCTCATCCAGATACGGAATTTTGGCGGAGAGTCCAAGTTCGAGCAGGCTGAGCAGCGACTGCATCGGCTCCTCGGGCAGCCGGTGCAGCGCCCGTTCCAGCGTCAACCGTTGCTGCGGCAGCACCGCCAGCATGTTCTTGACCATCTCGGCAAGGCCGGTGAGCATCTCGTCGTGCGGCACCGTGCTCAACCATCGCAGGTCACAGCCGATGAGCGAGGGCGCGTGGTACGTGCCACAGAGGTTCTTGCCGCCGCGGAGATTGACCGCCTGCTTCACGGACAGCACCGAATCGAAGGCCGCCACCGGGGTCGTGGGTAGGTGAACCAGCCGGATTCCCCGCATGAGCAGCGCCGCCGCGAGACCGGCGACATTGCCGACCATGCCGCCACCCATGCCGACCACGACCGTACGCCGGGTGGCGCCCATCGCGACGGCGCGTTCCAGGATGCGCTCCACGAGAGAGAAGGTCTTGTGGCCCTCACTGGCCTCCACGGTGAAGGTGGTCACCGCGGCCAGGTCGGCCAGCGCCCGCCCGATCGGTTCGGCGTGCGCCGTCACCCGACTGTCCACGACGAGGAGCAGCGAGTCCATCGCGCCGAGGTGAGTCGAGAACGCCTCGGCAAGCTGGGCGGCGCAGTCAACGCCGTAGAGGTAGGAAACCGGACTGCCGTCGAGGGGAATCTTTCGTTCGCGCACCGAGAGTGCCTTCCGCGAGGGGTTCATCGTCGGTTGTGCACAGACGCTCGTCTTCTGCGGACATGAGGACGTTCTACGTTCGGGCCTCTCGGCGCACAGTTCGCCTACCGCTGGCCGGGGCGCGCCGTCTCCTGCGCCGCTTCCGCGATCAGCGCGTCAGCAGGCTGGATCGCCAAGTGTTCAAGGACGATCGGGAGGCGTCAGGGGCAGTGATGTGTCGCTCGGGCTGAGCAATCCGGCGACTGGTGCAGCGATACGACATCCATGACTTCCCCCGTTGACGTGACCGTAACGTCTCGGCGTCGAGTCCCCCCATCGGTGCCCGCGCGGGACCGAGGGTAGTCGATCTATGTACATGTGTCGAGCTCCATCCGGTCCCCGTCGAGGCTATCCGGACGCCAGTCGCCATCTCGACAGCGGCCGGATGAGGCTTCGCGGCGGTCGTCGGCCATAGTTCGAAGGTGGCGACCTCGACCGATGACAGCCAAGACCCGTACCTCTGGCTCGAAGACCTCGACGGCCCGCAGGCGGCGAGGTGGGTCCGCGAGCGCAACACCGAGACCGTCGCGGCACTCACCGGCGGTCCGGCGTTCGTGGCCCGGCAGGCCGAGATCCGGCAGGTGCTCGACGCGGACGACCGCATCCCGTACCCCGGATGGCGCGGCGACGGCTACTACTACGACATGTGGCGCGACGCCGCCCACCCGCGCGGGCTGTGGCGGCGTACGACGCTCGACCAGTACCGCCGGCCGGAACCGGAGTGGGATGTCCTGCTCGACCTGGACGTGCTGGCCGAGCGGGAGGGCGAGAACTGGGTCTGGGGTGGTGTGGCGACCCTGCCGCCGCAGCACCGGCGTTGCCTGGTCAGCCTGTCCCGGGGTGGTGCGGACGCGGTGGTGGTGCGCGAGTACGACCTGGCCGACCGGGCCTTCGTGGCGGACGGGTTCACCGTGGCGGAGGCCAAGACCGATGTCGGCTGGATCGACGCCGACCACATCTGGATCGGCACCGATCTCGGCCCGGGATCGCTTACCGCCTCGGGGTATCCACGGGTGGTGCGCCGGTGGCGGCGCGGCACCCCGCTGCCCGAGGCCGAGATCGTCTTCGAGGCGTCCACCACCGACATCGGGGCGTACGGTTGGCGTGACCTGACGCCCGGGTTCGAGCGTGACTTCGTCACCCGTACCGTGGATTTCTACCGGTCGGAGAGCTATCTGCTGACCGGGGCGGGGGAGCGGATCCGGATCCCGGTGCCCGAGGACGCCGGCTGGGACGTGCACCGGGAATGGTTGCTGGTCCGGCCGCGTACGCCGTGGCAGGTGGGCGAGGTCGGCCACCCGGCGGGCGCGCTGCTGGCGATCCGGTTCACCGGCTTCCTCGCCGGTGACCGGGATTTCGACGTGCTGTTCGAGCCGGACGACCAGACCTCGCTCAACGGGTACACCTGGACCCGCGACCACCTCATCCTGACCACCCTCACTGATGTCCGCAGCCGGTTGGAGTTGCTCACCCCCGGCGAGAGTGGCTGGCGGCGCGAACCGCTACCCGGGGTGCCGGTCGACCAGGAAAGCTGCGTCGTGGAGACGGATCCGGACCGGGACGACGCCTACCTGATCGCCTCGGAGGGATTCCTCCAGCCGGCCACGCTGCGGCTCGGACGCGTCGGTGGCAGCGTCGAGACGCTCAAGCGGGCACCGGCGTTCTTCGACGCCGACGGCCTGGCGGTACGCCAGTTCTTCGCCACGTCCGCCGACGGCACCCGGGTGCCGTACTTCGTGGTCGGGGATCCGGCCGCCCCCGCCGGACCGACGCTGCTGCACGGGTACGGCGGCTTCGAGGTGTCGCTGACCCCCGGCTACGACGGCATCGTCGGCCGGGGCTGGCTGGCCCACGGCGGCACCTACGTGGTGGCGAACATCCGCGGCGGCGGCGAGTACGGCCCGCGCTGGCACCGGGCCGCGCTGCGAGCCCATCGAACCCGCGCCTTCGAGGACTTCGCGGCCGTGGCGACCGACCTGGTGAGCCGGGGCATCACCACGCCGGCAATGCTGGGCATCGAGGGCGGCAGCAACGGCGGCCTGCTGATGGGGGCGATGCTCACCCGCTACCCGTCGCTTGTCGGCGCCGTCGTCGCGAACGTCCCGCTGCTGGACATGCGTCGCTACCACCGACTGCTGGCCGGTGCCTCCTGGATGGCCGAGTACGGCGACCCGGACGTCGCGGAGGACTGGGCCTTCCTGCGGGACTACTCGCCGTACCACAACGTGCGCAGTCACGAGCGGTACCCGCCGGTCCTCTTCATCACCTCGACCCGCGACGACCGGGTGCACCCCGGGCACGCCCGGAAGATGGCCGCGCGGCTGCGAGAGCACGGCCACGACGTGTCGTACTACGAGAACGTCGAGGGTGGACACGGCGCGGCGGCCAACAACGAGCAGCGCGCCTTCATCGAGGCGTTGTCACTGGAGTTCCTCTGGCGAAAACTGGCCCCGTCGGCCGAAGCCGTGCCCGCCCAGCGCATCCGGCCGGAAGAATGGACACCGGCCGGGAAGGTTGACCGGCCGGCGTGATCAGCCTTGCTGTCGCAGACCCACTGTCAACGCCGCCACGCGGGGTGTCAGGTCTGCTGGTCCGATGAGACGGTGTCACGCTCTTGTGTCGCGACAGGGCGGTCCGGTAGCAGCAGCAGAATGGCCATCGCCAGGTTGCCGCCGAGCGCGATCACGTTGCCGACCCGGTCTGCTGGCGGGTAGACCTGCAAGTGCAGGGAGTGCCAAAGGAAGTGCACCGCAGTGAAGATCAGCCAGGCGCCGCCGGCCATCCGCAGCGCGGACGGCGTCGGTCGCCGCCAGGCCATCACGCTGAGCACGAGCAACGCCAGATAGAGGGCGCCCACGTCGCGGGTCAGGTGCTCGTTGTACGGCCCGAGCGCGGAGACCCAGTTGCGCCCCGGCCAGGGAAAATCGGTGTAGAACGACTGGGGATAGGCAGCCGCCCACACGCCGACGACCGCAGCCGTCACCGCGAGCAGCACGACGATCACACGCTTGCACTTGATGCTCACACCTGTGCGACGAGTCGGACCGCCGCTTCGTGACGAACGCCGAAGTGCAACGAGTCACGCTCCGACCTGGCGTCAAGTGCCACCGACGATCTTGGCGGAGCCGGTGAGCGTCCCGCCGGGCAGCCGGTGGTGGCGTCGTTCGACCGGGCCGGTTGCCGGCTCTGGTTGGCTGAGGGTGGTCCCGTCCAGCCACTTGCCCGGGCCGCCACGCTCGGCGAAGCGGTCTCCGCCCTGCAATTGTGAGCCAGCGGCTGGTCGGGCCGGCTGGCCTCCCGACTGCGGACTCAGGCGGTCGGTGGCGGGTCGGGCAGTTCGTCGACGACCACCACCGGGGTGCCGGAGCGCACCTTCTCCAGCAGCAGGCGCTGGCCGCTGGCGGTCAACCGGATGCAGCCGTTTGTGGTCTGCTGGCCCAGTTCCCCGTCGTGGTACCAGGTGTGGATGCCGATGTGGGCGCCGCGCAGCCCGGCGGGCACCGAGTCCAGGTCGTCGGGGATCGAGCCGAGGGCGTAGATGTCGACCCCGCCGTAGACCGACTCCGGCGGTGGGGTGCGGCCCAGCACGAAGGTCCGGCCGAGTGGGGTTTCCTGCCCGCGTTGGCCGAGACTGATCTGCCAGGAGCGTTGGGCGGTGCCGTCGCGGTACCAGGTGAGCCGGAACGGGGTTCGTTCCACCACGATCTGGTCGCGCAGCGCGACGGTGCGGAAGCCGCCGGGTGGCAGCCAGGCCAGTTTGCGGTTGGCCGAGGGGAGCAGCACCGCCGTCCAGCCGGACTCGCGGCGGGCGACCGGCACGGTCAGCTCCACCTCGCTGATCGTCGGCATCAGGAACGCCAATGGCCGGCCACCGGGCGCGTCGTACGCGGCGATCCTGCGGGTCGGGTGCAGGCCCTGGGTCAGCGGTGTGGTGTCGAGGGTGTCCGGGTCGTCGGGGAAGCCGGCGGGGGCCGGGTCGTAGTCGATCTCCGGCAGCCCGTCCGGCGCCGGTGCCGCGGGCAGCACCCGCTCGGCGTCGGCCGACGGCGGCACCTCCGCCGTCGGCACCAGCGCCTCACCGGTGGGCCCGGCGACGGGAGTCGTCCCGGGTGCCGGGGTCAGCGCCCACCCGGTGTACGCGGCCCCACCCATCAGCACCGCCACGCCCATCCCGAGAGCGACCCCCCGCCGCCCCCGCGACCCCAGAACTCCCAAAACCCCCACCCTTTCCACCCTACCCCCCAA
>NZ_JAGPXQ010000076.1:0-15724 GCF_018070435.1 Micromonospora sp. C51 | reverse complement strand
GGCCGGGGCGTCCAGAACAGCGAGGCGGCCATTCCTCCCGAGCCATCGCAGGGCAACCCGTCATCAGCCACACCTCGCCGTCCTGGGCATCCAGGGCTCCAACCCCAGACACTTCAACCCTAAGGAGCCGTCATGGACCGTGCTCGACTCGCCGAGTTCCTGCGGAGCCGACGCGAGGCACTACAGCCCGAGGACGTCGGGTTGCCCCGTGGGCACCGCCGGCGGCGTACCGGCGGGCTTCGCCGCGAGGAGGTCGCCGCCCTCAGCGACATGTCGGCCGACTACTACAGCCGGATCGAGCAGCAGCGCGGCCCGCGCCCGTCGGAGCAGATGCTCGCCTCGATCGCCCGAGGACTGCGGCTGTCCGTGGTGGAACGGGATCACCTGTTCCGGCTCGGTGGATACCCGGCGCCGCAACGGATCCGACGCAACGACCACGTCAACCCCGGCATGATGCGCGTCTTCGACGGCCTCGGCGACGTCGCCGCCCAGGTGGTGAGCGATCTCGGTGAGACCCTGACACAGACCCGGCTGGCCAGTGCGCTGCTCGGCGACGAGACCCGGCACACCGGGCTGGCCCGCAGCCTGCACTACCGCTGGTTCACCGATCCGGACACCCGACGCCTCCACCCCGAACCGGACCATCCCGCGCAGAGCCGCACCATCGCCGCTGACCTGCATCGCGCGTACACCCGTGACGGTCGTGACTCGCGAGCCGGGGAGATCGTGCACGCCCTGCTGACCCGGAGCCCCGAGTTCGCCGAGTTGTGGCGCGCGCATCCCGTCGCCGGGGCGTACTGCGCACCCAAGCGCATCCAGCACCCGGAGGTCGGGCTGCTCGAACTGCACTGCCAGGTCCTCGTCGACCCCGACCAGTCGCAGCTGTTGCAGGTCTTCACCGCCGTCCCGGGCAGCGAGAGCCACCACAAGCTCCGGCTCCTGTCGGTCGTCGCCGGTCAGTCGATCTGACTCGCCCGGCGGTGCGCCACGCCGACACGTTGCGCGATCTGTCCGAAACTGAACGTAGTGGTGTCGACGGACAGACACACACGAGTGTGGATCAACCTGGTCGATATAGCTTGCCCATCGGAAGCGTCCAGCTTCGGATGAGGAGGGCTCTCGTGACGTCCACACCGCCCAGCAGAACCCGACCGAGGAGCATCCTCGCGATCGGGATCACCGCCGTCCTGGCGTCGGCGCTCGCCGCCGCACCGGCCACCGCCGCGTCGACCGCCCAAGCCCCGACCGCCGCCGCCCGCGCCGACGTGCACGGCGCGGTCGCCGACTCGGGCGCCGCACCCGCCGCCGTCGCGCTGCCCACCGTGCAGCGCGGCCTCGATGGCGTACGGGGTTCCGGCACCTCCGGATCGGTCGGCACCGGCAAGGCCGGGCCGGGAGGCAGCCGGTTCGACGCTGGCAGCCGTCCCGCCGCGCCCGACGGCGACTCGATCGGCATCCAGAGCGTCATCGGCACCGACAACCGGGTCCGGGTCGACCCGACCACGGTCTTCCCGTCCAGCGCCATCGTGCAGATCGTCCGCACCACCAACGGCAGCACCTGGGGCTGCACCGGCTGGCTCTACGGCCCGAGCATCATCGCCACCGCCGGGCACTGCGTGCATCCGGGCGGCGGCCAGAACGGCGGCGGTGGCAACAACTTCTACCCGCGCGGGGACTTCCAGATCATCCCGGGACGCAACGGGGCGTCGACGCCGTACGGCACGTGCACCGCCACCCAACTCCTCTCGGTCACCGGCTGGACCCAGAGCGGCGACGAGACGTACGACTACGGCGCCATCCGGTTGAGCTGCGCCGCCGGCAACAGCACCGGCTGGTTCGGCATGTGGTGGCAGAGCGCGTCGCTCACCGGCACCGCGACCACCGTCAGCGGCTACCCGTGCGACAAGACCTTCGGCCAGCAGTGGCGGCACGCCGGGCAGACCGTCACGGTCACCCAAGCCCGGCAGGTGTTCTACCAGAACGACACGTTCGGCTGCCAGAGCGGCAGCCCGGTCTACCAGACCCGGGCCGCCGGCAGTTCCTGGTGCGTCGGGCAGTGCGTGATGGCGATCCACGCGTACGGCCTGCACGGCTCCTCGCCACATTCCACAAACAACCACGGCACCCGCATCACGGAGAGCGTCTTCAACAATCTGATCACCTGGCGTAACAGCTGACAGCTGACCCGAGTTGCCGTGCGGGTGGGTCGGCGAGCAGCCGCCCACCCGCACGGGAACCGCCACCGCCTCGGGTACGTCCCAGCTACTGTCCGTCATCGCCAGTGAGGAAGCAGCCATGAGCCGTAAGCGCCTCGGGGTGCTCGCACTCCTGATCGCCGCGCCGTTGCTGATCGGGGCGAGCCTGCTGGCGTTCCGCGGAGACGACCCGGTCTCCGACGACGGGCCGCCGCCTCCGCCGGGTCGAACCAGCCTGACCGGCACCGTGACCGGCACCGTCACCACCCCGGCGGGCGAACCGGTGCGTCAGGCGTCCGTGCAGGTGACTCCGCTTGACGAGCCGGCACCGGCGATCCCCGAGATCGGCGTCCTGACCGGAGACGCCGGCCGCTACGAGTGGCGACTTCCGCCGGGCCGGTACGAAATCGTGGTCAGCACCGGCGAGCAGCACAGTGCACCGCAGACCGCGACGGTGACCACCGACCAGGTCACCCGACTCGACTTCACCCTTCCCTGAACGGGCCCCTGCGACGGGATCCGTCAGTCAGCCCTGACCTGCTGAGATAACGCTCTCACGAAGTTGGCTGAAGAGCTTGACGCACCCGTCACGCAACCGTAACGATGTATGCACATGCCTCACGCTCGCACCGGCGACGGCGCGTTGAGCGGGCCGCGAGCATGCTCAGCTCCACCACCTTCACCCCACCAGGCGTGATCGGCGCACGCCGTCCTCGAAAGGACACACCGTGCGCAGATCTCTGAGATCGTGGCTCGGCGCCGTACTGAGCGCGATCCTCGTGGCCGGCGGCATCGTCGCGGTGCCACCCGCGGCCAGCGCCGCACCGTTCACCGTGCTGGTCTTCAGCAAGACCGCCGGATTCCGGCACGGATCCATCGTCCCCGGCATCGCCGCCATCCAGCAGCTCGGCGCGGCCAATGGGTTCACCGTCGAAGCCACCGAGGACGCGGCCCAGTTCACCGACGCCAACCTGGACCGGTTCGCCGCGGTGATCTGGCTGTCCACCACGGGTGACGTACTCAACGCCACCCAGCAGGCAGCGTTCGAGCGGTACATCCAGGGCGGCGGCGGGTACGTGGGCGTGCACGCGGCCGCCGACACCGAGTACGAGTGGCCCTGGTACGGCGGGCTGGTCGGGGCGTACTTCGCTTCGCATCCGGCCAACCAGACCGCGACCATCAAGGTCGCCGACCAGGTCCACCCGTCCACCGCCGCACTGCCGCAGCGGTGGAACCGGCTGGACGAGTGGTACAACTACCGCACCAACCCCCGCGGCAGCGTGCACGTGCTCGCCACCCTGGACGAGAGCACCTACAGCGGCGGCGGCAACGGGTACGACCACCCGATCTCCTGGTGCCACAACTACTCCGGCGGTCGGGCCTGGTACACCGGCCTCGGACACACCGACGAGTCGTACGCCGAGCCGAACTTCCGTACCCACCTGCTCGGCGGCATCATGAGCGCGGCCGGCGCGGCCGAGGCCGACTGTGGCGGGACCGTGACCAGCAACTTCCAGCAGGTCGAGCTGGCAAAGGGCGCGGCCGAGACGGGCGAGCCGATGAGCCTCACCGTGCTGCCCGACCGGGGTGTCTTCCACACCTCCCGTAACGGCGTCATCCGGCACACCGACGCGGCCGGCAACACCAAGGTCGCCGCCACGCTGCCGGTCTACACCGGCGACGAGGAGGGTCTACAGGGCATCAAGGTCGACCCGAACTTCGCCACCAACCGCTGGGTGTACGTCTTCTACGCGCCACCGCTGGACACCCCCGGTGGCGGGGCGCCGACCACCGGTACGCCGGCGGACTTCGCCCGGTGGGACGGCGTGAACCGGCTGTCCCGGTTCACCGCCAACGCGGACAACACCATCAACCTGGCCAGCGAGACGCTGATCCTGGACGTGCCGACCAGCCGGGGCATGTGTTGCCACGTCGGCGGCGACATGGACTTCGACGCGGCCGGCAACCTGTACCTGTCCACCGGCGACGACACAAACCCGTTCGAGTCGAGCGGGTTCACCCCGATCGACGAGCGGGCCGGCCGCAACCCGGCCTTCGACGCCCAGCGCACCGCAGGCAACACCAACGACCTGCGCGGCAAGGTGCTGCGGATCAGGCCGAGCGCGGCCGGCGGGTACACCATCCCGGCCGGGAACATGTTCGCGCCGGGCACCGCGCGGACCCGCCCGGAGATCTACGCGATGGGCTTCCGGAACCCGTTCCGGATGAGCGTGGACAAGGAGACCGGCGTCGTCTACCTGGGCGACTACGGTCCGGACGCGGGAACCGCCGACCCGAACCGGGGCCCGGCGGGCAACGTGGAGTTCGCCCGGATCGACAAGCCCGGCTTCTACGGCTGGCCGTACTGCACCGCCCGCAACGACGCGTACAACGACTACACCTTCCCGTCCGGCCCGTCCGGCCCGAAGTTCGACTGCGCCAACGGGCCGGTGAACAACTCGCCGAACAACACCGGTCTCACCCAGTTGCCGCCGGCCGTCCCGGCGTGGCTGCCGTACGGCGGTTCCGGCTCCCCGCCGGAGTTCACCGGTGGCGGTCTGTCCCCGATGGGCGGCCCGGTGTACCGGTTCGACCCGGACAACACCTCCGACGTGGCGTTCCCGGAGTACTACGACGGGACGTACTTCGCCGGCGAGTTCGGCCGCCGCTGGATCAAGAACATCAAGCTCGACTCGGCCGGCCAGCCGCTGAAGATCAACCCGTTCCCCTGGACCGGCACCCAGGTCATGGACATGGAGTTCGGCCCGGACGGCGCGCTCTACGTGCTCGACTACGGCACCGGCTGGTTCAACGGCGACGCCAACTCGGCCCTCTACCGGATCGAGTACGCCCGCGAGGGCAGAGCCCCACGGGCGGTCGTCTCGGCCACCCCGACCAGCGGCGTCGCACCGCTGACCGTGCAGTTCTCGTCGGCCGGCACGCTCGACCCGGACGGTGACCCGTTCACCTACGCCTGGGACTTCGACCGCAACGGCACCACCGACTCGACCGCGGCGAACCCGACCTTCACCTACACCACCAACGGCACCTTCACGCCGACCCTGACCGTACGGGACAGCACCGGCAAGGTCGGTACCGCGAGCACCGTCATCACGGTCGGCAACAGCGCCCCGGTGGTCACCGTGAACACGCCGTTGAACGGGTCCACGTTCACCTTCGGGGACGCCGTACCGTTCAGCGTCACGGTCACCGACGCGCAGGACGGCCCGATCGACTGTGCCCGGGTGAAGGTGAACTACGTCCTCGGCCACGACTCACACGGCCACCAGATCAGCAGCGTGCAGGGCTGTTCCGGGGTCATCCAGACCTCGGTCGACGGCGAGCACGACACCGCGGCGAACATCTTCGGCATCATCGACGCCGAGTACACCGACCTCGGTGGCGCCGGTCAGCCACCGCTCACCACGCACGCCCAGGCCGTCCTTCAGCCCCGGGTGCGCCAGGCGGAGCACTTCGGCGACTCGTCAGGCATCCAGGTCGTCACCCCGGGCAGCGCGCACGGCGGCGCGGCGATCGGGTACGTCGACAACAACGACTGGATCTCGTTCCACCCGTACAACCTGACCGGCATCCAGTCGTTCAGCGCCCGGGTCGGTGCCCCGGCGGACGGCGGTGGCACCATCGAACTGCGGGTCGACTCCCCCACCGGACCGCTCGTCGGTCAGGCCACGGTGGCGCCGACCGGCGGGTACGCCACGTTCGCCACGGTCACCGGCGGGATCACCGCCCCGACCGGTACCCGCACCCTCTTCCTGGTCTTCAAGGGCACCGGACCGTACTTCGACATCGACGAGTTCACCCTCTCGACCAGCCCCGGCGGCGGACCCGGACCCGACCCGGAACCCGGTGCCAACCTGGCCCGGGGCAAGCCGGCCCGCGCCTCCAGCGTGCAGGACGCCTTCGTCGCCGGGAACGCCTTCGACGGTGCGATCGGCACCCGGTGGGCCAGCGCGTTCAGCGACCCGCAGTGGATCGACGTGGACCTCGGTGCCACGTACGACATCAACCGGGTCAAGCTGACCTGGGAGGCGGCGTACGGCAGCGGTTACCAGATCCAGACCTCGCCGGACGGGGTCAACTTCACCACCATCCGCACCGTGACCGGCGGCGACGGTGGCGTGGACGACCTCACCGGGCTGACCGGTTCCGGCCGGTACGTCCGGCTCACCGGAACGACCCGGGGCACCGGCTGGGGCTACTCCCTGTTCGAATTCGAGGTGTACGGCGGCACCAGCGGGCCGCAGCCGGGCACCAACCTGCTGCTGAACAAACCGACGCTGACGTCCAGCAGCGAGGGGGCCGGCATGTCCGGCGCCCAAGCGGTGGACGGCAGCCTCACCTCCCGCTGGTCGTCGGCGTTCTCCGACCCGCAGTGGATCCGGGTCGACCTCGGCAGCCCGACCGCGATCGGCCGGGTCAAGCTGAGCTGGGAGGCGGCGTACAGCAGCTCGTACCGCATCCAGACCTCGAACGACGGCACCACCTGGGTCGACGTGAAGACGGTGACCGGGGCCGACGGTGGGGTGGACGAGCACACCGCGCTCGGCGCCAATGGTCGCTACCTACGGATCTACGGCACCGCCCGGGGTACCGCGTGGGGTCACTCGCTCTGGGAGCTGGAGGCGTCCGCCAGCTGAGCCGACCCACCACCGCCGTGGCCGCCCCGGGCACCCGGTCCCGGCCACGGCAGGTCCGGCCCCTGAGCACAGCGGCTCGTCGTCACGATCGAGCGATCAACACCGCCCGATATGCGACATTGATGTCGCAAAAAGCAATAGCGTTGTCGCGGGAGGATGTTAGGGTCCGGACGTGCAGTCAGACCCCGATGTGCCATCGCCGGCACGTCGCCGCACGCGTCAGACGATCATCGAGGCGGCAATCGCCGCGTGGGTCCGCGACCGCGACGCCACCCTGAGCCAGATCGCCGACCACGCGGAGACCCATCGGGCCACGCTGCACCGCCATTTCCCAGGCCGGGCCGATCTACTGGTTGCCGCGATCCGGCACAGCATCGGCGAGATCGTCAGTGCCACAGAGGCCGCCGCCATCACCCAGGGACCGCCGCTCGACGCCCTGAACCGACTCGTGGCCGCCTACCTGGCGGTCGGCGACCGCATCAGGTTCCTGTTCGAGGACCACACCGTCGCCAACCACCCCGCCGTCGCAGAGTTCGCCGCAGTCGACGGCCCGGTCATCGATCTCATCCGTCGGGGCCAGGCGGACGGCACCATCGACCCTACCGCTCCATCGGCCTGGATCGAGCGATCGATATGGGCATTGGTCTACGCGGCCTCCGAGGCCGTCGACGACGGGACACTGGCGGCCCACGAAGCCTTGCCCGTGCTCCTGCAAACTGTCAGTGATGGCATCGTCCGCAATCCTCGGCGCGATTCATCCTAGAACCTTGTCTTGCCGGTCGCGGCGGCGCGGCCAATCGAAATGCGGCCATGGCGGCTCTTTGCTCGTGGCCGTCCGTGCACTGCTCCTCGCGGCGTAGCCGCCAATGTAGGTCCTCCGGGGAGTGTGCCTCAACGGAGTGGGTGTTCCATTGCATGAATCTGTGGACGTCGAGGTGGACGGTGCGGCTGTGCGGGCTCCCGCACACGAGTTCCGCCTTCTGGGGCCGGTCGAGGTGGTCAAGGGCCACGAGCCCATCAAGGTTGGTGGTCCCCGCGAGCGGGGCATACTTGCGATGCTGCTGTTGAATGCCGGCCGCGTGGTCCAGATTGATCAGCTCGTGGAGGCAGTGTGGTTCGATCAGCCACCGCCGTCGACGGTACGTAAACAGGTACAGAACCGAGTGAGTTCGCTGCGGCGGATTCTTTGCTCCGCCGAGGCGGATACCGGCCGTATCGTGGCGCACGGCAGCGGATACGTCTTGCACGTTGATACCACGCAGCTCGACCTGGCTCGGTTTCGTGAGGGTCTTCGGCAGGCGGATTCACTCACCCGTCGGGGCGAGTATCGCAAGGCAGCCGACAATCTGCGGCAGGCGCTAGGGCTGTGGCGAGGGCGGGCGTTGGACGGCCTACCCGGCCCCTCGTTCCAGTTTCAGGCACGTCGGCTGGAAGAGATGCAGGCCCAGGCGCTTGAGCGACGACTCATCCTTGACATGACGCTCGGCCGGCACCGAGAGCTGATCCCGGAACTTGTCTCCGCGACCGCGACGGCACCATTCAACGAAAATCTGTATCAACTGCTGATTGTCGCCCTGTACCTCGCGGACCGAAAGGGCGAGGCGCTAGAGGTTTACCGGCGGGCACGGGCGACGTTATCTCACGAGTTGGGGATCGAACCGGGCAAAGCCCTCCAGGAACTCCATCGCCGCGTCTTGGACGGTGCCGACGTGCTGGGGTGGTTCACCGCCAGCCATGGTGTCCCCGGTACGGTTCCTCAACCTCGACACGGATCGACGAGCGCGGCCACAACCCAGTCTCCGGTACCCCGACAGTTGCCGCCGCCCGCTCCCGGATTCGTTGGCCGCGCGCACGAGATCCGCATTCTCGACGGCATGCTCAACGCGGCCACCGACCCGCCGGTCGTCGTGATTTGCGGAACGGCGGGTATCGGGAAGACTGCCCTGGCGCTGCACTGGTCCCACCATGTCGCCGACCGGTTCCCCGACGGCCACCTCTACCTCAACCTCCGCGGGCACAGCCCCTCGACGACAATGACCACAGTCGAGGCGTTAGGCCAGATGTTGCGCTCGCTCGGCCTTCCACCGACCTCCGTGCCAGAAGATCTCGACGAGGCGACTGCCCTCCTGCGGTCGATCCTCGCCGACCGACGGGCCCTGGTCGTCCTGGACGACGCCGCCTCGGTCGAGCAGGTACGGCCGCTGCTGCCCGGTGGCCCCGGCGCCTTCACGATCGTCACCAGCCGCATTCGGCTGGCCGGTCTCGTCGCGCGAGACGGCGCCAACCTCATGTCGATCGACATCCTTGCCGAGGACGATGCGCAGTCACTCCTGGCGTCCACAATCGGCACGCAGGCCACCTACGAGCCCTCCGAGATGGCCCAGCTGGCACGGCTGTGCGCCTATCTCCCGCTGGCCCTTCGCATCGCCGCCGCGAATATCGCCACCCGCCACGGCACAGTCGGCAGCTTCCTCGCGGCCCTGAGCGATGGCAGCCCGCT
Organism: Micromonospora sp. C51; assembly: GCF_018070435.1. Classification (NCBI taxonomy): domain Bacteria; kingdom Bacillati; phylum Actinomycetota; class Actinomycetes; order Micromonosporales; family Micromonosporaceae; genus Micromonospora; species Micromonospora sp. C51. The sequence goes on along the minus strand of NZ_JAGPXQ010000076.1, from coordinate 6,371 downwards.
GAGCGCGCTGGTCGTTGACGGCGATCCGGACACCGCCGCACGTACCGCTTTCTCGTCTTCCTACCGGCTCGTGCCGGTCGCTGCCCAACGCATGTTCCGCCTGCTCGGCACCATGCCCGGCGACGACTACACCGTGGGCGCGGCTGCCGCCATCGCCGACGTTTCCGACGAGGAGTCAGCGCGCCTGCTCAACGTTCTGCACACCGCCAGCTTGGTCAACAACGGCGCCCCGTCCCGGTACCGCCTCCATGACCTGCTACGACACTTCGCGACAGAGCTGGCGACAGACGACGAGAGCAACGCAGCCTTCGAGCGCCTCGCCACGTGGTACCTGTCCCGAGCCAGGGCAGCAGCCAGGGCGCTCTACCCGCAACACACGCGCCTGCCACCATCCGCCGACGAGGTCGCTGGCCAGAGCTTCACCTTTGCTGGCAACGCAGCCGCCCTGACGTGGTTCCACCTGGAGTGGGCGAATATCACCTCGGCGATATCGACTGCCGCGCAGCGCGGTCATCCCATCGCGTGGTACCTCGCCGACCCACTGCGGGGCTACCTCGCCCGGCAACTCCATATCCCCCAGTGGCGGGCGATGTGCGAGACGGTCAGGCAAGCCGCCGCCCAGGCGGGTGACACCGCAGCCCAGGCAATGGCTCACCTCGGTCTGTCTCACCTGCACCACTGCCTCGGGCGGCCACGGCACGCTGTTCGTGAGCTGGAAGAGGCGGCGGCACTGGCAACTCGGGCCGGCTGGCGCGACGGGCTGGAGACCGCGCTGAACAACCTCGGCATCGTCCACGCCGAGTGGGGCAAGCTCGTCAAGTCCATCGAGTATCAGGTTGAGGCCGTCCGCCTGAGCGGGGCCCGTCCCAACCGGCCTCAGCACGCACGCGTTCTCAACAACCTCGGCGTCTCCCAGCGACTCCGAGGACGGCCCGACCTTGCGATCCGGTATCTGCGCCAGGCGGAGACCATCTACGGCCGCTTCGACGCCGAAGACGGGTTGGCAAACACGTTGGAAAGCCTGGGACGGTCCTTCCTGGACCTCGGCGACACCCATACCGCCGAGCAGGCGCTGCGCCGCGGGCTGGCCAGCAGCCGGGCGTGCGGAAACCGGCATCTCGACACCGACTGCCTCGTCGGCCTGGCGCTCGTACGACTGCAAACCGGCGACCTCGACCGTGCCGAGTCGCATGCATCAGAGGCGCTACGGATCGCGACCGAGTTGGCAGAACCAAAGCGGATCGCCGACACCTGCAACACTCTCGCCGCAGTGCTCCTGGCGCGGTCCGACCGGCACGGTGCACTGGCCTTGCACCAACGCGCGCTCAGCATCGCCGTTCAGGCAGACGCCCAGTATCAGACGGTCGTCGCGATGGCCGGAATCGCGGCGACACGACACGCGCTCGGCGAGATTGACGACGCCCGCGAGGAAGCGCTGAGAGCCCTTGCCGCAGCCACCGAGACGGGCTATGACGGCCTGCTCGGCCAGATCCGGGCTCAACTCGCCGCGTTCGACCACGTCCAGGCGACTGCTCATCGCCTACCGTCCGCCGGCGACGCGACGAAGTCGAGTGTCAGGTAGCCGCCGGCTCCTCGGACCGGACGACCCCGGGAAGCGTGGATCATCCCACGCCCCCCGGGGCTGGTGTGGTTAGAGGTAGATACCGGTGAGGACCAACCGGTTGTTGGACCAGGAGAAGTTGGGGTTCCCGCCGGAGTTCCAGAAGACGACGACGTTGCCGTTGTCGCGGACCTGGCTCACGTCGCCGAGGCCGTCGTTGTTGAAGTCACCGACGCCGATCTGTCGAGGGCTGGGGATGCCGGTGAGGACCAACCGGTTGTTCGACCAGGAGAAGTTGGGGTTCCCGCCCGAGTTCCAGAACACCACCACGTCACCGTTGTCACGAACCTGGAGCAGATCAGCGAGGCCATCGCCGTTGAAGTCACCGACCCGAACCTGGCCGGCGTTGGGGATACCGGTGAGGACCAACCGGTTGTTCGACCAGGAGAAGTTGGGGTTCCCGCCGGAGTTCCAGAAGACCACGACGTAGCCGTTGTCACGGACCTGGATCACATCAGCGAGGCCGTCGCCGTTGAAGTCACCGACCCGAACCTGGCCGGCGTTGGGGATACCGGTCAGCACCAACCGGTTGTTCGACCAGGAGAAGTTGGGGTTCCCACCCGAGTTCCAGAACACCACCACGTCACCGTTGTCACGAACCTGGAGCAGATCAGCGAGGCCATCGCCGTTGAAGTCACCAACCCGAACCTGGTCGACGTTGGGGATGCCGGAGAGGACCAACCGGTTGTTCGACCAGGAGAAGTTGGGGTTCCCACCCGAGTTCCAGAACACCACCACGTCACCGTTGTCACGGACCTGGAGCAGATCAGCGAGGCCGTCGCCGTTGAAGTCACCGTACTGAATGCGATCCGCGCCGATGCCGTGGCCCCCGCTCCACCAGGAGGTTTCCTTACGGGCGCCGGGCCAGCTGAAGCTGAAGTGGATGTGATCGGTGTGGCAATCGCTTGCATCACCAGGATTGCAATCGTATGGCCGCCACCCCTCAGACGCGCGACTGGCACTCCAGATCCGCTTGTTCCAGATCAGGTACATGATGCCGAAGCGCCGGGCGAGAGCGTGCGCGTTTCCGTGCCGGTCGGTAGCGAGCAGCCAGTTGAGGATCTCGTTGGCGCGTGCGTTCTGGGTCGAGTTGTTCGCGTTCAGCGCGAAGTCGAGTGCCCGACCTTCCTTGTGCTCGCTGGGACCTCCGTAACTACACGGCCTGTCAATGTTCCAGTTGTGGTGGCCGTAGTGTCCTACAAGCAGATCCTTGAAGCCCACCACACCCGGCTTCGCGGTCGGATCGCAGGTGGACTGGCTCACCAGTGGCGCCAGTGGCTCGATGGCAGGCCCGAAGTCCGGGGTGGGCGGCGGCGCGGCCCACGCCGGCCCGCTGATACCGAGCAACGAACCCGTCGCGACAAGCACGGCTGCCAAACCGGTCAGCAGTATCTTGCGAGCCCCGCGACTACGAGTGCGAGATAACACGCTAGCTCTCTCCTTCTCTTCGGTGGCACGAGCGAATGACGGCAGACGTTGAGGACCCCGCCCGGTTTCCGGACGACATCACCTGTTGTCACGGATGTGGCCGCCGCACTTGAAGTCCCCGTCCTGTATGCGATCCGGACGATCTGGACTGTGCGCCGACCGCAGCGCGCTGGCGATGACACTCGCAGCCGCCATCCCCGGACCGTCACCAGTCCGTCACCACTCTCACCACGAGAACGTCCCCCGCCCGTCCGACGATCATGGGCCAGTGGGCCTGGACCGACGCCCTACATCCGTTACTCGCTCTGGCCGACCGGCAGTCCACGTCGCTCACGGATTGCCTGCATCTCGTCCTTGAACCCACGGCGCTTCTCCTGCTGCGCCGTCCCCGCTCAGCTATGTCGGCATGGCTGGGGAGCGCCGGGGCAAGGGCATCAAGGACCGTCTCACGGCCTACCACCGCGCAAGGCCGCCGTCAGCGGACTCGGCGAGGCAGCCCTCGACCGCGCCCTCGCTGACGTCGAGTGGCTACGTGAGCGAGTGGCTGAGGTAGAGGCGGGACACCCCCGGAGGGCGACCTCCTGGGCTCAAGAGGCCATCCATCACGCCGACCTTCACATCAGCGGGGCAACAACGCCTGACAGAGAAACCGCCGTCGCTGATTGTCGTCGACATCGAAGCCTTTACGTCCTCTACCCAGGCATGATTTGATGCTCGTGCCGAGCTGGTTACAGCTTGAGTGAGCCCTTCACCGCACGACGCACTGGCGAGGACTGGCTGTTTCATCTGCTACCGCTCGGCCACACATCGGTTACTAGACCCTGGCGGAGTGGAAATGCGTCGCGCTGCAACGACACTGAGTGCTGCCCTGCTGATGTCGTTCGCTCTACTTGTTCCTTCATCCGCAGCACAAGCCGACCCCTGTGGGGCCAGCAGCTGGACTGTCGGAGAAACCCAGTACCTCACCTACCGGAACTGCGGCTCAAGTTATACGTGGCGCAAGGGCCACATCGCCGGCTCGTGGGGCAGCTGCTTTTACATTGCCCCCGGCACAACCGACTACCTCAAGATTAAATACGCGCCCGACGGAAAGCTCCAATCCTGGGGCGTCGCTTGGTGCTGACCGGCCAGCACGGACAACGATGCAGGACATCGCCTCACCGCCGACGCGAACTCCGTCAGTACGCTCGACAGGACCAAGTCGGTCCCGGCGAAACTGAGACCACACGCGGAACGCCCGGCCGGCCCTGACGGACCGACCGGGCGTTCTCGCTGTCAGGAGCGGTGGCGGCGGGATTTGAACCCGCGGAGATAGCTGTGGCTACTTGCTTGGCTACTCTCCTCAACCGGAACGACGAAGGGCACCCGCCATGTCCGACGAACGCCCTGATCGTGAAGGGTGGAGCCGAGGGGACTCGAACCCCTGTCGCTACGTATCGCGCAGTAATGGCTATTTGATCTTGAGCTGTGACCATCGATGTGACCACACTCAGTGTGGGAGGCGTCGTGCCACCCCGTCCGGCCACCGCTGCCCGCACCGGCCGGCGGTCCGAAGTGGCAGATGTTGCCGACATCAGCAGGTACAGGCACATGAACACGTCGCCGACGACATACGCCGCGACGACCTCCGTCGTCCGTGGCAGGTAGGTGGCACCCCGCCGGTCCATGCCCTTACGTCACATCCCAGGTGATCAGCCCGGCCGCGTCCGCGCAGCAGCGACGCCGACACCCTCCACTGGGCGCCAGTCAGGTCGTGCCGCCTCGTCACCGCTATGGCGGCCGCGAGGTCTCCGGTATTCAGGTTCTTGGTGAACCCTCTACCGGAGACCTCGCTATCTATCGATCACCTACACGCCGCACCCGACTTCGAGACACTGCCTAGGCGGTTTGGCGCCTACGCCGGGCCAGCCGGTGACTCATCACGATGAGCACTCCACCCAGGCCGAGCGTGGTCAGTGCGATCGCGGCGTAGATGGAGATCCGGCTACCGGTAACGGGCAAGATGCTCTTACGGACCGTAATGCTTGCCGAGGCAGGAGAGCCTGCACCGCTTTCGATCGAGGTGGCGGCCGTCGTATTGACCTTCTTCCCCGCAGTCTTGCCGGTGACGTTCACCGACACCGTGCAACTCCCGTTGGCCGGCAGGGTCGCTCCGGCCAGGCTGATGCTGCTGCCGCCGGAAGTCGCGGCAATCGTTGCGGAGGCGCAGTTGGTCTGCGCGGCGTTGGGAGTGGCGACCACCAGCCCCGAGGGAAGGTTGTCGACGAAACTGACTCCGGTCAGCGACATAGCCGGGTTGGGGTTGCGGAGGGTGAAGCGCACTGACGTCGTCCCGTTGAGGGGGATGATGTCATCCCGGAAGGCCTTGACGATCGTCGGTGCCGCGACAGCGCCGACTGTGATGCTTGCCGAGGCGGTAGCACCTGGGCCGCTCTCGTTCGAGTCCACCGGACCGCTCGTATTTGACTTCGTTCCGCTGGTCGTGCCGGTGACGTTCACCGAGAACGTGCAGCTCTCGCCAGCCGGCAATGTCGCATCGGCCAGCCGGATACTGCTGCTACCGGCGGTCGCGGCGATCGTGCCACCACCGCACGAGCCACTCAAACCGTTGGGAGTGGCTACCACCAGCCCCGCAGGAAGGTTGTCGACGAAGCTGACCCCCGTCAACGACGTACTCGCGTTGGGGTTGCTGACGGTGAAAACCAATGAGGTTGTCCCGCCAACCGGAATGGTGGAATCGTCGAAAACCTTCGAGATCGTCGGCGCCGCGACGACCTCCGCGACGACCGTGACACTCGCCGAGGCGGGCACGCCCGGACCACTCTGGACCGATGTGACGGCAGCGGTGGTATTGACCTTCGTTCCGGTGGTTGTGCCGGTGACATCGACTGAGACGGTGCAGCTTGCGTTGGCCGGCAGGCTAGCGCCGAAGAGGCTGATGCTGCTGCCCCCGGCAGTCGCGGCGATCGTGCCGGAGGCGCAGTCGGTTTGCGCGCCATTGGGAGTAGCGACCACCAACCCCGCAGGAAGGTTGTCAACGAAACTGACACCGGTCAGCGTCGTGTTCGCGTTGGGGTTGGTCAGGGTGAACTCCAGCGCCGTCGTTCCGTTGAGCGGAATGGTCGTGGCACCGAAAGCCTTGGCGATCGTCGGTGCCTCCGCAACCCTGACGGTGATGCTCGCCGCGGCGGGCGTACCCGGGCCGCTCTCGTTCGAGTCCACCGGACTGCTCGTGTTGACCTTCGTGCCACTGGTCGTACCGGTGACATCCACCGAGAACGTGCAACTCCCACCAGCCGGCAACGTCGCACCAGTCAAGCTG
>NZ_JAGPXQ010000075.1:0-15922 GCF_018070435.1 Micromonospora sp. C51 | reverse complement strand
ATCACTCAGCCGCCGCACGCGTACGGGATCTGCCACCGCCACAGCCTGACCGCCGCGACGCCGCCCGGCCGACAAGCCGAACGGCGTGTCATCCAACACCGCGAACGTTCGTGGTCACGGCACTAGCGACAGACCAGACCGGACGTTGGTGAGAATCCCCCACCCCGCACGATGCGCTGACCCGATCCCCTCCGTTTGCATGAGCCGGACGTCGAGCAGACAGCGCCGCCCGTCGCCAGCGAAGATGGCGAGCAGACACCAACTCCCGCCGATGACATCCGTACAGAGGCCATGAGCGAGCGTGCATCCCGGGGCGATGACCTGAACCTTCGAAGGTCGACGCCTTCGGGTTCGCCGAAGAGGTCACCGAGCAGGAAGCCCTGCTCGGAAGGCTGGTGGTGGGATTCGAGTCTCAGCCCCCGGGATCCATACCGACACCACCACGACGGCACCAGACCCACACATCGATGGAACACCGCCCTCGTGAATGGCGCCAGCGGGGCCCGGGACGACAGCCGGCGCCGTCCAGACGGGGAGCAGTAAACTCTGACCACTTCGGTGTTCTCTGGGAGGTCACTCCGGGCCGCTGGCCCACATCGCCGCAGGTCAGAGCCCTCGGCTCTGGCCAGCGTCGGTGAGCACTTCGGGCGCGGGTGACCACTTCGCCAACCTGCACCCGATCTGCTCCCACCTGCAAGGCTAGCCCATCCAGCAGCTCCTTACCGCCATGACCTGCGCATACTCCCTACCAGGGAACATAGAGTGCCATCGACTGCCGTCCAAAATCGTGGAGCACTCCATGTGAAGCGGGACGCCGCGCCGACTCTGACCTGCAGAAACGAGAACCCGCAGGTCGTGGTGGGTGCAGTTGAGTGCCACTCGACGCCGTTGAGCGCGGTTCAGGGCCGTTCAGCGCACCTGGCTGCTCCCATCCCGCTCCCCGATCCCTCGGTGCGACTGCGGCGTAGGCCAGCGTCTTAACGCGTCGCTTCGGCGCGTCTTCCCAAGGAACAGCCCCGAAGTTGACGATGTCAACGCCGGCTGAACTTTTCAGGCGGAGCCGACAGACGAGTACTCAGCGTGGCCGGCGTGCTGAGACAGAGCGCGCGGTCGGCGCCAGATCCGGATGGTGGCTTCGAAACGGGTCGGGTTAAAGGGTGTCGATCCGCCATGGTGGGTACGTGACAGGCGGTCCATCCGGGCCACGATATCGTTACGCCAGCCGATCTGTGGGAGGCGCGGCCACGACTGTTACGCGCTGTGCCACATGGGTTGAAGTGCCGGGCCTCCCTTTGGCAGTTGTATCGCCCCGCTGCTGCCGCCCCGACTACCGCGTAGGCACCGGTTCCCGGGCCGAAAGCCTCTCGACGATCGCAGGGTGTTGTGCGGGATCCTGTTCGTGCTCTACACCGCGATCCCGTGGGAGTACCTGCCCCAGGAGCTTGGGTTCGGCTCGGGCATGACGTGCTGGCGCCGGTTGCGGGACTGGAACGATGCTGGTGTGTGGCAACGACTGCATGAGGTTCTGCTCGGCAGACTGCGGGCCGCCGGGCAGTTGGACATGTCCCGGGCGGTGATCGACGGCTCTCACGTTCGGGCGCTCAAGGGCGACCCAAAACCGGTCCGAGCCCGGTCGACCGCCGCAAGCCAGGCTCGAAACACCACGTCATCACCGACGCGGGCAGCATCCCTCTCACCGTCAGCCTGACCGGCGGCAACCGCCACGACGTCACCCAACAGCTGCCCCTGATCGACAAGGTCCCCCGGATCAAGGGCATCCGCGGCAGGCCCCGACACCGGCCCGACCGAATCTACGCCGACCGTGGCTAGGACTTCGACGAGTACCGCCGCGAGCTCCGCACACGCGGCATCACACCCGTCATCGGCCGACGCGGCACCGGCCACGGCTCCGGCCTCGGCACCCGCCGCTGGGTCGTCGAGCAGACCATCGCCCTGCTGCACTGGATCCGCCGCCTGCGCATCTGCTGGGAGATCCGCGAAGTGTTCCTCACCCTCGCCGGCGCCATCGTGTGCTGGCGCCGACTGCAACGCTCAAAGAGTTAGGAGCTCTTAGTCTGGCTCCAGCTGTCGGGAAACCGCGTCAGTTACCGACGTCCCGGACGGTGACGTGGTGGATGCTGGCGAGTAGTCTCCGAGCACCTGGACACTCGATCGCGTAGCTTGAACAAAGGGCTGAAATCGTGTCAACACGCCCGCAGGGACTTCGCGTGTCAGGGGTGCCAAGTATGCTAGCCGCAGCAAGGGAGTTGCAAACCGACTACCCCACGTAACCGCCAATACGAGAGGTAGCGATGTTGGAGCGCCAGGAACCGACCAACTGGGCGCAGCGCTTGCGCGACGCGCTCACGCTCTCGCGAATCTCGACATCAGACATCTACGCCGGCCTTGGACTCCCGCAGGGTGGAGGATGGCTCGGCGATGCGCTAGCTGGACGCGTTTCACCTGCTCGGTCCCAGCTGGCGATGCTCTCGGCGCTTTGTGGGATCCCGCTTGCAGTGCTCGTTGGCGACACGCCCATTCAACAAAGCCTCGCCGTTGCCCTGCGTGCAGGGGTAAGCGCGACCGACGAGGACATTGCCTCAGCTGCCCAACGAGCAGAGACGGCACTTCAGGACCTAGAGCTTCTCCTGTCATGGTACCCGCAAGAAGTCGCTCGAACTAGCGCCCTGGCTAAGGACGCCCGCAGGGCTGTCGCGAGCGATAACTATTACATCAGAGCGGCGCAACGTACGTCCGAGCGACTTCGCGATTATCTGGGCCTAGACGACGAGCAGCCGGTCGGGAATATCGTCGAACTAATCGAGGATCTTGGCGTAGCGGTGATTTTCGAAAGCATGCCTGGATCGGTCCAGGGTGTAACACTGCGCGATCCCTCCGAAGAGGCTTGGAGAGCGATCATTGTCGTCAACACCAACGACACGTGGTGGGGTAGGCAGCGATTTACGCTTGCGCACGAGCTGTGCCATTTCCTTTACAAGGACGACAAGTCCTTTTACGTCAACCGAAAGCATTACGGCGATCAAGATCTTGAGGAGATTCGAGCCGAGGCATTTGCTCGGCATTTCTTGGCGCCAGACATAGCAGTTCAAGAATTCTGGTCTGAGCATGGCCCCAAACGGCCGACGGATGGTTACGGGGTGCCGCTAGCCAAGTTTATGATGCACTTTGGCCTAAGTCGGCAAGCAAGCATCAAGACGCTGATAGAGGCGGCGGGCGTGCCGGAACGGGCCCTCGAACCTTACAAGACTGTCCGGATCTCGGACATCATGAGGCAGGCGCGGCTCAGCCAAAAGTGGAACGCCGCATGCGAGAACCAGGGCAATACCTCGGCTTCCCATTGGGCATTGTCCATGGCGCTCGACGCTTACCGTGATGGCTTGATTTCCTCGGAGGTTGTCGCCCGCGTACTCGGTCGTGGCGACGATGTCGCTAGCGTAGAGCAAGAGTTGCTGTCTCAGGGGTACCAGCAGTCAATTACTCTTGTCCGGCCGCGACAGCCGTAGCGAAAGCGTCGCACGCACCACAAGATCTGACATCCGCAGCTCTACGACATTCGAGAGCCGACGCACTCATAGGCAACGCGCCCTGCGGGATGCCGGTCACGGCTGTTGCCATCGCCAGGGCGTCGAAGGCATCACTACTTGTGAAATGCCCACTACAGATTAGCTCGGCCAGGACTTGGCCGAAGTGACGCGCTGGAATGCCGTATTGGGCGGCGACAACACTCGCACCCCCGTCGTTCACCAGGAACACTACTAGCTCGCCCTGGGACGTCCGAGCGATGCATAGTGCAATGGAAGCCGCCTCCCCCAGATGAGCTAACGGATGGTTCGGCTCATCACTCCGGCGCGGCAGGTTTTTGAGCTTGGCGTGGACCTCGTCAAACGTCCGACTATCATAGTTGTCGTCGGAATCGACCGCGCACGATCCGCCATCAATGAGTGTGGCCTTCGCCAACGCTGCGGCCGTTCGAAGTCTGCCGTCAACAGGTGTAGCAGGGTCGGCGTTTCTCTCGATCTCCATTGCCACGCTCTCGGCGATTCTCAGTCGTCCCGCGTAATGCGCCTCGAACCGAGGTATACAGCTCCGATTACGACCGACGCTAACGAGGATCCCAGTGTCCGCGTAAACAATTGAGTTGGGCCAGCCCCGCTGAGGTACTAGAGGGCTGAACGCGTGCCGGCGTTGGGGCGTAGAGGCGGCAGGGGGGATCGACCTCGTGCGACGAGGCATCATATTCGGAGATATTCTGGGTGGTTCGGCCGCCATCACCCGCCCCCTCCTGTTACTACGTAGCCTGCGCCCCCTGCGCCCCACTGGACACTCTACTCCCAACAGACGCCTCGTAGGCGTCCCGGGCAGCGCACCATCGCCGCACACTGCATTTGCTGCAGCCAGGTCCAGGAAGTGAGTCCCATTGGGTGTCCGCGAGCCAGCGGCGCGCGAGGCGACGCACACGCCCCCGAGCCATCGACATAATCGTGGAATCTTGTGTGGAATAGCTGTGAACCACGGCCGACTCGGGCGAAAGAATCTCCAGTTGCACCTCACCCTGAATCGCGCCGTAATGCCTCGCCAGCCCCGCCTCTAAGGCGACAAGATCCCACGCTACGGCAAGATAAGTGCTGAATATTTCATCGTCGTTAGCCACTGGCTGTACTTGGACAGTCTTAATCTCACGCATCGTCAGAGTGTCATCGCTCTTCCAGTAAGCGTCTGACTTGGTCGCCACCACTACGTCGGCTATCCCATCGTAGGCGTAAAGCGTCCTTTCGGCCGTGAGTGACCTCGCGTCATTAGACCGTAGTGGGCAGCACTCGATGTGGGATCGAAGGAATGGATACGCCAACTCATAGTCGGCTGGGTCTATCTCCCCGCCTCCGACAAGACTAAGGCGGTCCAGATCTGCGGGCTCAGGGAGGTCATCCGGCGAGCAAGGAACACCTCGCGAGTGAGCTTCGGCGATCCAACGGTGGACTGCCAGTCCTCGCAGCAACGCCTGATTGCCCTCTTCAATGCGAGGCAAGTGGACGAGACGCTCCATGTACCACTGGGCAGGGCATCGCTCGTAGCCTTCGAGATCAGATGCCGACACAGACCTCGTCCAGGGGCCAGGTTCACGCACTTGAAGAAACCCGTCAACACGCACTAGAGACTCGCAGGATCCGGTGAACTTGCATTCACCGCAGCACCTGCCGGGCACTCGTTTTTCCCCGCGAATCGCCGCAAACACATTGGGCCTGGCTCGCTCCTCATAGAGAATGCGCGCGTCATCCCGGGAAATTCCGTCTAGAATGTGGTGTTCAATGCCGTCAACGAGACCAATTTCGGTCACCCATATGCGTTGAACTGGTGTCCGACTTGCATATTCTCCTGCGGCATGGGCCGCTATGTAGGCCCACGGGGTCGCGGCGACTTGGGCATTAGAATGCCGCAGCCGGCGTATTTCCCGAAAGCCATCGCTTGTCTCGTACAAGAACGCCCACGCCGCCAACTTGGCGTCTGGTCCCTTAAGGAGCTCAACCCAACCATCTAGAAAGTGGAGCTGCCCGATTGCTTCTTCGCGTGCCTCATGGTACTCAAAATACCGATCGAGACCGTGCTCAAAAAATTGACGCACACCATCATGCAAGTCTATGAACAAGTGCTTCTGGGCCTCCACCGACGACCAGAGCTCGCTGCCGCGGTTAGTCAGCCTTCCAACTCTCTTGATTGCCTCAGCCAGGCTGCCCAACGCGAAAGGTCCCTTGCGCGACCTCCACCCACCGGTTTCTGGGATCGTCTCGGGCCGCACCTTAAGCGCCAGATTCAAAGGGCACGAGCGTTCGCCCGCCGCGGATTCCGCATCGCTTGCACTCACGCGGAAGACTTGGGCGTCTTCCCGAAGCGGAATTCCGGGCTTCCAGTTCAAGACCGTCCTACCTCGCTCGGACGCGACGACGCCAAGAACCGGCCAATCGCTATCGCGTTCGTTGAGAATACCCGATCCTGCATTGTAAAGCCCTCTTGACGGTTACATGCAAGCAACCACGCGAACTTCGAACGCGTGTCCGATCCCGCAATCGCGCAATTTACGAACAAAACTCACTTCGTCACCCCACGAACCAGCCACCCTTGCGTCCCTGCCATCCCGATGCTCCTATGGAGGTCAAGCGGTCGAGGCGGCGAAGTCGGCGCGTAGGGCGGTGTAGACGTCTCGGACGATGTAGCGCTTGAGGCAGCGGAGGATCTCCTGCTTGGTCTTACGGCACTGGGGGTATCGCGTCCGTGTCGCGTCGGGTTCTACCGACGTCGGCTATCTCGACGGCCCCGGGTGAGCTGACCGGCTCGAACGCCCCGTCCGACGGCCGCCACACTCGGACGGGCGGTAGATCCGGATGCCTGTTCAGGCGGCGATGGCAGGCCGCTGGGAGCCCCGCAGCCAGTGGGGTCCAAATCTTCGGCGGGCATATCGCAGGCGCATTCGAGGCAGGTCGTCTCGGCGCTGACCTCGGTCGCAAGTCGCATCTTGGGTCGGGTTCTTGCTGTTCAACGGCGGTGAGAGACGGTCGCAAGGTCGGCTTGGACGACTTCTTCTGGGACATCTATTAGACGACGCATAGTACCGGCCGTACTATGTGCCGCATGGTAGTGAAAGGCGAGCCGGGTGATTCGGCCGAGCGGCAAGCTCAGCTCCTGCGCGGCTGCTTGGACATGTGCCTGCTCGCGCTACTTGCCGCCGAGCCTGCGCACGGCTACCAACTCGTCCGCCGCCTCGACACCGCTGGATTCGGAACGGTCAGCTACGGCACCGTCTACCCGTTGATCACCCGACTGCACCGCTTGGGACTCGTGGCCAATGCGATGCAACCCAGCCCCAACGGCCCGCCCCGCAAGGTCTATCGGCTCACGGACACCGGCCATGACCGACTGAACGTCTGGCGCGAGCAGTGGACCCAGTTCGCCAGTGTCGTCAACGCAACCCTCGCCGTCAGTCCACTGAATCCAGGAGATGACCATGAGCACGTCGACGCCGGCCGTTGACCACCTCCTCGCCGCCGCAGACCGGGAATGGCGCGCTCTCGGCATTCACCGTCGCGACCGGGCAACTCTTGCTGCCGACCTGCGAATCGAGCTCGACGCCGCAACTGCCGACGGGATCGATCCTGCGGAGCTTCTCGGCACTGACCCCACCGAGTTCGCCCTGAGGATCGCCGAGGAAGCCGGCGTGCAGCGGATCCCACCGCGCTACGGCCAGGTGCTTGTCGTGGCGAGCGCGGGCGCAGTGCTCTCCCTCATCGTGGGATACATCCTGGTCATCGGCCTGCACCAGGCATTCGTGGCGGCATTCGACCTGCCGCGCGACGTGCGCGTACCGGTGTGGCTCGCCGCTGGGGTCTTCTACGGCGCCGTCGCAGCGGTCGTCGTCACCGGCGCCGTCCTCGCCGTGCGCATCACCCTGCGCGACGTACCCCGCATCCGACACACCGCTACACGAATGACACTGCTGCTGCCACCCACGATCGCCGCCGCGATCGCTGCCGCAGCCGCATACGGCTGGGCGCTCGACTTCCCGGTCACCCCACTGGCAATCGGAACCGAAGCCGCGATCGTCCTCGCCGCCTTCCTCACCGCAACAGCGCTGGCCCGCCGCAACTCGGTCACATCGGCGGACTAAGAGCTCCTAACTCTTTGAGTGTTGGAGTCGGCGCCAGCAGATGATGGCGCAGGCGAGGGTGAGGAAGGCTTCGTGGATGTCGTCGCGGATCTCCCAGCGGATCCGCAGGCGGCGGAACCAGTGCAGCAGGGCGATGGTCTGCTCGACGACCCACCGTCGGGTGCCGAGTCCGGAGCCGTGACCGGTTCCGCGTCGGGCGATGACCGGGGTGATGCCCTTGGTCCGTAGGTCGCGGCGGTAGCAGTCGTAGTCGTAGCCGCGGTCGGCGTAGAGCTGGTCGGGTCGTTGCCGGGGCCGGCCGCGGATGCCCTTGATCCGTGGGACCTTGTCGACCAGGGGCATGAGCTGGGTGACGTCGTGGCGGTTGCCGCCGGTCAGACTAGCGGCGAGGGGGATGCCGCCCGCGTCGGTGATGACGTGGTGTTTCGAGCCTGGCTTGCGGCGGTCGACCGGGCTCGGACCGGTTTTGGGCCACCCTTGAGCGCCCGGACATGGGAGCCGTCGATCACCGCCCGCGACAGATCGAGTTGCCCGGTCGCCCGGAGTTTGCCCAGCAGGACCTCGTGCAGTTGCTGCCACACGCCGGAGTCGTTCCAGTCCCGCAACCTGCGCCAGCAGGTCATCCCCGAACCGAACCCGAGCTCTTGGGGCAGGTACTCCCACGGGATCGCGGTGTAGAGCACGAACAGGATCCCGCACAACACCCTGCGGTCGTCGAGAGGCTTGCGGCCCGGGAACCGGTGCCGACGAGCGGGACGGGGTGGCAGCAGCGGTGCGATCTCGGCCCACAGGTCGTCCGAGACGATCCACGGCGGCTGCTCACCCCTCCTCACGTTCAGACAGAACGACCCTCACGTCCCGGAGGACACGCCAAAACTTCATTTCGTTAGGAGCTCTAAGCCAGCCGATGTGACCCATCAGCAAAGAAGAGGATCACCACGACGCGGGCAGCGACGACCAGCCAACGCGCACGAAGCGGCATAGAGGACACGTCGGTCGACAAGGCAACGCACTGTGCCCTCATCGACGATGTGTGGCCGCGTCTGGTGCGACATTGTCGCTGCATGACATCGGCTAACCGGACTCTGTGGGTCTCCCAAGCCCGTGCCGCGTTGATTGTCGCCGCCACGCGGAGGACGCTGCTCACCTACGGGGAGCTTGGCATGGCATTGGGGATGGAGGGCATCAGCCTGCGGAACCAGCTTCGACACGTTCTCGACGATGTATCCGAGGACTGTCGGTCCAGAGGCGAAGACTGTTCCCTCGCCGCCCTCGTCGTCAATAAGGAAACGGGTGAGCCGGGTGCGGGCTGGGTCAACGGGATTCGCGACTGGCCGCAAGAGGTTCGCCGGGTCTTTCAACGGTGGTCTCCCAAGTAGCCGACGAACAGTGGCGTCGAGGAGCAACAGGGCCCTCAGCCGTCTCGACGCTGTCCGGGCGGATACTCGCACCAGCGCGCACATCTTCGTTCCGCCGGAGGACAACAGCCTCGGCCCGCCGTGGCCCGGCCAACTCATCCTTGACGTAGTGCCGGCATGGCCCCAATGATCCCGGATGGAGAACTTCGATGAGCACTGTCACCGACCCGCTTGTTGACGGGGCAATCCCGATGAGTGCATACGAGGGACAGGTATGGGACAGGCTCAACGAGCACTGGCAGCGCCGCAACCACCGCTGCGGTCTGCCCAACTGGGCGAGCGCTGCGCTCGATCGCTCCAGTGAGGTCGCGCGAAACGCCGCGAGCCGGGCCACCAGGGCGGTACCCGAGGCGATCAAGGAGCCAGTCCGTCGCGGGGGTGACGCGGTTGCCAGCATGGCCCTGCGGCCGGCGGCCGAAGGCGCGGTAGCGCTGCTGGAACTGGTCAATGCCTGGGCCTTGGAGCTCAACGACCCGAAGGGCGTCGAAAAGGTCGCCCGTAAGCGTGGCCTCGAACTAGGCAGTTTCGCTGAGCTGCGGCAGCAGGACCTCAAGGTGTGCGACCGCCTCCTGACCCGCAACACACTCAGGTGGCGAACCACCGGCGCGGTCGAAGGTGGCGCCATGGGCCTGCTGGCCATGGTCCCCGTCGCCGGGATCCCCGCCGCAATGACCGCAGACATCCTCGTCATCCAGGTACTGAGCGCGTCGATCGCGTCACGCATCGCCTACTCCTACGGCTACGACGCCAAAGATCCCTCCGAGCAGCTCTTCATCGAACGTCTCGTACACCGGTCCTTCATGGCCCAAGCAGCCAAAGTGGGTCCGCTGCGCGAGACCGCACGAGCGGCCAACGCGATCAAGGGACGCGTGAGATGGTCAGCCAAGCTCCGCGCGGACCATCGCCTCGTGGCCGCCCTTGAGAAATTGCTGCAGCACGTAGGCCCGGCCGGTGCCAGGGTTCCCGTCCAGAACGTCGCCAAGGTTGTGCCATTCGTGGGCGTCCTCATCGGTGCCGGGATGAACTCTGCAGTCCTCGGCAGCGTGGCCGCCGACGCCCAGCGGTACTGCCAGACCCGATTCCTTTGCGACAAATACGGGCTGCCGATGCCTGCCGCACTGACCACCAGCCGGGACGACGGCGACCACAATGCCGACGCCACGTAACGGTGTGAGTGGCAGGAGCGTGACTCAGCTTGCTGACCGTACGCCCTATGCTGCCAGCTCACCCACCAGCAACCGACGTCTCCGAGGAGACGGTCACCCGCAGTAGCGTTGCACGTCTCAAGATCGGACGCACTGTTCTCGGCCATGAGCGAGCGTGCATCCCGGGGCGATGACCTAAACCGTCCAAGGGCGACGCCTTCGGGTCCGCCGAAGTGGTCAGGGTGGTTTCCGGAGCAGAGCCGCTCTGGCGGGTACGCGCTGGTCAAGCTGCCCGGCTCCGGACGTACCGCTATGCTGCTGAGGCCGGGCGCTTGGATTGTCGGTGCTGCCGGCCTTCCGGATCAGCTCGCGTAGGCCCCTCAGCGGGGTCGGGGTCATACGCCGCCTGCCCGTCAGTGACGCCCTGCCATGCACGCTCGGCGGCATGGCCGCAGCTCGGCGAGATGGGGTCTTGACGGACCACTTTCAGGATCTCGCCATCGCATCTCAAGCGAGGCACGCTAGTAGTCGTCAGGGTCGGGGCCTTTTCGGCTCCGCCGACGGCGGCTGACAGTCCGATCGGCCCCGTCGGCCCGGTGCAGCTTGGTCATACGCTAATCGCACCCGTACCGGCCCGGCGACAGCTCGTACACGCACTGGATGTTCTGGGCGCGCAGGAGGGCCAGCAGGTCGTCCCCCGGTCGAGCCGGCAGGAGGACGGCACGCCGAGGCGGGCCGGGAATATGCCGGCTGTAGTCCAGCAGTTGCCCAACCGCCATGCGGACGGCGTCGCGGGTGACGACTCCCTTCGCCTCGTACAGCACACCGGCAGTCTGGTCGAACAGGTCGGTGTAGAGGTCGTAAGGTTCACCGGGCGGCCTGATGCGGTACCGCACGCAGGTATGCCCCAACGTCTCGAGGTGCTCCAGGTAGCGGGCCGTGAGGTCGGCCTCACGCTTGACGGCCACGGCACTTGTCGAGCCGGGGAGCGAGTATGCACTCTTGCCAATCTTCTCAATCGGTACCGCCTCGGCGCTTCCGGCGGGTGTGACTGCCGCGGAGACCGGGACGGGTTCGGCTGTTGGACCGGCTGGTGACATCCGCAAAGTGGCGAGGTGGGACCACCAGAGCCGTTCGAGTTGCTCATCGGACGGCGGGTACAGACGCTGCCCTGACCCGAGAACATGCTTCCAGTGGTGGGCTGGTACCCCTGCCAGCAGCTCATCGACTGACAGACGCTCCTCCACCGGTAGCACGGCGTCCCAGCGCAGGGTGATGTACCACGCCTGGCGGGTCGGATCCTCCCAGTGTGAGTCGGCGAAGACACTGCTCCCGGTCACGGTTCCGCTTGCGACGATGCCACGCTCACTGTTCTGCCGGAACAGGAAGACACGGTCCCCGCGACCCAGCCCACCCCGGCGCGACCCGACACTCCACCGACAGGGAACCGCCCTACCAGCCGCTGTACGCCTGACGTCCCGCGCATAAAGATCAGACGGATAGCCAGACTCTCCAGCGTCCCAGGTCAAAATGACAGTGATCACGATTTGAGCATCACGGGACGCGGACGGCGACGGTATCCGGCAATCGGACGCCTGCGGATGCGATGGCCGGCCGATCGACAGACTGCTGCTCCGCCCCTCGTCGGTGCAGTGTCGGGTTGCTGTACCTTGCTGGCGCGCTACGTGGGCTCGGTGCCATCACCTCGGTTCACCTGTTGCGGCGAGGCGCCCGTACGGACTCTGCTGATGGACGCGGTGCGCGTGGGCGATGCCCCGTGAACGACGCCGGCCAGCGGGCCGTCCACCGGTACCACCGGTATCAGGACCTCGGACTTTTCAGCCTCGGATTGGTCCTCGCGCTGGTTCCTTGGCGGCCGAGGTACGCCCCTCGCGTCGAGAGGGGCGGAGACGCATAACTCGGCGCCACACCCCGCCTTCGTGACGCACCTTCTCGTCTTCGCCAGGCTGCGGGAACTGGCGGGTTGCGGATAGTTGACACGGATTGGGGCAGGCGGGCCATATCCTCGAATCCAGGTATGGGCGGAGCCCGGCGTCAGGGAAGCAGGCGGTGGCGGTGAGGATCGCGACGTTCAACGCCAACAACCTGTTCTCCCGCTGGTCGTTCCTGGCGGAACTTCCCAGGACTGTGGCGAACCCGCCGCTTGCCGAAATCGCGACTGACGTCACGCCGGAGGCAACAGACATTCCGGGCGGCGGGCAACCGTCTGTGGTGGAGGTGGTGCTACCCGATGGCAGCCGCATGAGCGGCGTCCTGCGGACCTTCCGCGGCAAACTCGTCAGGGGCAAGGACCCGAAGGCCCGGGCCTGGATCGCTCGCCGTATCGCCGCTCTCGATGCCGATGTGTTGTGCCTGCAAGAGGTCGAAGACCAGGATGCCTTGGACACGTTCCACCGCGACGACCTGCGTCCCCTCGGCATTGACTACCGGTACCGCGCCGTTGTGGAAGGCAATGATCCCCGCCGTATCGACGTCGCCATCTGTTCCCGGCTGCCGATCACCCGTATCAGTTCCTGGCGGTTCTGGCCCGACACCACCGGGGAGCCGGTGTTCGGCCGCGACCTGCTTCAAGCACAGATCACCGCCCCGGACGGCCAACCGCTGCACGTCTTCGTCAACCACCTCAAGAGCAACTTCATCGCCGACGAGCACGCCCTCACCCCTGCCCAGGTCACCGCCGCCCGTGAGGCGATCGTCCGACGGCGCACCGAGCAGGCCACCGCGATCAGGCAGATCCTGCGCCGGCAGCGGCTGACCCGCAGGGTCGTGGTCACCGGAGACCTCAACGACGCGCCCGACGGCGAGACCCTCGCCGACCTACGGGGGGCAAGCCTTGCCGAGCAGATCCAGCGAGGTTCCACCGTTGCCGGCCCCAACCGCAGCGGCGCATTGATCGACGACAAGTTCGCCGACCTGTCCCTCACCATCTGGACGCACCGGCACCGTGCGAAGGGTGTCACCACGTTCGCCCTTTACGACCAGATCTGGACCAGCCCGGATCTGACGGTCACGGCGGCGCATGTCATGCGCCGCACCCAGATCAGCGGCGACGGGTCTGACCACGACCCCGCCTACGTCGACCTCGACCTTGACTGACCGCCGAGCAGTCGGGAAGGCCCAGGCTAGAGGTCGTCGGGCCGCCAAAGGGGTCGAGGCTCTTGCGGTGGCCGCGCCGGCAGGTGCCGTATGCGCTGCTGGAGACGTTCCAGTGGTAGTGGCGGTACGGGGCATAGCAGGGACCGCAGAACCCGGCGTCATCGTAGAACTCGGCTGTTCTCACCGGGGTGTACTGGTACGGCTCGGCGAAAGCGTCGACGATCCTCGTTGCTTCCGCCGGGTCGACCGGGTGGCCGTATCCGTTGCCGGCCTCGATTCCGGAGAACAGCAGCCACCACTGCTGGTCGCCGTGGCGCTGACGGGCGGTGTCGAAGGCGTCGCGTTGCTGCGGTGGCCACTGCTGTCAGGCGGCGGGTTTCGCGCCGGGAGCGACGAGTTCCACGTGCGACGCGGGTCGCCCACACACCGTGTAGCGCGGGTCGGCTACGAACGCCTGCAGCAGGTCCTCATCATCCCTGACGGCAGGTGTCAGGCGGCGGGGCGCAGGCGTCGCACGGTGCCGTCGGGGCGGTCGGGCTGGGTGGTTTCCCAGCGGCGCTGCAGGGCGTCAACGAGGTTGGTGATCATGGCTTCCGTGACGTGGCTGTAGATGCCTCTTACGCCGGGGAGGCGGTGGCCGAGGCGACGGGCTTGGGCGATCTCGGGGATGCCGTCTTCGATGAGCCAGGTCTTGTGGGTATGGCGCAGATCGTGAAAGTGCATGCCGGCCAGGATCGCTGGGATGCCTCTCTTGGGGTCGCCCGCCACAGCCGGGGTCCAGGCGCGACGGTTGAAGTTGGATCGGCGTTGGTGGTGGCCGCGGGCGCCGGGGAAGACGGTGCCGTGGGCGTGTTCGGCGAGGTGGGTGGCGAGGAGGTTTGTGGCAAAGCGGGGTAGGCGGATGTGGCGGACGGAGTCGTTGGTTTTGGGTGGGCCGAGGTACAGCTTGCCTTCGACTTCGTGAAGCGCGCCGACGTCGGGGTGGACGTAGATGCTGCCGGTGCTGAGATCGAGGTTGTCTCGGTGCAGGCCGGCGAGTTCTCCCCATCGCATGCCGGTATAGGCGGCGGTGAGGATCATGAGCCCGTCGGATGGGCGGGCCTGGCGGGCGACGATGGCGGCGACCTGGTCGGCGGAGGCGTGAGGTCGTTCGGCGCGGATGCCCTTGGGGATCCGGATGCCGCGGCAGGGGTTGAAGGGGATCCGGCGGTCTTCGACCGCTTCTTGAAGGATCATCGACAGGACCATGATCACGTCGGCGACGGATCGGGGTGAGAGTCGCTTGCCGAGCGCGAGGCTGAGGGCCTTGGCGTGTTGGCGGCGGATGTCGACCAGGAGCAGCGGGCCGAGGGTGGGCAGGATGTGCAGCCGCAGGTGGCTGCGGTAGGCGGCCCAGGTAGCGGGCGATGCCTGGTGGGTCGACTCCCAGATCGGCACCCATTCGCTGAGGGGGATGCGTCCGCCGCGGGGGTCGATGAAGGTATCGCGGGCGACTTCCACGTCGATCTCCTTGGCGCGCAGGACAGCGTCGGCGCGCAGTTCGTGGGTGGAGTCGGTGGTGACGGTGCCATCAGGAATACGGAGGCGGACGCGGTATCTCGTGCCGCGCTTTTCCACCCAGGCCATGGTTATGTCTCCGATCGGTTCGTGTCCGTTGCGTCGGTGATGGACGCGTGACTTTCGGGGTTTGGTCAAGTCGCTGGGGTAGGTGGGGGTCGGCGTCGGCGGTGGGGCCGTCGTCCGGTGGCGGGTTCTGCGGCGGCGGTGATGATGGCGGCGAGGTCGGCGGTGGAGAAGCGCAGGTGTTTGCCGAGGAAGGTGCAGGGGATCTGGCGGCGTCCAGCGCGGCGGCGTAGCCAGGACTCCGACACGCGCAGTAGCACCGCGGCCTCGGCTGGGGTGTAGAGGCGCGGCTCCTCGTCGTCGCTGCCACCGGCGCGGCGGGTGGGTGGGGGTGCGGCTGGCGGTGGCCGCCGTCGGGATCGGGGCGGGTTGGAGTGCATGGACGGCTCCTCGTTCGAGGTGAGGCCGGGGTGGTGGCCCTTCGCGGATAGGCGTGTGGACTTGCGAAGAGCCACCAGTGCCTGGCAGGGGTCAGTGGTGGTGGCACAGCAGGAGACGGAGAGCGGTCGCCGCTTGGGTGGGGACGACCCCGTTGCCGAGGACGCGCAGGGCGCCCGTGCGTGGTAGATCGAGGGTGGGGTCGGTGACCCAGTGGGCGGGTAGGCCCATGAGCCATTCCACGAACGGCGGTGCGAGAACCGGTTTGCCGTGCTGGCCGGGTTGGGTGGGCGTGGGGACCGGTCGGCCGATCAGGAGTTCCCAGCGGGCGATGGCGGATGCGTAGATGCCCCAGGTGGCCTCGTCGGGTGTTCCGAGGCTGCTGTTGGCCAGGTGGGTGACGGTGGTGCGTAGCTCGAGGCCGCCGTCGCCGTGGTAGTGCCGTGACCACGAACGTTCGCGGTGTTGGATGACACGCCGTTCGGCTTGTCGGCCGGGCGGCGTCGCGGCGGTCAGGCTGTGGCGGTGGCAGATCCCGTACGCGTGCGGCGGCTGAGTGATCA
>NZ_JAGPXQ010000074.1:0-16239 GCF_018070435.1 Micromonospora sp. C51 | reverse complement strand
CCCCCCACCCGTCCCGTTGATCAAGAAGTTTGCGTCTGGATTCGCGCTGTTCCAGACGCAAACTTCTTGATCAACCTGGGTGTGGATCTGGGTGTGGGCGGGCGGGCCGGATGTGGACCGGGGCGCCGGCTGCTGGTGACGGCCGACGCCCCGAATCACTGAGGAGGCACTACCTTCACCGCCGCTCCCGGTACGGATGGACGGAAGCCGACGGCGTCTGTGGGGCTACTCCGACGCGTGCACCACGTCGCGTACCTCAGCGAAGTGGCAGGCGCTCGGGTGGTCCGAATTATCGCGGACCTCCAGCAGCGGCGCCTGCTCGGCGCAGATGTCCTGGGCCTTCCAGCACCGGGTACGGAACCGGCAGCCCGAGGGCGGGTTGGCCGGCGACGGCACGTCACCGGTCAGCACGATCTGATCCCGATGCCCACGCCGCTTCGGATCCGGCACCGGCACCGCCGACAGCAGCGCCTGCGTGTACGGGTGGGTCGGGTTGTCGTAGATCTCCTCCTCGGCGCCGATCTCGATGATCTTGCCGAGGTACATGACCGCGACCCGGTCGGCGATGTGCCGGACCACCGACAGGTCGTGGGCGATGAAGATGTACGACAGCCCGAGTTCCTTCTGGAGCTTCTCCAGCAGGTTGATCACCTGGGCCTGGATGGAGACGTCCAGCGCGGAGACCGGCTCGTCACACAGGATGATCTCCGGGTTGAGCGCCAGCGCCCGGGCGATGCCGATGCGCTGCCGCTGGCCGCCGGAGAACTGGTGCGGGTACCGGGTGATGTGGTCCGGGTTGAGACCGACCAGATCGAGCAGTTCCTGCACCCTGGCCCGCCGCTTGCCCTTCGGCAGCACGTCCGGGTGCACCTCGAAGGGCTCGCCGATGATGTCGCCGACGGTCATCCGCGGGTTCAGCGAGGTGTACGGGTCCTGCATCACCAGCTGGATGTTGCGCCGGCCCCGACGTCGCTCCTCGGCGCCGACGTTCGACATGTTCTTGCCCTGCACGAACAGGTCGCCGGAGGTCGGCGTCTCCAGCCCGACCAGCAGCCGAGCCAACGTCGACTTGCCGCAGCCGGACTCGCCGACGATGCCCAGCGTCTCGCCGCGCCGCAGTTGCAGGTTGACCCCGTCGACCGCCTGCACCGCACCGTACTGCTTCTTGAAGACGATGCCCCGGGTCAGCGGGAAGTGCTTGACCAGGTCGCGGGTTTCCAGCACCACGTCACTCATCGCCCTTGACCTCCTTCCAGAAGTGGCAGGCGGCCGTCCGGCTCGGCGACACCTGGTACAGCGGTGGCGCCGGGTCCTTCCGGCAGACCTCCTGCGCGTACCCGCACCGGGGGTTGAAGGCGCAGCCCGGCGGGATGTTGGTCAGCATCGGCGGCAGGCCCTTGATGGCACTGAGCTCGTGACCCTTGAGGTCCAGACGCGGGATCGACTCCAGCAGACCCTTGGTGTACGGGTGGGCGGGGCTGGCGTAGATGTCGTTCACGCCGGCTTCCTCGATGACCCGGCCGGCGTACATCACCGAGATCCGGTCCGCCACGTCGGCCACCACACCCATGTCGTGGGTGATCAGCACCAGGCCCATGTTCCGTTCCCGCTGCAACTCGGCGAGCAGCGCCATGATCTGCGCCTGCACGGTCACGTCCAGCGCGGTGGTCGGCTCGTCGGCGATCAGCACCTCGGGGTCGAGCGCCAACGCCATCGCGATCATGACGCGCTGCCGCATACCACCCGAGAACTGGTGCGGGTAGTCGTTCACCCGCTGCTTCGCCGCCGGGATCTTCACCAGGTCCAGCAGCTCGACGGCACGGGCCTTGGCGTCCTGCCGGGACATGCCCCGATGCTTCCGGAACAGCTCGGCCAACTGGAACCCGACGGTGAAGACCGGGTTCAACGCGGAGAGCGCGTCCTGGAAGATCATCGCGATCCGGTTGGCACGCACCTTGCGGCGCTCCGACTCCGGCAGCTTGAGCAGGTCGACCCCCCGGTACAGGATCTCACCGCCGGTGATGAAGCCGGGTGGGGTGTCCAGGATGCCCATGATCGCCTGAGCGGTCACGCTCTTGCCGCAGCCGGACTCGCCGAGGATCGCCCGGGTCTCGCCGGCCCGCAGGTCGAAGCTCACGCCGTTCACGGCGTGAGCGATGCCGTTGCGGGTGCGAAACTCCACGTGCAGGTCCTTGACCTGCAGCGGCAGCGCATCCGGGTCCACACCCGCCAGCGCTTCCATCTTGACGTTCACATCAGTGCTCATGCCGGCACTCCGCTTCGCTCCGTGCCCTCATGAGGCACCGTCGCCCTGTGCTGATGATTCGCTCGCAGAAGCTCGCTCATGCCGGCACTCCGCTTCGCTCCGTGCCCTCATGAGGCACCGTCGCCCTGTGCTGATGATTCGCTCGCTGAGACTCGCTCATCGGACTCACCGGAACTTCGGGTCGAGGGCGTCACGCAGCGCGTCACCCATGAGGATGAAGGACAGCACCGTGCCCACCAGCAGACCACAGGGGAAGAGCAGCAGCCACGGGTCGTCCAGGAAGTAGACCTGGTGGGCGCTGATCATGATGCCCCAGGACTGCGCGGGCGGCTGGAGTCCCACACCGAGGAAGGTCAACGTGGCCTCGGCGGCGACGAACGAGCCCAGCACGATGGTGGCGTACACCAGCATCGGCGCGATCGCGTTCGGCAGGATGTGCCGGAACATCAACCGGGAGTTGCGGGCGCCGACCGCCTTCGCGGCGTGCACGTAGTCCAGGTCCTTCGACGAGATGACACTGCCCCGGATGATCCGGGCGATGGTCGGCCAGGCCAGCAGGAACAGCACTGCGGTGATGGTCCAGATGTTCTGCCGCTTGATCACGGTGAGGAACACGATCGCGCCGAGCAGGAACGGCAGCGAGAAGAAGATGTCCATCACCCGGGAGATGATCGCGTCGACCCAGCCGCCGTAGTAGCCGGCGAGCAGGCCGAGCACCCCGCCGAACAGCACGATGCCGCCGGTCGCCATCACCGCGATCACCATCGACGGGCGGGCACCGTAGATCGCGTGCGAGTAGTAGTCGCAACCCAGGATGTCGAAGCCGAAGGGGTGGTCCCAGCTCGGGGCGACCCGGGACCGGTCGGTGCTGCACGCCCGCGGGTCCTGGCTGGTCCAGAGCTTCGGGAAGAGCGCCATCGAGCCGACCATGAGGATGTAGAGACAGGCGATCACGAAGACCGGGTCACGTAGCAGCTGCCGGCGGGCGTCCGCCCACAGGCTCGCGTTGCGCTCCTTGCCGCTCGGCGCGTCAGGCGTAGGGCCGTCACCGGCCACCGGCGCACCGCCGACGGCGGATCCCGCGCTCGTCAGGTCACTCATGTCCACACCTCGTTTCGCTCCACCCGGCCATCAGGAACGGTCGGAAGACCTACGTCCGCCACCGTGATTCGGTCACTCATAGCGGATCCTCGGGTCGAGCACGGCATAGAGCAGGTCGACCAGCAGGTTGGCCAGCAGGACGACCAGCACCAGCATGGTCACCACCCCGACCACCACCGAGGACTCACCGGTGCGCGCCGACATCGTCACCAGTCGGCCGATGCCCGGCACGTTGAAGATGGTCTCGGTGACGACCGCCCCGGCCATCGCGGCGCCGATGTCGACGCCGAGGAAGGTGATCACGGGGATCAGCGAGTTGCGGAGCGTGTGCACGCCGATGACGCGCTTGTTGGTCAGCCCCTTGGCCTTGGCGGTGCGGACGTAGTCAGCACGGATGTTCTCCATGATGCTGGTCCGGGTGAGCCGGGCGGTGGTGGCGAGCGAGACCGCGCCGAGCACCATGCCGGGAATGATCAGGCTTGCGAACGGATAGTCGGGCTTGAAGCCGGGGCTGAACATGCCGGACGCGATCACGTCCGGAATCCAGTCCTGGCCCCGCAGCACGTTGCCGAACTTGACCCCGACGAACTCCCGGACCACCACGCCCAGCACGAAGATCGGCACCGAGATGACGAAGACCGTGCTGATCTTCACCAGGTAGTCGGTGAAGCTACCACCCCGCAGACCGGCCAGCACACCCGCTGCGATGCCGACGACCGCCTCGAACACGATCGCGATGACCAGCAGCTTGAGGGTGAACGGAATGGCGTCGGCGACCAGGTCGGTGACCTCCCGCTGGCGCAGGTTGATGCCGAAGTCGAAGTGGAAGAAGATGTTCTGCAGGCGGTCCAGGAAGAGCCCGAAACAGGGGTTGCCCCGCTGGTCCAGGCAGGGGTCACCGTAGCCGAGCCGCTCGGTGATCGCCTGAAGCAGCGCGGGCGGCGGCGTCCGGTCCCCGAACAGCGCCCGGACCGGGTTCCCGCTGAACTGAATCGCCAGCGAGGTCATGTAGTGCAGTAGGAACATGGTGCCCAGCACGGTGGGGATGAACTGGAGCAACCGTCGAATGACGTAGCGCCCCATGACGGGGTCTCCTCTCGGCGCTGACGTGGCGGCAACGATCACCCTGGTGGGGTCACCGTTGCCGCCACGTCGTATTACGGCAGGATCAGGAGTCTGAAGCTCAGTTCTGCTTCAGCGAAATCGCACCGTAGTCGGCATCCGAGACGGCGTTCCAGACGAACTGGTCGACGTTCTCGCTGTAGACCGCGCCAACCTTGTTCCACCACATCGGGATGACCGGCAGGTCCTCGCCGAGGATGTCCTCAGCCTGCTGGTACGCCGGGATGGCGGCCTGGATCGACTCGGCCGAGTCGCCCTGCTTCATCAGGTTGTCGAAGGCCTCGTTCGAGTAGCCCGAGTTGTTGCTGCCGGCACCGGTGCCGTACAGCGGGTAGAGGAAGGTCTCCATGAACGGGTAGTCCGGACCCCAACCGAGGCGGAACCCACCGGTGAACTTCTTCTGGTCCGCGGTCTCCAGGTACTCGGCGAACTGCAGGTTGACCTTGAGCTCGTAGTCGATGCCCAGGGCCTCCTTGATCTGGTCACCGACCGCCTGCAGCCACAGGTCGTGGCCGGCACCGGCGTTGGCCCACAGGATCAGCTTCTCACCGGCCGGCCAGCCGCCGGCCTCGGCGAGCAGCTGCTTGGCCTTCTCGACGTCCTTGGTGCAGTACTTGCAGACGCCCTCGCGAGCACCCTCGAAGGTCGGGGCCACGTAGCCGCTGGCCGGGGTGAACCGGCCGTCGAAGACCGCGTCGATGATCGACTGCCGGTCGATCGACAGCGACAGCGCCTGGCGGATCCGCTTGTCCTTGAAGGTGTCCTGGTACAGCGGCATGCCGACGTAGGTGAAGCTGTCACCCGGCTGCTCGTACATCCGGTCGCCGTACTGCGCCTGGGCCTCCTTGTAACGGGCCGGGGGCAGGGTGTAGAGCACGTCCAGCTCGCCCGCCTGGAAGGCGGCGTAGCCAGCGTCGATGTCGGCGAAGATCCGGTACTCGATGCGGTCCGGCTTGCCCGGCTCGCCCTTCCAGGACTCGCTGCGGACCAGGTTGATGGCGACGTTGTGCTGCCAGCTGCCGTCCATCTTGTAGGGGCCGTTACCGATCGGCGTCTCGTTGCACTTCGCGATGTCGTCGACGCAGGCCTGGGCCATCGGGAAGAAGCCCGGGTAACCGATCGTGGTCGGGAAACCGGAGAACGGCGCGTCCAGCTCGACAGTGAAGGTCAGGTCGTCGACCTTCTTGAGACCCGACATGGTCTCGGCGGTCGGCTCCGGAGCCTTCTTCGGGCCCTCACCGTCCGGGTCCGCCGGCGCCACGTCCGCCTTACCGGCGATCCGCTTCATGAAGTAGCCGTTGTTCTGGGCGTTCGGCCCGTAAGCGGCGTAGTTCCACGACCGGAGGAACGCGTCGGCGTTGACCGGCTCACCGTTGTCGAAGGTGTAGCCGCTCTTGAGCTTGATCGTCCAGAGCTTCTGGTCGGTCGACTCGACCGACTCGGCCAGGTCCATCTCGACCGCCGAGGTCTCGGCGTTGTACTTGACCAGACCGCGGTACAGCTGACGAATCACGTACAACGACGGCTCGTCGTCGCCGCCGGACGGGGTCAGGAACGCCGGCTCGGCGTTGTACACCCGCAGCGTGCCGCCGGACTCGCCGGCCGGCTCATTGTCGTCGCCACCGCTGCTACAAGCGGTAGCCAACATGGCGGTGGCGGTCGCCGCGACCGCCACCTTCAGGAATTTCCCGCGCATGGGAGTGCCTCCTCAGGGCGCTCGGCTCACGAGGGGGTTGTGAGGTGCCTGCAACTGTGACACTCAATGCGCCCAGGCGGGAAGGCGTGTTATCAACCCGATACCCGCCCGGGACGGTGCCGACATCGACCCACAGGCGCCACTCCGGCGCGCCGGAGGCATGGTATGAGCTGCTCGTCAACCACATTTCCACGCTCGGCCGACCGTCGTATGACGCGGGCCCGACGACTCCGCGAACCCGCCGGAGCATCGACGTGAATCCCGCCACTCCTTCCGGAATCCTACCCGAAAGTATGAGTCTGATTCCAGACCAGCGGTCGATCGTTCTGGTCGGCTGAAGGACTCCTGTCCCCCAGAGTGGTCCGACCCCGGACCCCGCGTGCTGCGGGATCCGGGGTCGGACGAGGTGTCGCGACGGTTGATCAGGCCGTGAAGTGAATCCTGCGACGACGCAGCACCAGGACGGTGACCGCGCCCGCGAGCAGGAGCACCAGCCCCGCAGCGATCGCGGTGACGATCGGCGCACCGGTGAGCGGCAGACCACCGTCGTTCGAGGCCGGCGAGGTGGACGGGGCGGGGCTCGCCGGCGACTCCTCAGGAGCGCTCGGCGACGGGGACTCTTCCGGGGTCGACGGGGTCGGCTCCGGCGTCGTCGGCTGGGGGCTGCTCGGCTGCGGCGACGGCGCCGCCGTGAAGGTGGCCTTCGCCTCGGCGGTCACCGTGGCCCCGGTGCTGCCGCCCAGGATCAGCTTCTGCGCCGCCTTGGACCCGGTGTAGAGGAACACCCGGCCGAAGGAGACCGAGCCGGCGGCGGACGCGGTCACGCTGACCTCGCCGGCTTCCTCGGTCGTCAGCCAGAACTGGCCGCCGTTGTCGGTCGTGGTCACGGGCGCGCCCTCGGCGTCGACCGCCGACCCGCCGGTGACCGCCAGCGTGATCTCACCCGCCGGCCCCTTGACGGTGAACGGCCCGGCCTTCTCCCCGACCTTCGCGGTGGCGGTGGCCGGATCGATGCTCAGCTCGGCCTTCGGCTCGGGCTGGTCGGTGGCATTCGCGATCAGGTAGTCGTGGACCTTCTTGATCACTTCGTACCGCTGCTTGTTGATCAGGCCACGCCCGGCGACCCAGTCGCCGAGCTCGATGCCGTCGCTGAAGTGCCACACGGCGGTCTGCGTGCCGAAGTAGAGCAGGTTCCGGCGTACCTTCGCGTCCGTCCCGGCGGGCACGGTGGCACCGGCGGCGGCCAGCAGCGCGGCGGAGTCGGCGTTCGGGTACCCGTGAGTCAGCACCCACTGAACCTTCGCGAGGTTCTTCACCTGGGACTCGTCCCAGGTGCCCTCCTGGTACTTGCCATCGATCGCGACGTTCGTGTGGTAGTCGATGCAGAAGGCCGGCAGCCGCTTTCCGTCGATCTTGATAGCCAGCGCCGAGGTCCGCTTGACCTTACCGTCGAGCAGCAGCTTGACGGTGCTGTCCGGCACCGACTTCGCCACGCCGGTGGCCGGGTCCTCGGCAGCGGCCGGGGCGGCGGCAGCGAGCGCCAGCGCGCCGCCGGTGACGGCCGCGAGCGCGATCCGCGCCCAGCGCCGTCCTCGTTGTCCGATCATGAGTTTCGTGCACCTCTCGGGCAGGGAGTGACCCGCGTACGCGCGGGCGGCCTGAGTCGCCGTTCCCGCGGGATGAGCAGCATCCGCACGCGGGAAAGGCGAGGGGCATTATTGACCGCGACTTGATCACATGTCACGCCCTGCGGCCTGATTAGCCGCTTATGCCGAGAAGGTCGGTTATACCAAACGCCGGTCGGCCGCCCACCGGGACAGCTCGTACCGGTTGGACATCTGGAGTTTGCGCAGCACGTTGGAGACATGGGTCTCGACGGTCTTGATCGAGATGTACAGCTCCCGGGCGATCTCCTTGTACGCGTACCCCCGGGCGAGCAGCCGCAGCACCTCGCGTTCCCGGTTGGTCAGCTGGTCCAGTTCCGGATCGGCGACCGGGGCGTCCGGCCGGGCCGCGAAGGCGTCCAGCACGAAACCGGCCAGGCGGGGGCTGAACACCGCGTCGCCGTCGGCCACCCGCCGGATCGCCGCAGCCAACTCGTCCGGCGAGATGGTCTTGGTGACGTAACCACGCGCACCCGCCCGGATCAGCCCGATCACATCCTCGGCCGCGTCGGAGACGCTGAGCGCCAGGAATCGGACCTCGGGGTGGCTGCGCCGCATAGCCTCCAGCACCGCTCGACCACCACCGTCGGGCATGTGCACGTCGAGCAGGACCACGTCCGGTCCGGTGGCCGCGATCCGGCTGACCGCCTCGGCCACCGTGCTCGCCTCGCCCACCACCTCGACGTGCACGCCGAGTTCGGCGCGTACCCCGGCTCGGAACATGGCGTGGTCGTCGACCAGGAACACCCGCAGCCGTCCGGGCCCGGTGCTCTCCGGCTCGACCGGTGGTGTCGACTGCTCGGCCATCATCTGTCCCTCTCCGCAGTGGCCGACTCCCGGGAGATCGGCAGGATCAACCGGACCTCGGTCCCCTCTCCAGGCCGGGAACGGATCTCCGCCCGGCCACCGTGCCGTTTCATCCGCCCGACGATCGAGCCTCGGACACCGTGCCGATGGTCCTCCACCGTATCCGGATCGAACCCGACACCCCGATCCCGTACGAAGACACTTACCTGTTCGGGCTCGACCTCGGCGTAGAGCGAGACGGTCTGCACCCCGGCGTGCCGGGCGGCGTTCACCAGCGCCTCGCGCGCCGCGGCCACCAGCGCGCCGACCCGCTCGTCGGTCTCCCGGTCGCCCACCACGACCGCCTCCACAGTCATCGCGAAGGTGTCCTCCACCTCGGCCGCGGCCTGTTCCAGCGCGGCGGCGAGGCGTTCGGTGGGTGACGCGGTGGGCTTGTAGAGCCAGTTGCGCAGCGAGCGCTCCTGGCCCCGGGCGAGCCGCTGCACGGTCTTGACGTCGCTGGCGTTGCGCTGGATCAACGCGAGGGTGTGCAGCACCTGGTCGTGCACCATGGCTGCCAGTTCGGCCCGCTCCTGCTCGCGGATGCGCCCCTCGCGCTCAGAGCGGAGCTGGTTCCAGGTGCGCCAGAGCACCGGCGCGGCCACCACCCCCACACCCGCCAGCCCGACCAACGCGAAGATCACTCCGTTGATCACGGCGTCGAGGTTCTGCGCCGGGGAGTAGACCGCTGCCACACCGATGATGCCGACCGCGACCAGCACCCCGCCCCCGACGAAGCGCAGCACGAAGGCCCGCCGGTCGCTCTCCTCTATCACCGCGCCGAGCCAGGGCACCGGCATCGACTCGCCCCACTGCCGTCGCCGCTCGGGCGCGGACTGGTGCCAGATCACGCCCGCGCCGACCGCGATGATGGCGACCAACCAGCCCGCCGTGCCGGCCGCGCCGACCGAGTCGAAGACCATCACCTGGATCAGCAGTACCCCGAGCCCGATGGCCACGAAGGGCAGCAACTGGCCGACATCGCGGCGCGGCGGTACGGCGTTGTCACCGGGTCGCAGCGGCACGACCGCCCAGAAGGCGGCATAGAGCAGCAGACCCAACCCGCTCAGCCCGAGCAGCACCATGAAGGCGATCCGGACCCGGACCACCGGAACTCCGAGATGCTCGGCGATGCCGGCGGCCACCCCGGCGGCCATCCGGTGCTCCGGGGCGCGGTAGAGGCGGGGTGGTTGGCTGATGC
Source organism: Micromonospora sp. C51 (assembly GCF_018070435.1). NCBI lineage: Bacteria > Bacillati > Actinomycetota > Actinomycetes > Micromonosporales > Micromonosporaceae > Micromonospora > Micromonospora sp. C51. The sequence continues at coordinate 6,343 of NZ_JAGPXQ010000074.1, read as the reverse complement.
TGCTGATCGCGGGCTCCCTGGTCAGGACGGTCGGGCCGGAGGAGAGGCGAGGATTTCCGGCGCCGCTCCGATCGTCACACGCGGCGTGGCCGCCCGACCACGGGGACGCCCCCGACATTCGGGCCGGCCGGATCTCAGGGTGGGGTCAGGGTCGCCTCCGGAGGCCGCTCGGGCATCGGGCGCAGCAGGATCGAGGCATGACCGACGACGCTGCCCAGCCGCACCGGCCGGGGCCGACCGAACCGGAGTCGACGCCTCCGGCGGCCACCGGGCCGGCCGTACCCGAATCCCCCGGTGCCGAGGCGGACGGCCCGGCCGCGCCGGCCGGCGGGCGGGCGCCCACCGGCGGAGCGGCGTGGGACGACACACCGCCACCCGTTGCCGCCGCGCCACCACCCACCGGCGGAACGGCATGGGACACCGCGCCACCGTCCGCCGGGCCGGGGGGGCCGGGCGGGCCAGGGGGGCCGGGCCGACCCGGTGGACCGGGGTGGTGGGGCGGGCCGCCGCCGGGAGGCGGCCCGGGCGGTCCGTTCGGCGGCGCCGGCTTCACCTCGCGGTACGGGCTGGTCCGGCCACGCGAGGGCCGCTACCTGGCGGGCGTCTGTGCTGCCGTCGGCCGAGCCACCAACACCGACCCCGTGCTCTGGCGGGTGCTGCTGGCGGTCCTGGGCTTCTTCGGCGGCGTCGGCATCCTGGTCTACGTCGCCGCCTGGTTGATCATCCCGGGCGAGGGCGACACCGCCTCGCCCATCGAATCCATGCTGGGCCGTGGGCGTTCCAGCATGTCCCCGGTCACCGTGATCGTCCTCGGCGTGGTGGTGGCGGTCGGCTTCGGCTTCGTCGTCACCGACGCCTTCCGCGCGGTACTGCTCGGCGCGGCCATCCTGGTCGGCGGTGCGCTGCTGCTGAACCGTCAGCAGCGCGAAGCCCGACCCGAGTCGGCCGTACCGGGTACGCCGGACGCCGGTGTCGGCGCGGGTCCACCTCCGCCACCCGGTCCGGTGCCGCCGGTCAGCTATCCCGGGCCGACCGCCTATCCGGCGGCGTACCCGGAATTCGGCCGGACCACGACGGTCATACCGCCCGCCTTCCACCCAGCCGGCCCGACGTCCGGCGTTCCCTCGGCACCGTCGGTGCCGGGCGGGCCTGAGGAGCCAACCATGCAGTTGCCGACGGCGTCGGCATGGCCGACGAGCGCCGCCGCCGCGGGCCCACCGGTCACCCCACCGACCTACCGTCCCCCGTTCGCCCCGCACGGCCCTTACGCCGGGCCGCCGAAGGTGGCCCCGCCGCCACCGCCCAAGTCGAAGCCGCCCCGCAAGCCCCGGGAACGATCGGCCCTGGGCGCGGTGACCTTCTCGTTGATCTTCCTCGCGTTGGGGCTGGTCGGCGTGCTCGACCTGCTGGACATCTTCGGGATCGGCGCGTCGGCCTACTTCGCCGCGGCACTCGCGGTGATCGGCCTCGGCCTGCTCGTGGGTACCTGGTTCGGGCGGGCCCGCTGGCTGATCGCGCTCGGGTTGGTGACCGCCGCCGCCCTGGCCGTGGTCACGGTCGTCGAGTCCTACGACCGGGTACGCGGGGTGGACGGCGCGGTCACCTGGGCACCGACGAACCACCGCGACCTCGCCGTCCGGTACGAACAGAGTTTCGGCGACGCGGTGCTCGACCTGCGGGCGATCGACTTCGACCAGCAGGAGACGGAGATAACCGTCGCCATCAACTTCGGTGAGGCCACCGTGGTGCTGCCGCCGAACGTGGACGTCACGGCGGTGACCCAGGTGACCGCCGGTGACGCCGACGTCCTCGGCCAGCGAACGCAGGGCATGGACAACCGGCCCGCTGACGTCGTCGATCTGGGCCCGGACGGGGCCGGCGGCGGAACGCTGCGCCTCAACCTGCACGTCAACGCCGGACACATGGAGGTGACCCGGTGAGGACCCACCGCACCGACCTGGTGTCGTTCGCCTTCGGGCTGCTCTTCCTCGCCCTCGCCGCCTGGTGGCTCCTCGCCCAGGTGCTCGGTCTCGTACTGCCACCGGCCGGCTGGTTCCTGGCCGGCGGACTGATCCTGGTCGGCGGGCTCGGCCTGATCGGCGCCCTGCGTTCCAGCCGATACAACGGTCGGCCCGCACCGATCGACACTCCTGACGACACCGGCCGGAACGACTCCGCACCGGACGCTGCGGAGACCGCCGCCGACCCGCTTCGGGGCCCGGTGAGTCCCGACACCCCGACGGACGAGCCGGCCCCGGTCAGCTCGGCACCGGCGGCCGACCCGGATCCGCAGGTGGACCGCACGCTGGATCTGTTCGGCGGGTCGGACGAGCCGCCACCACCCGGACGGCAGGGACGCGACGCCTGACCGTGCGGCCACGCTCGCTCGCCGCCTATGCTGGCCGGTGTGCTCCCGCCAGCGCTGGCCGGCCCGCGCCGCAGGGCAACCCCGCGGGTCGTCGGCGCGCGGGCCGTCCGTGGCCGGGCCGACCTCGCCGCCGGCGGTGACCATCGCGTCAGTCGCCTCTACCCGTCAGGAGCCCGTTCGACATGACCCAGTCCCCCGCCGTGCGTACGCCCGACCGATCCGGTCCGGTCCGCCTCGGCGAGCGCGCCGCCCGTACCCTCGTCTCCGAGCTTGCCCGGATCAACGAACCGAAGGCCGCCCTGCTGGTCGGCGCGGCTCCGGAGTCCGCGGTGCTGACCGCGGCGATCGAAGCGATGCTGCCCGGCGACACCCTCACCCTGGTACCCGCCGAACGGGTCAGCGCCACGGCGTTGCGGGAGCACGTCACCGCCCAGGGGCGTTGGGTCGCCGAACGGGTCCGGGTCGTGGACAGCCTCGCCGAGGCGGAGGCCGCTGCGGTGGTCATCGCCGCTGAGGCATTCACCGGCACCGCTGACGAGGCCCGCACCACCATCGGGGCACTCACCAAGTACCTGGCCGACGGCGCGGTGCTCAGCGTCGCCACCGCCGTCGCCCGGACCGCCGGCGCCGCCGCCGAGTTGGACCGGCAGGGCGCGCTGTACGGCGTCGGCAACGACCTGGTGCTGCTCAACAACCCGCCGGTACGCGTGTACCGGCTCCGCTTCACCCCGGCCGAGGCCGCAGCGGCCGAGCGGCTCGCTCCCGCGTACCGGCCGTCGAGCGTGCCGCTCAGCCGCGACATGCACATCGACTCCAACGGGGTCGCCGCCGCCGGCATCGCTCTCGGGCTGGCCGCGCTGGCCCGACTGGCCCGACCGAAGTCGAAGCTCTGGCTGCTGCCCGCGCTGGCCGCCGCGCCGGTGGCGGCCTTCTTCCGGGACCCGCAGCGGGACGTGCCGGAGGACCCCTCGGCCGTGGTGGCCGCCGCCGACGGGCAGGTGTTGTCGGTGCAGCGCCTGACGGACGAGCGCTTCGGCGACAGCGAGTTCCTCCGGATCGCTGTCTTCCTGTCGGTGCTGGACGTGCACGTCAACCGCTCCCCGGTGGCCGGCAAGGTGGTCGACTACTTCGTCGCCGACGGCGGGTTCGTCAACGCGATGAAGCCGGACGCGGAGCACAACGTGGCCGCCTACACGGTGTTGGACACCACCCACGGCACCGTGGTGGTGGCCCAGCGGACCGGCCTGATCGCCCGCCGGATCGTGCAGCGCGCTCCGATCGGCGCGTTGCTGGCCCGGGGCGAACGGTTCGGGCTGATCCGCTTCGGCTCGCGTACCGACGTCTACCTGCCGGCAGCGGCCGCGGAGCCGCTGGTCGGGCCGGGTGACAAGGTGATCGGTGGATCGACCGTGATCGCCCGCTGGCGCTGACCCGGTAGGCGACCGCACGCGGGTAGGCCCGCACGCGGGTTACGGCCGCACGCGGGTGGGCCGGCACGCGGGTTGCGGCAACCTGGGCCCTCACCCGGCCCGGAGGCCGCGACATGCCGCGAGTCGGGTGCCACCTGGCGGTGATGAGGCAATGCGAAAGGGGTGTCGCGGCTTGGCCGCGACACCCCTTTTCAGCAGCAGGTCAGACGATGGTGCGACGCTGGCGCAGCCAGAGCACCGGACCGCTGACCAGATATCCGACCACGATCAGCCCGAAGGTGAGCCGGACGTCGATCAGGGCACCGACCACCGGCGCGAGCCAGACCCACGGCGGCAGCTTGACCAGGCGGGCGAGCTTGGCGTAGGGGAAGCTGCTGACCATGGTGAAGGCGAGCAGGGCCACCCCGGCGATCTGCACCGCCCCTGGCACCGGCATGCCGATCACCACCATCAGGGCGAGCACGGCGGCGGCCATGGTGGTGGGCACACCGGAGAAGAACCGTCCGTCGCTCGGCGATACGTTGAACCTCGCCAGCCGGATGGCGGCGCAGGCGGCGACGAGCGCGGCGGCCACAGCGGCGGCGGCCGTCGGCGCGGAACCGGCCAACGACGCGTAGACCACCACAGGTGCGGCGAGACCGAAGGAGCACATGTCGGCCAGCGAGTCCATCTGGGCACCGAACGGGCTGGACACCCCGAGCTTGCGGGCCAGCGCGCCGTCCAGGCCGTCGAACGCGACGCAGGCGATCAGGAGGAACGCGGCCAGCCGTACCTCACCCTGCATGGCGACGAAGATCGCGTTGATGCCGAGCAGCAGGCTGGCCAGCGTGCAGGCGTTGACCAGGGCGAACTTCATCCGCCGCGCCGGGGTCCGCTCACCCGGCAGCAGCGGCGCCGGTGTCGCTGTCGACGTGCCCAGCGCCGGAGCCGGCGCAACGGGTGGGTTGACCGTGACCGGGCCGATCAGCGGGCCGACCGGGGCGATGGTCTCCATCCCGGTGCGGCGGGACCGCCTGAGGCCGTATCGGCGACGCGGGCGGTCCTGATACCGGGGCTCGGGCAACACGTCGGTCGCGCCGTGCATTTCCGCACCTCGGCGGCCGACGCGGACCAGCAGGACCTGGCGGGCGAGGGTGCCGCTGCGGCGCAGTGGGCCCGTCCAGCTTCGCCCTGCGGGACGCGGGCTGTCAGTCGTACGACGCCGGCGCCATGGGGCTCTCGGCACGTTTCCTCCATCACCGGATCGGCTTACCGCAACGTGGCGGGCGTCCGGCTGTCTCGTGCCGGACCTTCCTGGCCCGGCAGCCGTTTTGCGGAGTACACCATCGCACAGGGGGGTGGGGAATGGCGATAGCTGCCGGCGGTACTTATATCTCCCTTAACCGCGCGAACCGCCGTCTTATTCCCATCCGGGACACCATCGCCCGTTTTCTACGCCTGCCCTGCCTTGACTGTACCGGAGGTCGTCCGCACCGGCTGGGTGGCGAGATCGGCCCGACACCGTCACCGTGGGGTTACCTCGACGGTTCCAGAACCATCGCGGCGATCTCAGTCAACGGAAGATTCCGCAGCTCAGATGGGGTGAACCAGGCGGCACGAGCGGTGGAGCCGCCGGCCAGTTCGGTCACCGCCGGTTCGGTCGGCAGGTCAACCTCCACCCGGTAGACGACCCGGATGCCGTGCCAGTCGATGGGGTACCCCTCCGGGCCCAGGGCCGCCGGATTGTGCAGGTTGTCCACCCCGATCAGCCGGGTCACCCGGCCCAGTTGGCCGGACTCCTCGACCAGCTCCCGTAGCAACGCGGTGACGGGTTGTTCACCGTGATCGGTGCCTCCACCGGGCAGGTGCCATCGGCCCGCTCCGGGATAGCCCTCGGCGATCATGGTCAGCAGCACCCGTCCGTCCGGGTCGGTGACCATCCCGTACGTCCCGAAGCGCTGCCGGCGGTCGGCCCCGGGGCCGGGGAACGGCTCTCGACGGCGCAGGGCATCGGACGGCAGCGGAACGACCGGCAGACCGAGAGCTTCGGCGGTGAACGGCAGCAGCGGCAGCTCGGCCGCCTCGTCCAGGGTCAGCCAACGGGCCAGGTCGGTGCTGCCGTCGCGCTCCGCGCGCAGCCGTCCACCGATCGTCGCCACGTCGAACAGCATCCGATCGGTGTGCAGGGCGGCCCCGAGCTCCGGGTACGGCACCACGTCAGCGACGACCGCACACAGCCCGCTCACCTCGACGGTCAACCCGGTCTCCTCGGCGACCTCGCGGACCACCGCGTGCGCGGGATGTTCGGCGTGCTCCAGTCCGCCACCGGGCAGCGACCAGACCCCGGGAAAGTCCGCCGAGGCGGAGCCCCGCACCAGCAACACCTGCCGCTCGGCGTCCCGCAACACCCCGTACGCCCCCACCCGCCGCACCCGCTCCACAACCCCACGCCCCCGTCCACTACCGCACCGCGCCCCGCACGCCCGCGCCGATCATGAAGTTATCGCCGTCGCCATCGGCGTGTCCCGACAATAACTTCATGATCGACGCGCGGGCGGGCGGGGCG